>WJMF01000053.1 GCA_014728085.1 Candidatus Zhuqueibacterota bacterium
ACAAGAACGGCCGGTTACTGCCGGGCTCGGGATTGTTTCTGGTCACCAAACGGGGGCGCGCTATCTCGCTTTTACCCTCCACCGACCACAGCGCTCTCTCCATGCTGGCCAGTGAGCTCGCTGCGATTTTGCATGTTGACATCGATTACCAATAAAGCCGGACTTATCCCGGCTTACACCTCAGCACCTGTAGTATCCTGTTGAGGCCTGCATCAAAATGTTCACCGCGAATAAAAAGCGGAGGATGGCCGATGAATTTACGGGTAAACCCCCTGGCCGCAACCAGATTGAGCTCTCCCGCTTTATTAAAGAGAAACAGAGAACAGGCCTCTGCATCAAAGATATCCTGGCACAAATCCATTACATTTACTTGCAGTTCGACAATATCAAAAATTCCTGCCACCGCGTCACTGATTTTTTCGAGGATGGTGCTAAACGTCCTGGACATTTCAGCCCCCTTTCTATGGATTGCTTTGAAGAAAAGTGGATTTATCGTTGCATCAAGCTCTGGTTAAATAAATATGCGGCCGGCGCGGCCGGTTGTAGAATAATACCCCGTACTCGATATAAGCAGTCAGGCGATAAATTACAATAAGCATTGCATTTTTTTTAAATATTGGTTATTCTTATAAACAGCACATCCGTCTCCTCAGAATTGAGCATCCAAATAGTTTGTTCACCAGCAACAGGTTGAATTTCCTATACTCATTCATTCATCATAAACAAGGATACGCCTATGAAAGTACTTTTTATCGGCGGTACCGGAAAGATCAGCTCTGCCTGTACGGTGGCGGCGCTGCAGCGCGGTGTCGATCTCTATCTGCTCAATCGCGGTAAATCGTGGCGCACCGTTCCGGAGGGTGTCAAAGAGATTCACGCCGACATTTCCGATAAAAAATCGGTTGTCAACGCCCTCAACGACCAGACCTTTGATGTGGTGGTCAACTGGATCGTTTTTACGCCGGAAGAGATCGAGCGCGATATAGACCTCTTTAAAGGACGAACCGGCCAGTATATTTTTATCAGTTCGGCATCGGCTTATCATAAACCGGTTATTTCCCTGCCCATTACCGAATCGACGCCATTGCATAATCCCTTTTGGAGCTATTCGCAGAAAAAAATCGCCTGTGAGAAGCGATTGTACCGGGCCTGTTTTGAAGAGAATTTCCCCATTACCATCGTACGGCCGTCGCATACCTATGACGAAACCATGCTCATCGTCTCCGGCAACTATACGACGGTAAATCGCATGCGCAAAGGCAAAAAAGTGATTATCCACGGTGACGGCACCTCATTGTGGACGGTAACCCACAACAGCGATTTTGCCAAAGGCTTTACCGGTCTGCTTGGCAACCACTATGCCATCGGCGAAGCGGTTCACATTACCTCCGACCAGGTGCTGACCTGGAACCAAATCTATGAGCTCGTCGCCGCCCGGGCGGGAGCGGAATTGCAGGCGGTACATCTGCCGTCTGAATTGATCGCTGCTTATGACTCCGAATGGGGCGCCGGATTGCTCGGCGACAAGTCCCATAGCGCCGTGTTTGATAACACTAAAATCAAACGACTCGTACCGGATTTCAATGCAAGCATTCCCTTTTCACGCGGTATTGAAACGATTATGAACTGGTATGATGCGGACAGCAGCCGGCAGCAGGTCGATACGAAACTGGATGCCCTGATGGATCGCCTTGTCGAGCGCTATTCATCCCTGTTTCCGCCATTGTAGAGAATTTGAATATTTATTGCAAGCTTTATCATCTGATAGCAAAACTCTAGTGTTCTTTTGTCGGTTGGGAAACAATTTTAGATATCAAACCGCGGGTTTGAACGTGATTTTTTTGCTGGGCCGTCATTTTTCATTACAATAATGATTTATTTACCCGATAAAAGCCACCATTAAACATACGTCAAACGATATATCATCATTCATTTCGCTTGACTTGAACAAATACACTATAAGGAGAATTATGAATCGCCGCAACGCATTAAAACAGCTCTGCACAGGCGCGGGCGTTTTGGTCTGCGCGCCGCAATGGTTACACAGCAAAGAGCTCTATTCCGGGCTCGAGAAAAAACAGGCCCGGGAGGCGATTGACGCCCTGCGCAATGAACCGGCAGCGATTGCACAGGTTCGCATGCGCAATGGCGGCGCACGGCTGCTGCTTAACGGTGAAGAGGTCTATCCGTTCCTCGGTCTCAGCCGTCAGCTTTTGAACACCGTATCGAACTATAGCCGCGCCGGTATTCGCCTGATTATGCCTTTTCTCGGCACGCGCTCGGGCTGGCTCGGCGAAAATCAATATGACTGGAGCATCATCGAAACCTTTCTGGGACAACTGCTGCACAGAGATCCCGGCCTTTACTTTTTGCCGCGCCTGCATCTCAACACGCCGGAGTGGTGGATAGACAAGCATCCCGATGAACTGATCGAGTATGCATTGCCCATTCCGCAAGAACGCTATGACATCGACAATCTTCGCCGGACCAAAGGCGGTCACTCGTTCGACCTCAACAAAGAACTGCGCGAAGCCTCCTTCGCATCGATTCCCTGGCGTCGGGATACGGCAAAAATGCTGCGGCATTTTATCCAATATATGGACAACTCGCCGCTGAAAAGCCGTATTTTGGGCTATCACTTTACCACCGGCCGCACGGCGGAATGGAACAGTTTTGGCGAGCGCTATATGCCGGATATCAGCAAACCCATGCGACGGGCTTGCGGCAATATACCGGATCTCGAGCGGCGCCTGAACACCACCTTTGGCCTTTTGCGCGACCCGCAAAAAGAGCAGGGGGTAATAGATTATATTCGCACCTATCATCAAACCATCGCCGATACCATACTTTACCTGGCAAAAAAGATTCGCCGGCAAACCATGGGACGCATCCTCACCGGCATTTATTATGCCTATATCGCTGAACAGGTTCACATTCAGGAGGGTGGTTATCTGGCACCGCAGGCAATTTTAAAAAGTCCGGATATCGACTATCTCGCCAGTCCCTATGCCTACCAGGGCAATAATTTCAAAGGCGATGACAACATGCCCGAAGGCATGACCGATGACGCTGGTAACTGGCTCGGACGCGCCCGCGGTGTCGGTGGTGACGGCGGCTACCGCATACCGGTAGAGTCGGTAAAGCGACACGGCAAGATGTTTATCGTCGAAATCGATCCCAGCACCTATGTCAGCAAGAGATACATGCGGATCGGCGGCCCCGGCAGTACAACGGTGGACGGTACGCGCAAGATCTTTCGCCGCGATCTCGGCCAGATGTTCGCCACCGGCGACGGCGGCTGGCTCTATGATTTCGGTCCCATGAACAAATCGCCGCAGGGATGGTATTCGGGCGAGGCGGTGATCGAGGAGATGAACCGGTTTGCCGTATTGGGAGAAAAACGCCCCCATCTCGATCTGAGCTCCTGCAGCGACATTCTGGTGGTCAGCGACAGCGAAAGCTTTTGCGTCAGCGAGCACTGGCTCGCCGGTAAACCGTGGGAAAATTACGGCATTCGCCATTGCGACTTTTTCAATCACTGGTTTCTCAATACCCAGGCGCGATCGCTGCACAGAATCGGAGCGCCGTTTGATACGCTTTTCCCCTTTGATTTGACCGCAGAGGATTTCAGGAAATACAAGCTCGTCTTTATGAGCAATCTTTTTTACCTCGGCAAGCAGCAGGTGGACAAATTGCTGACCATGCTCAAAGGCAGCGGCACCACGGTGGTCTGGTTCTATGCGCCCGGTTTTATTTCTAAAGAAAAGCTCGATCTTGAGCAGATGCAGCGCCTCAGCGGATTTTCCTTTGATATGCTCACTTCACCGGGGCCGCTGCG
>WJMF01000227.1 GCA_014728085.1 Candidatus Zhuqueibacterota bacterium
GTTCAGGATGACAACGGCAAACAATGGAGACTGGGGCCCGGCGACAAGATTGAAAAAGGATTTCTCGAAGAAATCCGGAATCAAACAGGTAAGGTTGTTTTTCGTATTCAGGACACCAATAAAAGTGAATTGATTGAATTATCAACTATTCCATGATATGCCTATGAAAAAAATGTTCATAAAACTTTGTTTTAGTTTCATCATGGTGGCGATACCGTTACATGCTCAGCAAGAGTTTCCGCCAAGGTATGTAGCGCAAGGAGAGATTGTATCATTAAGCAGTAATCTCAACTTTGCCGATGCGCTGGACATCCTCAGTGAATATTCGATACAATTCGCTTCCAAACCGATATTCGACCCCACCAAACAAAACGGTGAAATCGGTATCGATATCAATCGCATGCCATGGAAGAAAGCCATGGAGATCATTCTCAGTCGCAGAGGACTATGGTATGTTGAGAAGGAACACTTTTTCCAGATTGTCGTTGCCGCAGACAAGACGGAAAAGCTGAATGGACCCTCGGCCGAAGGTGACGGGGTTTCCCTTACGCTGGGAAGCCGGGAAGTCAAAATTGAAACCATTTTCTTCGAGGGCGACCGCAAAGCCCTTTCAGAAATCGGCATTGACTGGAGCACATTTTACAATGGCAAGGTTGATATTTCAGCTGAACAGATGGGTGCACTCCAGATTAATGAGAGTTTTCTGAATGCAACCATTAAAATACCCAACAAAATTTTCAATGTCAGTGTCGAAGCGCTGTTCAGGGTTTTTGATTCAAAAAATGTGGGACGGGTTTTGGCACAGCCACAGGTCGTGGTCACAGAGGGTAATGAGGGCAGTATACAGGTAGGACAGGATTTTTCGATCAAAACCCTGGATTTTGCCGGCAACACCATAGAACGTTTCTACAGTACGGGTACGATTCTGGAGGTAACCCCCTACATCCTCACCGATGATGAAAAGGGAGATGCGATCGTTCTAAAAGCACATGTAGAAAGAAGCCAGGCTTCTCCGGATGTCGTTAGCACCATTATTAAAAAGTCCGAAGCCAATTCCTTTATTCAATTATTCGACGGAGAGGAAACCCTGATCGCAGGTCTCTATTCCACCGAAAAAACGACATTGCGCAAAGGTATTCCGTTTTTTAAAGATTTACCCCCCTGGTTTCTGGGAATACGCTACCTGACCGGCTATAACCGCGTCGAAGATACTGAAAAAGAATTAATTATCATTCTCAGAGCTTCCCTGCTTCCGGACGTATTTGCGCGAAAAGAGGCCAGTCGAAACAAAGCAAGACTGTCCGCCCAGGATAAAGTCGATCAATTTCGAACGACCAGACCGCAACTGGAACAACGTTTGGAATCCTATCGCAATACCCAAATCGAAAGAAATAACGATTCTAACGATAAAACCAGCAATAAAACACCAACGCCCCCACCCCCTGCTCGGGAACCCGGCATTCAAATCGGTAAAGTGGTGCATGTCGAGAAAGACCTGGTGCTCATCGAATGGATGGATGGATTCAACGCCGGCGCTCTGAACGGAAAATCCCTGACCGTCATCAGAAGGATACGTCCGGAAAAATTTGCATCGGTAGGGATAGTATCGGTAAAAAAATCGATGAACTCCAAAAGCGTCGCTCAGGTAACCCGGAGTACCGGCAAGGTGCAGGTGGGCGATAAAGTAGTGGTGAGGTTATAACATGATTAAATATAGATTAATATTCATTCTCGTATTCTTTTTGATATTTTGTGCCGAGGAGGCTGAAGAAATCACCGGTACCAATACGCTGGAACAGGTCGAATCAAGCCGGCCCTCTATTCTGGCAGACGGTGTCTCTACAGTGGATATAATCGCCACCGTTTACGACAGCAGCCAAAAACCGATCACCAATATTCCGGTACAATTCTCAAGCAGCCATGGAAACATTGATGAGCGTGTCATGACAAACGCCAATGGTCAGGCTATTGCATCACTGACCAGCAGTGCCAGTACAACAGATATTACTGCAACTGTCACGGTGACGTTGCCGGACTCGACACAACTACAGAAAAGTGCATTTACCCAAAAAACGGTGACTCTGAAGGCACAGCAGGTAATTATCGAGACCAATAATGCGAATGAAGAAGAAGCAACAATAAGCGTTCTCTTTATCGGCGTCACACTCTCGGCGACTCTGAAAAAAGAGGAATTGCCGGCAGACGGCTTGAGTCAAACCGAATTGAATATGGTCATAAAGGAAACCACCAGCAAACGGGCTGTTCCGCATGCAAAACTTTCCCTGCGTTCAGCCAAAAACACCATTCCGGCTGAAGTTTTTACCGATAACAGCGGGGTGGCCACTGCAAGTATAACCGCTCTTGCTTACGCAACCACCGATACGATCTATATCGACTATGGCAATACCATCAGCAAACTTTTATTCATGGACTTTATCACCCCCTCTATCAGACTCGAGCCAAAAACCGCAACCCTCATGGCCGATGGCAACAGCCAGTTGCAGCTCACCGCCACGCTGACATCACACAACAACAATCCGATTCCGGGGGCTGAAATTCATTTTTCCACGGACAAGGGCGTGGTGACCTCCTCGGCAAAAACCAATGAACAGGGACGTGCAATTGCTCAGTACTCCAGCAACAGCACAGTCAAAGATACCGCTATGGTGGTGGCCGTTTTTCATGATATTTCCGATACGTCCCGCATTGCGCTGCAGGAATCCAGCGGTAAAAAGCTCTCCGTGAGCGGCCCTCCCGAAGTACTGCGCAACGGTGTCAGCCAGGCAGAGATTTCCGCCCGCGTCTTCGATCAAAACAATAATCCCGTTGCCAACAGCACCGTCCAATTTTCCGCTCAATATGGCGATATTGAACCCACTGCAAAAACCGATCTTAACGGCTATGTGACCCTTCCCTATACCCCTGATGCCGGCAGTACTGATGTCATCGACACCCTGACGGTCAGCTCGGCGACCAGTACCGTGAAATTGCCGCTGCTGTTGCGCGGTATTCTTTTACAAATCAGTGTAACGCCCGACTCGATACTGGCCAATGGTATTGAAAATTGCAAACTGGCGATTTCCTTAAAAGAGAGTCAGAGCCATAAAGCGATTGCCGGCGCCACCGTGTCGCTTTCAACCACGCTGGGAACGGTGAACAATGAACTTGTCACCGATTATAGCGGCGAGGCCTCCACAACGTTAACCTCCGGTACCAAATCGGGATCAGCCATTGTAACGGCGAAATATGGTCTAATCACGGATTCCACCCGGGTTCAGTTTGTTTCGGAACAGCCCAACACCATATTGTTGAGCGCCAATCCCAGCTTTATCTGGGTAAAAGAGACCGGTGAGCTGGATCAAACCATTATCGCAGCAACCATCCTGACCCAAACCGGTACCTCGATTTCCAATGAAGTGGCGGTAAGGTTCAGGCTGCGAAACGGACCGGGCGGCGGCGAAAGCATCTCACCGGCAGCACCGGGTTCGACCCTGATCAGCGAGCCCATCAGAACAGTTAACGGCACCGCCAAAATCACGCTGAAATCAGGAATTCGATCCGGTACCGTGGAAATCGAGGCCGAGCTGGTGGATTTTCCGGAGGTACATTCACGCACCACCAACGTCACCATACGTTCCGGACCGCCCTATATCTGGATCGATCCCGGCGATAAAAATAATGTCGAAACCCACATGACTGTCGCGCTGGATGTCTTTAATCTGGAGGGTTGGAACCACGTCAGGCAGTTTAATGTCTCACTCTATGCAGGTGACAAATACAACAATCCGGTGGAACAGGGAACCAGTATTTACCTGACCAGCACGGCGGGCATCATCACCACGGACGTTGTCACAGATGCCAGGGGAGAAGGAAGTGCGATATTGACAACCGCAAATCCGCGTCCCTATGTCAATCCTTCGGATCCTGTTGTTCTGGCGCCCCATCGCATTCCCAATCCCAATGATGAAGGGATGATGCTACCCATCACAGTACCGGATTTTGAATTTAATGGTGTTGAAAATGATGGCATCGCATATATTATTGCCTCAACCCACGGAAGAGATCAAAACGGCAACGATGCGGTCGTTTTTGCAACGCATATGGCGGTCTTTAGCGGTTCCATTGCCGTATTTGATATTTCGAGTGACCGGGACTCGCTGGATCTGGGTGAGGTGGCTACGATTTCGATTGTGGTATACGATATAAACGGCAATCCACCGGCCCGGGGATCAACACTGACGGCAGATGCTTCCAATGGAGAAATCTCAAACAGTTCGCTGATGCCGACACCGGAACGCTATGGATATGGCGCAACATTTTTTCAAACTCAACTGCTCAATGACCTGGACCCCGTTCTGGACAAGGCGGGAATGGCCAAAGTAAACATAAAACTGGACAGTCCAAACGGGGTGGTTAGTGAAGCCGTGTATATCTATTTATCTAAAGATAACCCATAATCATGAATACAGGCGAAACCATATTAACCATAGGATCGCTTATTTTGCTATCGTTGTTTACGCTGACATTGACCAGCCATAACGTGCAGGAGCAAACCACGTTATACAACAGCGGTCAGGTTATTGAAGCCATCGGGATTGCACAGAAATATATCGAAAAGGCGGAATTGTTGAATTTTGATGAGGATAAATCCGCCATGTCGACCGGTGCATTTACGGAACCGGACTATCTCGGTCCCGACTATGGCGAGAACGTGAACACATATGATGATATTGACGATTACAATGGGCTCAGTGTTACCGAAACGCTCGGATCAATCCCTTATTCCGTCAGCATCCAGGTCCATTATGTTGCCGAAACCAGTCCCTATCAACAAGTGGCGTATCGTACCTATATCAAACAAATCAAAGTGACTGTCTCATCGAACAAATTCAGCGAAAACACGCCACCACTGGTCCTGAAAAAGCTATTCGCGTATCATTACTTTTTCTCTGAATAGCTGTAAAGAATAATCGTCCGGCAAGAGAACAAAAAGAGGTGAAAAAGACTGATGAATAGCATTATGGATGTCGTGCTGGCAATGGTGATAACCGGAATGTTGATCTTGTTTGTCATGCAAATAGAATTCAACACCAAGAGCCACGCCATTACACTTCGGCAAAATCTGGAGACACAGGAAAATCTGCATTTGGTCAGCAAAATTCTGGAATACGACCTGCGCAAAATCGGTCACAATTTATGGACACCTTCACGCGCGATTCACTTTGCAGATTCGTCCCGCATTATCTTTTCATACAATAAGAACTATCACCATATTTATGATTCGATACGGGTCGATTACCGCATAGAGCCGTCGAGATCCAGCCGCAATCCACATGATTATACCTTATTGAGAAAAGAAAACAACGCTATGGACAACCGGATCAACCTGGGGCTCAGCCGTTTTCGCTTGAACTATTTTAACCAATACAATACACAATTGCCCACACCGGTCATCAGTGATTCACTCAGCAAGATCCGCGAAATCGAGGTTCTTTTGATCGTGGAAAATGAAGAAGGGTTTGATAACCAATTTGCCCGTGCAGCTTATAATACCAGGCTGACGCCAAAAAATTTACTCATTGAATATGGCAGATAAAACAGAGGATGGTGACGACTAAACCATGGGACGATATGCATCACTCATTATTCTGGCATTGTTTATCAGCGTGCTTTTTTTGCGCATTCACACACAAGGAACCGTTCTCGACAGCGTCGGGAACTCTGTGGAAAAGTTCGATGTGGCTTGGGCCCGAAACATCGCCAATAGTGGTGCCACGATTGCATTAAACGGCCTTACTTTGAATGTGGAAGAAACGGAGGCGGTACAGAACAGATCGCTGTATGGCGGTGAATTCTCCTACTATTATCAACGCAGGGAGGAGGATCCCACTCTCGGACCGACCGAAATCCGCGTCACCTGCACCTCAAGGTTTCACGACAGCCGCGATACCGTTGTTGTTCTCCTTACCCGCCCTTCCTTTTCCCGATATGCCTATTTTACCAATTATGAAGGAAATATCTGGTTCAATAGCGGCGATACGCTGCGCGGGCCGGTTCATACCAACACCTATTTTCAAATGGCCGGTACACCGGTCTTTTTCGACAAGGTCACCAGCCATCAGTTGTATCAATCCGGCCAACCGTACCGAATTTATCCCTATGGTTATACCAATCCGAATTTTCTGGGGGGAACAGAATGGGGTGTTCCTTACCTCTCCATGCCGAGCAGCATGCCCCAGGAACTGATCGATGCCGCCAAGGATAGCGGTCTTTATCTGCCCAACCGTTATGTGTGGATGAAATTCCAGTCCGATGGTACCGCTCTCATCTGCGGCAAAAACACTTATAGCACTCCCGATTCCTGGGAATACAGCAGTTATAATATCAGCAACACCAACGGGGTTATCTTTAATGATTATCCCTATGAAACCCCCTATTTGTTTGTGGAAGGCACGGCCAGAGGCAACTATACGGTCGCCTCAGAGGGAAGGATTGTGATCAGCGACGATATCCTCCTGGCCGATGATCCCCGCTATAATCCCAATTCGACAGACATGGTCGGCCTGGCGGCGACAAAAGACATTATTGTATATAACAATCAATACAACACGGATCGCACCATACTCGCCACCTGTATGGCCATGAATCCGTATGCCTCGACGACCAGTAATTTTTATGTCCACAATTATGATGACTATAAATATGGCACCCTGCATTTATTTGGCGGACTGATCCAGCGCAATCGCGGTGCCGTGGGGCTGGTGGGCGATGAATCGACAAGAAAAGGATATCTCAAGGATTACCGCTGGGATTCCCGTCTCAGAGAGATGACCCCCCCCTATTTTCCCATGTTGTTTGTGCTGAAAAAAATCGCCTGGTGGGATTAGATTATTTTTGTTTCGCTTTCGCCAGCTCTTTGTCTGCAATTTCCTCGATTTCATCCAGTCGATCGCAGATCGGCAGTTGCTGCGTGCATTCAGCTTCACACTGACCACAGCGGATACAATCCCGCAGGATATCATCGTCCAGTTCAATACCCCAGTGATATTTTAAACGCGTAAGCAACTGCTCTCTTTTACCGGTCAAAATATAGTGGTTATAAACATCCATCAATTTGGGGATCGGAATCTCCTGAGGACAGTTATCACAGTAACCGCATGACGTGCAGAGGTGGTCGAATGAGTCATTGAGTTTCGTACGAATGGCATCGACTTTATCCTTGCCAATAGGTTCAAAACCTTCAGCAGCACTGCAGGCTTGATCGACATGATCCCTTTCGCTAAAGCCAACCAATGCAACATCGATGCGCGGATCATTGAACAAAAATCTCAATGCGCCCTCAACAATGGTTTCATCTTCGCGGCTTTTGACAAAGCCAAAGCGATCCGGGTTGTCCGGAATAAGGCCGCCTCCGAGGGGATTCATCACCACCACCCCTCTGTTCAGATTCGCCGCCGCATCCAACCCTTCGTCACGGTAGGCAAAATTCATGGCGGAATATCCCAGCAATACGCCTTCAAAAGGATAATCTTTTAAAAGCGTCTCAACATTCTCACCGCTTAAATGAGTGGAGACGCAGATATGCCGGATCAACCCTTCTTGTTTAAATTTCTCCAATTCCTGCAAAACCCCGTTTGTTTTGCGTTCCTGATATTGATCCATCGTGATAATACACCACATGTGAAAAAAATCGATATAGTCCAGTCCCATGCGTGACAAGGAATTTTCCAAATCCCGGCGTAGATCATCCGGTTTGGCTTTATTGGATTTCGTCGACACATAAAACGGTTTTTCTTTCCGTGTTTTCAGCATCTCTTTAAATGCCGTACCAAAAAGATCCTCCGATTTGCCATACCCCGGTGCGGTGTCAAAGTAGGTAATCCCCGAATCATAGGCGTATTTAACCAGGGAAGCGCATTGTTCCACGTCATTCTGGTCCCTGAAGCGCATACCGCCGAAACCGACCGCTGAAACCTTAACCTCCGTATCTCCATATTTGTGATATAGCATCAATATCTCCAAAAAAATTTACAAAATTTTATAAATTCAAATCTTTCATAAATATACAAAAAATGCAGCAAACTTCAAATCCCTGATTTACATCAGCAGATACGATTCCTCGCTTGAAAAGATAAAACCATAAAAAATTATAGCTGGCTGCCACCGCACCGGACATAAGCAACAAAAACGGAACCGGGTCCAAAAGCTGTTGTTTTTATTTCTGTAAATTTATAAAAACAAGGCTTTGCCAGAATAAAACACAAACTGTAGCTGTTAACAGGTATAAGAATCAATTGTAATGCGCCTGATGGCGTCATGCTGCTGTTCTTACCAATGGTGAAGATAAACAAACGTAATAGAATGATGGTGAAAAAATCAAAATCCCGGAACAAAGATATGAATCGATTAATGAATTTGATCCTTTCCGGGTATATGGAGGTAAATGATGAAACGTTGTCTTTTTACAATACCCATCCTTGTCTTTTTAGCTTTCCTCTCTGCCGTTCCTGCGCAGGCACAGGAGAAATATCTCTTTGACGACAAGCCGCTTTTACAGATGACGGTCTATATTATGGGTGAAATAAACAGACCAGGTGAATACATGGTTAAAGATCAGACCAATGTGCTGGAGCTTATTGCAAAGGCCGGCGGAGGAACACAATACGCAAATCTCAAAAAGGTTAAGATCAACCGATTCACCCGTTTGGCCGGTAAAGATGATCCTGTGATTAAAAATGAGAAAAAGATCATCGTACTCGATCTGGCCGATTTTTTAAAAAACGTCAATAACAGGGATATACCGGTACTTGAGCCCAACGATGTGGTCTACATTCCCAGGAACACCATGAGGGGCTGGAAAAATGTTGCATCCATATTGAGAGACGTTTCCGTGGTTGCAAGCGCTTATTTTCTCTACTTGCGTGCAACACAGGATTAGGTCATAAAAATAATTACAGACAGAGAGGTCGAAAGTGAACATAGACGTCAGCTACCAGATTCAACACATTTTTGCTCAAATAGTCAAGTATCGCAAAATCCGGGTCTTCAGCATCCTGGTACTTGTATTGGTGCCGGTTATCATTTACAATCGGATAACCCCTCCGGTTTATGAATCCAGCGCCCTGCTGGCACTGGAAAAATTCGAATCTCCGGATAAATCCTATGGTTATGATACGGCCAGTGAAATTATGCTGGTGAACCGGATCGAGGAGATAAAAAGCATTTCATTCATAGAAGAGGTTTATCAATCCCTGACACCCCGAATGCAGATACAAATCCAAAACAGGATACTCGAGTCTGTTGAGAGCGATACCCTGTTTCAAATCAGCAAGGCGATTCTGGATAATATGAGCGCCTATTCTATACGCAACTCTGATCTTATACGACTAACATTTCGCGCACACGATGCAACCCTTGTACAGGCACTTGCTGCGAACGCCGCCGGGTTGCTGCAAAAAAAGCACCGGGATATCAGAGACAAGAATCTGCAGCAGATGAATGAGTATCTGGATTCAGAAATCACCCACTATGCTGATCTGCTGCGCAGTACAGAAAATGAATTAAGGAGCTTCAAACAGGTCAACAAGTTCACTACGACCAGCGAACAAGCAGAACAGATGCTTACCCTGCTGACCGAGGCAGAAATATTAAACAATGAAATTCGCGTAAAACGCGTCGCCACTCGGGAAAAATTGGCCAATATGGGAAAAGAACTCGACGCTCAACGAAAAAATCTGGTACCGCGTGTAACGGAATTAAGTGCGTCACTGATGGCAAAGCTGAAACAAAAACAACTCGAACTTTATCAGCAATATGTTGAATTACAGCTGCAAAACTATCCCGAAGCACATCCAAAAATGCAGCAAATTCAAAAAGATATTGCAGACACTGAAAAAAGATTGCAGGAACAGGCGGTCCGGTTGCTCGAACAGGATAATCTGCTGGAACCGGTATCACAGATGCAGGACATCGTCCGCACCTATCTGCAAACAAAGCTGGAGCTCGAAGCGCTGACCGCCCAGGAAAACGCGCTGGGTATGATAATTCAACGATATCAGGAATCTTTGAATACGCTGCCGACCAAAGAACAGGCCTATGCAAGACTCGCCAGAGATAAAGAGCTCTATGAAAATTTGTATTCAATGCTGATACAGAAGAAAAAAAACACCGATATCGCTCAAAATGAAGAGATGTCCAGAGTAAGGATCGTCGACAAGGCCCGCACACCCCTGGAAGCGGTATCACCGAGGAAAAAATTCAATCTCGCCGTTGGTTTTTTGTTTGGTCTGCTGGTGGCGTTCGGATCCGCGTTCTATCTGGAGTGGCGCAAAAATCCGGTTCCACCAGAGGCATTAACCGCAGCAACCGGGTGGCCGCTTTTAGGCAGCCTGAAAGATTCAAGTCAAAAGACTTCCAAAGATGCTCAAAATGATATATCAACCCTGATGAAAAAGATGGTCGATGCCGAGAATCAGACAAAGATATCAGGGCAAGACTATTACGATACGGCTTTTCAGCTTCAGCTTCGCGGAGTGGGCAAAGAGATCAGATCTGTGCTGATGACCTCAATCGACCCCCATATCGACACCGCGCTGATAACCGCCAATCTCGCTTTCTACTTTGCGCAATCCAATATCGACAGCATCATTGTAGAAAACCCGGTGAACGGCAGGCACCCCGGATTGGGTGTAAAAGAACCCGGATTGTCGGATTATGCAGAACAGTTGAAAATGGTTACAGCTGTCGGCGCGGAGGAAGAAACCAGGATCGAAACAAAAACGGATACAGCGATACGAAGCGCCGATTTGGCCACCATGAATGCCTTTATTCGAAACACAGCGCTGCCTAATTTACAGGTTATTCCGAAAGGCAATGCCGGCAACAAAGGCTTTCTCACGATGGAGCTGTTTAACACTCTCATTTCCGGATTGCCGGACAAACTGGTCTGGATCGAGTCGGCGGGAATCTTGTCCGATATAAACAG
The DNA here is from genome assembly GCA_014728085.1 of Candidatus Zhuqueibacterota bacterium. Lineage (GTDB taxonomy): Bacteria > Zhuqueibacterota > Zhuqueibacteria > Residuimicrobiales > Oceaniaggregativiventaceae > Oceaniaggregativivens_A. The sequence goes on from WJMF01000227.1 coordinate 10,985, forward strand.
CAGGAATGCTGCGACAAGCGTAGATGCCACCATACTGGTTGTAGATGAAAAGTCAAATCGTGAAAAAGATATTTTTCAAATTCAACAATTTTGGCAATATATCAAGGGCCCCATTTTAGGGATTTTGCTGCTGAAAACATAAAGTTCAGCAAAAATCAGAGGGAGTTTTTCAGGGAAGGACGGAAATAAATGACAATACTACTCATATCGAGATCAATCGTAATATATTCTCTGCTTGTCTTTTTTTGTCTTAATCTGGCGGGAATAATCGTTTTGTTTTACCTGCAACTAAAAAGAAGAAAGACCCTGGCATTGCACAGCACGCTGGCCAACCAGGTTCTGGAGATAAGTTCGTATCAAAAAAATTTACCCTATATCGCCAAAGAAATTTCCAGGGCCCGGCGCTATCGGCACCCGCTATCGGTTATCGCGATAGAACTGGAGACCGAGCCCCTGCCCCTGCGCAACACATCCCTGCGAGACCCGGAGCGTAAAAGAAAGTTGTCCGAAATGTATCTTATGCATACCGATCAGCTTGATTTTATTCTCCTTGGAGCTATTTTGAGGGATTCGCTGAGAGAGAGTGATATGGTGACGTTTGACGGAAAAACGAATAAATTTTATCTCATTTTGCCTGAAACGTCTCAAAAGGAGGCCAAAGCGGCCCTGCATCGTCTGAACTCACTTGTTTTTCAACAAACCTCACTAACCCGCTTACGCCAGGGCATTTCAACATTCCCGGAAAACGGTATAATTGCTGAAGACCTCTTTTCCAGTGCCGGTCAGAATTGCAAATCAGTATCGTTGCCCGAAAAAAAATATTTCTATCTGTCCCATGCAGACCAGGAGTCTATAACAGCAAAAGAGGAGAAATAGAATGAGCCTGAATCCCACACACCACTCTCCATCTTCAATTCCGAACCCAAACATGATTTGGTTTCGCGAATATAAAAAATGGTATGAAATCGATCCGAGACGTATAGGTGACCGACGGGTATATCTGACCATTAAACGCGCCATGGATTTAGGGTTTGTGCTCGCAGCACTGCCTTTTGTTTTGCCCGTATTGGCTTTGCTGATCATCTTAATCAAACTGGATTCTTCCGGTCCGGCCTGGTTCATTCAGAAACGTACCGGCAGGGGTGGTAAACGCTTTAACATGCTCAAATTGAGAACCATGGTGCAAAATGCAGAAGAATTGAAAGAAAAGTATATGCACCTCAATGAGCTCGAATGGCCTGATTTTAAAATTACCAATGACCCCCGCATTACCAGGGTGGGTAAATTCATGCGCAAAACCAGTCTGGATGAATTGCCACAACTCTTTAATATTCTCAAGGGTGAAATGAGCCTGGTCGGCCCCCGGCCGACCTCCTTCAGCACCCAAATGTACAGAATATGGCACACCAGACGACTTGAATTGAAACCCGGTTTAACCGGTTTATGGCAGGTGGTAGCCAGAAATGAATCCAACTTTAATGAAAGACTGAGACTGGATATCGCCTATATGA
>WJMF01000054.1 GCA_014728085.1 Candidatus Zhuqueibacterota bacterium
CGTCCCTAAAGGGACTCGGGGCACGAAGATTTCGCCGGATGCTAAAAACATGTCGTCCCTAAAGGGGCTCGGGGCATGAAGATTTCCCCGGGTGCTAAAAATATATCGTCCCTAAAGGGACTCGGGGCACGAAGATTTCGCCGGATGCTAAAAACATGTCGTCCCTAAAGGGACTCGGGGCATGCAGATTTCCCGGATGCTAAAAATATGTCGTCCCTAAAGGGACTCGGGGCATGCAGATTTCCCCGGGGCGCTACGATATGTCGTTCCTGAAGGGACTCGGCTTGAATACAGAGTTGAGCATTTTGTCTATACATAGTACAGCCAGGCAAACATTTTTTCTTTCGCCTCCCTGGTTTGTCATACCTGACTGCCGGCCGGCACGGGTGTAGGGAGCTTTATCGCTATTTAGATATAATGACACGTTAGAGGCCAGAGCTCAAGTCCGTTTTTAATCCGCTGCAATAGTATATCGGCGAGTTGTTTTCATAGGGCATGATATAGGGCGCCTGAAAATATCCCAGCAATTCCACTGTTTTATAACCACGCTCGAGGTCTTCTTTTTTGGAACCGATTGTGATCAGGTGCTGGCCGCTGATGGATCCGTATCCCCAGAGATAATAGTTGTTGTGTCCGCTTATGGCCGGGGGCAGGGGATAGGTATCGCGAGAATAATCAATAGCAGCAGCCTCGCCGTAATTGGAGGTATAGACGGCGCAGTCCTGTTGTAGGCTGTCCGGTAATAGCCGGTAATAGTGTGAAATCGTCATTGCCAGCTCTTGCCAGCCAAAGCGGTCGGCAAAGTACTGCAGCAGCTGACCCGGTTCGCTGTTTTCCTGTGCTCTGGAGTTTAGACCGATTCGGTTCATAATGGATAAATTCCGCGGTCGGCCAATGGTGTTGAATCTGCCAGAGAAGATGAGGGATAAACAGAAAGACAGCAATCGCCATCCCTGTCCATGGCCACGGTTTTAACAGCACCTTTCGGTACGATGTCAACAGAATGGCAATGGCAAAGCAGAGCAGCCAGAATCCCATGCTGTATTTATTGAGCAATCCCAGACCGGCGACCAGCCCCAACAGCAGCCACAAGCGCTGGTTTTGCGATTGTATCCACAGCACCACCAGCAGAAAAGCGAGCAGCCAGAAGAGCAGATCCAGTGCATTCATGCTAAAAAAGTTGGTCAGGATCATACAGGCGAGGCCGCATAAAAGCGGAATGATGCGGATGACAAGCACCGAGTCTCCCAGGCTCAGGAGCACACCCCTGAGGAGTAGCAGCGACAGCGGCGGATGATCGACATACCCCCATGCCAGATGTCGGGCGCATTTGATATAGTAGAGCTCGTCGCGAAAAACACCATAGTTCCCTGCGGAGCAGAGGAACAGAGCTGAATAAATGCCCAGGAGCGCAAAAAGCGGCCAGTTGTTTTTCAACAGAATTTTCATTGATTTACCCGTTAATTGATCAAGAGCGAGGTGGCTACTCTTGACAATACGTAAATAGCACAGAACGGGTTTCTAATTCTTCAAGTCGTCTCCGCCACCCGGCGGGGCCCGGGTTGTTTTTCTTCGTTTCAACGCTTTGGGACTGTGTGAATACAGAGTCATTTTAAGCAATTGTATTTTATTTGAAAAGGGTTCAACCGCCGAGAGCATGGAAAAACGCCCGGAAAGCTATTATAGTCCAAAAAGGCTGGTTTTGCTGGGCAACTTTCGGGTTGGCTGCGCAGGATGGTTCAATTCACGCTCGGGGAAAATTTTTCCGCTTACTTGTTGAATCTCAATAAAATTATGCTAATTTATAACGCAGATATTGGCTGGGATAAAAAATAATCGCAGAACAGGAGCAGATATGAGCAGAACACAATCGGCGTTTCTCTTCCGTACCACCATTGTCGCGGCTTTGGGCGGATTGTTGTTCGGATATGATACGGCGGTGATTGCCGGCGCTATCGGGTTTTTTCGTACTTGTTTCGGACTGAATGCGGCGCAGATGGGCTGGGCCGCGTCGAGCGCTTTGGTCGGCTGCGTTATCGGCTGCGCCATGGCCGGCATCATATCCGACCGCTTTGGGCGGAAAAAAGTGCTGATTCTCGCGGCGTTGATGTTCCTGGTTTCGGCTCTCGGTTCTGCTCTTGCCGGCCACGTCACTGAATTTGTCATCTACCGCATCATCGGGGGCGTCGGCGTCGGCACCGCTTCCATGCTCTCTCCGCTCTACATCGCAGAAATTTCACCGGCGCGGTTGCGCGGCCGCCTGGTGTCGGTCAATCAGCTTACCATCGTATCCGGCATGCTGATCGTCTATTTTGTCAACTATTTCATCGCCCTGCAGGGTGCCGAGTCCTGGAATATCACCACCGGCTGGCGCTGGATGTTCGGCTCGGAAGCATTGCCGGCATTGCTGTTTCTCATATTCATCTTTTTTGTCCCCGAAAGCCCGCGCTGGCTGATGAAACAGGGAGAGGTTGAAAACGCAAAAAAAGTGCTTTTTAAAGTGAGCGAAAGCAGCCGGATTCAGGATGATCTCGACCACATCAAGGAAACGATTCTGCAGGAAACCTGCCGTTTTAGCGATCTCTTTCGCTCCGGTCTCAGGCCGGCCCTGTTTCTCGGCATCGCCCTGGCGGTGCTGCAACAGGTGACCGGTATCAATGTTTTTCTCTACTATGCGCCGGAAATATTCAAAAAACTGGGAAGCGGCAGCAATATCGCCCTTTTGCAAACCATTATCGTCGGCGCCGTGAATCTGAGCTTTACCCTGGTTGCCATAAAAACCGTAGACAAGCTGGGGCGAAAACCTCTGATGCTCATCGGGTCTGCGGGTATGGGGTTTTGTCTTTTTGCTCTGGGATTGATTGCCTATTTTGACCAGACCGCTGTCTGGGTGCTTTTTTTGATCCTTGGCTATATTGCCTGTTTTGCTCTCTCTGTGGGACCGGTCACGTGGGTTATTTTATCCGAAATTTTTCCCACCCGCATCAGAGGACGTGCCCTCTCAGTAGCGACCGTCTTTTTGTGGGCAGCCAACTGGCTGGTTAGCCAGACCTTTCCCATGCTCGATGAGAATGAGTGGCTGGTTCAACGGTTCAATCACGGATTTACCTTCTGGCTATATGGGGTAATGTGTCTGGTGCTCATTCTGGTGATTCTCAAATGGACACCTGAAACCAAAGGCAAAACGCTGGAAGAGATCGAGGCGCTTTGGAATTGTTGAGCCGTATTTGAATTGGCAAGAAACCTTTGTACTGTACGGCTCGTATGCAAGTATGTTCATCAGATAAAAAGGACTGGATGAAAATAGAAACAGGCAACGCTGAAACGTTATAACAAGTGAATTTATATTGAAAAATCCTCGTCAAATAATGCAAAAAACACTAATTATATTCAAAAGTTACATATTTTGGCTCCTGGTTGCCGCGATTGGGTTCATCTTTTTTGCCGGATTTTGGCAATCGCTTTCATTGCGTTCCCTTTTTATCCTGCGCGGTGAACGCGATCACCACGATTCTCTTTATTTCGTTACCATCGGTGCCCGGGATGCGGAAGATCTGGGCGGATGGCCCATCAGTCGCGACTATTACGGCCTGATCAGCTATATCTTGCAGGAAAATGGCGCCAAAAGCATCGCCTTTGATGTTCTCTTCCACCGACGCGATGAGCGCTATCCCGAATATGATCAGGCACTGATCGATTTTATCTCTTCGGGTCCGGTTGCTCTGGCCATGGCGTTTCAATCGTTGCAGGACAGCACCCGCCTGGATTGGGGCAGATATCCCAGCCGGCCGTTTCCGGCCCTGGACGAAAGCGTTGCCGCGGCAGGGTTCAGCAACGTTGGCGATCAATTTTATGCTTTACAGGCTCCTGTCGCGGTAGAGAGCAGGTTTGGCACCGTTTATTCCCTTGGTGTGCAAACCGCCCGCCTGGCGTTGAATTGTGATGCTCTGCCTGAGCATTTATCATCCTTTCCCCTGTCCATCCAGGGTAGCCATGGCAAAACTTGTTCTTTACCCATAAACAAAAAGGGCCGGGTCTGGCTCAATCATTTTGGCGATTTTACCCGGGTTCGGCAACTATCGCTGACAAACCTGTTGCGGCGCTACCGCGATGATGAAAATCTTGCTTTTCTTCAGGATCGCATCGTTTTTGTCGGCGTTACCATTCCCGGTGTTGCCTCTACCGTGATGACCCCCTTTGATCCGGCATCACCGGCTTTTTTGATTCATGCCACGGTTACAGAAAATATTTTGCAGCAGAATTTTATTCGCGTATTGCCCCTGTGGGCGAGAATTCTGCTGACCGCTATTTTTGTCGCCGCTCTGATGCTTCCGCTGCGGTGGGGACGGCGCAAGTTTGTGTTTTTGTCCCTGCTTTTTTTTGCTTTTTTTATTGTCATCGCGGTGATTCTCTTTTCGTGGCTATTTATCGCATTGCCATTGGTGCTGCCGTTGTTGATCGGTTTACTTGCACTCTTAACCACGTGGATGCGTTTACGCGGAATTCAGATACAACAGCATCGTCAACGGGAACAGGCCTGGGAGCAGGAAGTGAGTGAAAAACAGAAACAGATCGTACAAACCCGACAAGACCTGCAACGATTGCAAACCGAGCAGAATCAACATCAACAGAGCTACCAGGCGGTTGCTGAAGAAAAACAAAAACTGATGCGGGAGAAACAAGAGCTTTTGGAAGCGCTGCAAGCACGGGTAAGTGATTTACAGCCGCAAACTGTCAAGTCACATGAATTTACTCTTTTCCCTGAGATTATCCGCGGACACAAGAGCAAATTACAGGAGAGCCTGCAATTGCTGCATACGGTCAGGGACTCTGATTTACCTGTTTTGTTTGTCGGCGAAACCGGCAGCGGCAAGGAAGTTCTGGCCCAGGCTCTGGTTCGGGCCGGTCAGCGTCGCGACAAGCCCTTAATCGCTGTCAATTGCGGCGCGATTTCGGAAACGCTGCTGGAGAGCGAGTTGTTCGGACATGAAAAAGGGGCATTTACCGGAGCTCAGGCGCGCAAACGCGGATATTTCGAGCAAGCCGATGGTGGCACCCTGTTTCTGGATGAAATCAGCGAAACCAGCGAGGCTTTTCAGATCAAATTATTGCGGGTGCTCCAGGAGGGTGTGATTCAGCGAGTGGGGGATGAACATGCCATTCACATTGATGTGCGCATTCTCGCGGCCAGTAACCGCGATCTGGAAAAAGATGTGCGCCAGGGACGCTTTCGCCAGGATCTCTATTACCGCCTCAACGCCTTTCCCGTACCTATACCACCGTTACGGCAGAGACCTCAGGATATACCGCCGTTGGCGGATTATTTCCTCAAAAAACATTCAGCTGAAACGGTCAGGTATTTTTCCCAACAGGCGATAAATTGTATGCAGTCCTGGAGCTGGCCGGGAAACGTTCGAGAACTGGAAAATATTGTTCAGCGTGCAGCCATCCTTGCCTCCAGTCAGGGACGAAATATAATTCAGAGCAACGACCTTCCCGAAGAGATGCGTCTGTCAGCACCGGAAACTGTTGAATTCAAATCCCTGGCCGGGCAAATACTCGACTCTCTGCGCGCAAAGGGTTTTTCCCATGCTTCTGTATCTCAAAGCGCGCGTGAACTGGGCAACCGTGACCGAAGTACCATTGCAGAGTATTTACGCGGCATGTGCTATGAAGCCCTGGTGCACCATCACGGAGATGAAAATTCTGCTGCCAGGGAGCTGGCTGCCACTCTTGATCCTCAGGTGATTGAGAGAGTGCGAAAAAAGATCGCCGCTTATCGAAAAAAGCTGGAAACCACACCGCCCGACAATTTGTATAAAGGATTGCCCAGGCAGTATCATGATGATTTAAAAGCGCTTTTAAACGCGGGAAATTCCCGCAGTTGAGGATATTCCGCAATTGACGGGGCAACGAATTTTTCGATTTAAAATATTATAAATATTATATTTGAGGCTTATATTGATTTTTGGCATCGCCTTTGCTTATCAGGGGGTAAATGCAACCTGTAAACAAACAAGGAGGTGTCAAATGAATTCGAAACGGTTTTTAATGATGTCGTTTTTGCTGACGATGACGGTTACTCTGGCGGCAAATCCGCAAGGCTTGAAAAAGACCGGTATTGGCTTTCGCGGCAGTTACTGGGATATGAATATCTCTTCCCCGGGTGTTTTTGTTGAACACAGTCATTTTAATGACACTCATGTTCGTGCCGGCGGTGGCGGTGGCTGGTTGTTTGTGTTCTCCCGCATCACTCCCCGCGATTTTATTGAATTTTCCATTGGTGGCGCCGGGAATGCCGAAACCACAAATAAATGGTTTGACAAAGAAGAGGTAGAGGTTGAAGCGGTAACGCCTCTGTTGGTTGGAATCCGTCACGATTTGCTGAGCGCTTCCGGGCGAAGCGATCTCTATCCCTATGTGAGTGCGGGGCTGGGTCCCTATTGGGCACATCATATTGTTGCCGTAGAACAATATGGTTATAACGACGATTATGAGACCGTTGAAACAAAGTCCAGGTTTTTGGCCGGCGGTTATCTCGGCGGCGGCATGAATATTATGCTGACATCGTGGATGGGTCTGAATCTGGATGGCCGTTACCATATCGTTGATTTTAATGCGAATCATGAATTCAGCGGTTTTGAACTCGGAATCGGAATGGTCTTTATGTGGGGTGAATGGTAAACAATGAGATCTGTACGAAAAATAAACCTTTTGATGGCAATGATATTGCTGCTGTTTTTGAGCACGTATGGCATTGCCGGTGGCAGGACGCGTTCCTCCGGTGTGGGTGTGCGTCTGAATTACTGGAATCAATTCGAACAACCCACCCGCATCGAGGCTTCCACCACCGGCGAAAGCCACATTGCTGTCAATGGGATTGGCGGAGCATTTTATTTCTTTAGCCGCTTATACAATGACTGGTTTTTTGAATTCTCTGCCGGCGGTGTTTCCAATGTGGATGTGATCTCGACCGATGCGTTTTCCGAAGAAGCGCAGGTCGATGCTGTTGTACCGTTGTTACTGGGATTGCGCTATGATTTTTTTTCTTCCCGTTGGTCTGCCACTGTCAATCCTTACCTGTCCGCCGGCGGCGGTGCCTATCTCTGGAGCTCAAATTTCGTGCAACAGACGGGTACTGCCGAGCAACAGCTCCGGATCGAGACCGAATTTAAAACCGGTTATTATCTTGGCGCCGGTCTGAATCTGGCCCTGAGCAGCAGAGTCGCTCTGAATTTTGATGTCCGGCGCCACTTTAGCGAGACGCGATTTAACGACAATTCCGACGGTTTCGCCTTTGCTGTGGGTGTTGCCTACATGTGGGGCAAACAACGGGAATTTTTCCGTATCAAGGATATCAAATGGATCGTACAGGATATTTATCCGGCTTATTATCAATTTTATAACTCTTATCCGCTGGCTTTGGTGACGATCGAAAACCGGATTGGACAGGCGATAGAAGTCAATGTGGTTTGTGATATCACCCAGTTCTCCGAACGTCCGCGCGAAACCGGCTATTTGCGCATCCCCGGTGGTCAGACCAAAGATATCCCGGTGACGGCCTACTGGAATCGCAGTTTACAGCAGGTGAACAATCGCGAGACCGCTATTGTCGATCTGCAAATCCATGCGCGGACCGGAGAAGAGGTGCTAAAACAGAGCAGTACGGAAATCGTCATTCATAGCCGCAATGCCTGGAATGGCGACGTCGACAAACTCGGCTTTTTTCTCACGCCGGAGGATCAGACCATCCGGCAACTCAGCCGTCAGGTTGATATAACTCCGGACAGCACAGCGGTTGCAACCTTTGAACGGGCCAAAGCATTGTTCGGGTTGTTGCAACAGCATAACATTCGCTATCTTCCGGATCCCAATATTCCGTTCTATCAGGATGACCGGGTACAATATGCAGTGGAAACCCTTGATCTCGGACACGGCGATTGTGATGATCTTGTCGTTCTGTATGCCTCTCTGCTGGAGAGCGTCGGAATCCACACCGCTTTTGTCGATGTAGAGGATCCGCAACAAGAGCTGGCGCATCTCTATCTGATGTTTAACACCGGCTTGACGCCACAGCAGGGAGCGAAGATCAGTGCAAATTCAAAGCGATATGTCGTTCGGGAATCCATTCCCGGGCGTCCAACAATATGGATACCGGTGGAAACGACCCTTATCGGTGAATCTTTTGAAGTGGCCTGGCAACAAGGGGCCATGGCTTTTCTGCGACAGGCGGTGTTAAGGCATGGACTGGCCGAACGATGGGTTCGGATTGTCGATTCGCACTAGGTTTATTCTGTTTTTATCCTACCGTATAACGGTTGTATGAATTTGAAAGGATTTATAATGTATAGATTCATGTTAATTATCACCATATTTTTAAGAGTCGCCTTATCGACGGCAATGACGGCGACCCTGGCAGAGGTCAGCGGAGATGTTAAAATTCGACGCGGTCTGGAGGAAACCTGGCAGCAGGCCGCTACCGGCATCACCCTCGAGGAGGTCGACACGATTCTTTGTCTCGAGGGAAAAGCCGTTCTCAATCTCGATAACGGCATGACCTTTACGCTCGGAAGTCATTCCATGCTCGATATCGGTGATCTTAAAACCATTACCCGACAACAGCTTTTTCTCTACTTTATGTCTCTCAAGATCGAAAAATTACCCGACCACTCTTCACAACCTCCGGCGCGTTTGGGTAAAGTCAGCGTTGTTCACGGCACCGGGCCGGACAGCAATCGTCCTGATGACACGCTTTGGAAAAGTCGTGCAAAACAGGAGCGCAACGGCGCCGATGCTTTATTCGAGAATGGCCTCTATGCAAACGCTATCATCAAATGGCACAAGATACGGCAGCGCTATCCTGTAGAGCCGGATTGTGGCGAAATAGAGAGTCTTATCGCCCGCAGCTTTGAAGAGCTCAAAGAGAGCGGCCGCGCCATTGATGCCTGGCAACGCGTATTGGAGCTGACGGAGAATTGTGATAACCCCGAAGCTGCCCAACGAGCGGAAACCGCCGGACAGCATATCGATATGCTGATGCCCTGAATTTTCACCATTGAAAAAAACATGTTTTTGTTTGTCGATATGACAGAACAAGACAGGTAGATCCTTTTGGAGGTGTAAAATGAAAATAAAAAAATTGAAAATTGTTGTGGTCTTGTTATCGGCGGCGACAGTGCTGCTGAGTGGTTGTATTGTGGACCCGGAAGAATATGATGATATTGATCATAGTGCCGGCACCGATTTTGCTCATCATAGTGACGGACAATATATATGGCTCTGTCTCTGCACGAACCACCAATGGTAGTATCGATGCTGATGTTCACCTGGCAGCGGAACAGGAGATCGATTTAAAAACCACCAATGGTCCCATCGCTCTGCGGATTCCGCGTTTGACATCGGCGTCATTTCTGGTACAGGCCGGCAATGGTGCTATTCGCCTGTTCAATTTACAGCTGCAAGATCAACAGCAATCCTCTCACCGGCTGCAGGAAAAGTTGGGGGATGGAGAGGCGGATATTGTCCTCTCAACCGTGAATGGCAATGTAGAGGTTATCGGAAAGTAGAACATCGCTTGCAAAAGCGACCACCAGACAGTTTAGACAGCATGGGGCATAAAATGGGCCCCTGTGCTGCCTTTTCTACCCTGAGAAGAGCATATCCCGGAAAATTCCTGTATTTTATCTTAATTTTTTTTATATTCTCATAAAAACAGGTGATGATTGTTATTTCAGGATACTCGAATATAAAGCGCGCATATCTGATCTGCGCTGTGATTGATTGCATACCGGAGCCATATGTTACAGAACAACGACGGCACCTCTTTGGTTGGCAGGGGGTGGGATTTTAAGATGTACTTTTTTCTCTTTGATTGAATATGCTGGAATTTATCCGGTAATGAAACTGTTTTATGTCTCTGATGTTTAAATACCGCAGCAGTTTACAGAAAAAATAACTTTTATAGTATAGCAAAGGAATGGTATGAATCGCATCTATTTTTTAATAGTTATGATTCCAATAATTGGCTTGTCGTCCGGGTTTTCTCAGGAACTGGTTACAGATCGTCCGGATTTCACCGAAAGCGCATTGGTTGTTCCGGCGGGAACACTGCAAATCGAAGCCGGTGCAGAATATGCAGATTTTAATTCGGTTACTGATTTTTCCTGTCCTGCTATTTTAGCCCGTGCCGGTCTTGGCAATCGCTTTGAAGTTCGCGTTGGATTTGGCGGCTGGTCCAAAATAACAGTGGATGATAAATCCCAGACCTACCTGAATGACCTCATTTTGGAAGCCAAATACCAGCTGACAGAAACCAGTGCAACTATCCCTATGGCTCTCATGCTGGTCTCCACGTTACCCGCGGGAGATGAAGAGGTTTCGGTTGGCAATACTGAGATAGGAATAAAGTATGCCTGTAGTTATGATGTAAATGAATCAATAGGGCTGGGGGTCAATTTTGGCGCCATTTCGGTCACTGCAGGAGATGAGCGTCAAATTTTGTCACTGGCATCGGTCGCTCTTGGAGTCGGTTTGAGCGATAAGCTGGCTATTTTTCTCGAGACATTTGCTGAAATTCCTCAAAATCAGTCCTGGCAACCTGTTCTTGACGGCGGATTTACCTATTTGTTGGCGCCGCTATTGCAGGCGGATTTTTATATTGGCAAAGGATTAAACGGCCAATCAGCGGAGTTGATTATAGGTGCTGGCGTATCACTCGGATTTGGCATTTAAATACAGTGACCGCAGAACATAAAATTATCATTAATAAGAGGAGATAAAACCTGGTGGAGTCTGGAAATGTTATGTTTGCTCTGGGATTAACGGTTTTTGCCGGCTTGTCGACCGGTATTGGCAGCGTTATGGCGTTTTTCTCGAAAAAATTCAGTCCCAAATTTCTTGCCGCTTCACTGGGATTTTCAGCCGGGGTGATGATTTATGTCTCTCTGGTGGAAATATTTGTTAAAGCCAAAGATTCCCTTACCGCTCTCTATGGCGCCCGGGAAGGCTATTGGGCTACGGTAATCGCCTTTTTTGTTGGCATCGGAATCATCGCTCTGATCGATAAGGTCGTACCATCATATGAAAATCCTCATGAATTGCACAATATGGAAAGAGAGCAACTGGCGGAAGAAAAGCAAAACAAATTGATGCGTATGGGAATGTTTTCTGCCCTTGCCATCGCCATTCATAATTTTCCGGAAGGTCTGGCCACCTTTATGGGAGCCATGCAGGATCCGGCTATGGGTATCAGTATAGCGGCAGCTATCGCGATTCATAATATTCCCGAAGGTATTGCTGTTTCTGTACCGATTTACTATGCAACCAAAAGCAGGAAAAAAGCCTTCACCTATTCTTTTCTTTCCGGTTTTTCCGAACCTGTAGGCGCCCTGGCAGGTTTTTTTCTTTTAAAGAGTTTATTCAGCAGCGCCACTTTTGGAGTGGTCTTTGCCGCTGTTGCCGGTATTATGGTCTATATCTCTCTGGATGAACTGTTGCCCACAGCTGAGGAATATGGAGAGCACCATGTCAGTATTACCGGCCTGATCGTCGGCATGATTGTTATGGCTTTCAGCCTTGTGATGTTTTCCTGATTGTTTCGAACCGGTTCCATCAGATCAATGACTGGAAAAAATCCGTTGTCGATGAAAGCGGCTGCCTTTGTTATGATTTTGGACCGGGACCTTATGGCAGCCCTTTTACAATCATTGATATCCTGCTTGATAGACAAGATCAACAGAGAACCGATCAATTTCTCAAGGACGCCGGAATACTGATTGTTACCACTGAAAAGACCTTTACAGAGGCAAGGCTCCTTCTCAAGGCGTTTACCATATTCCATAAAGATGTACATCCCGATATGATGGTTTTTCCGCTAAAGCGGAAAATTTCTTGCACATTAATTAAATAAATTTACAAATCAAGCGGACTCGTGCCACTAAAAAGGGCAATTTCGGAACATCCGGATTTAATATTGAATAGAGGAAAACAAGATGCAACTCGAATATATTCATCCCAAAGAACAGCTTTCCTTGTTGATGAAGCGCATTTACCGCTATGGCATGACCACCACTTCCGGCGGCAACATGTCGATACACGATGAAAGCGGTGATATCTGGATCACCCCGGCTGGTGTTGATAAAGGCTCACTGGACTGGGATCATATGGTCAGGATTAAAAACGACGGCAGCATCAAAGGGCAGAGCAAACCCTCATCTGAATACCCTTTTCACAAGGCCATCTATGCGGCCAGGCCGGATTTACGCGGCATTGTTCATGCCCATCCCAGCGCTTTGGTCTCATTTAGTATTGTGCGCAAAAAACCGCCGGTAAAAATCATTCCCCAGGCCAGCGATATTTGCGGGCGGATCGGTTATGCGCCTTATGCGCTGCCCGGCAGCGATGCTCTGGGTAAAAACATTGCAGACGCTTTTCGTCAAGGCTATGATGCCATCATTATGGAAAATCACGGCGTTGTCTGCGGCGGCAAAAGCCTGCTCGACGCTTTTCACCGTTTTGAAACCCTTGATTTTTGTGCCCGTCTCGCCATCAAGGCCACCATGCTGGGCGAATACAACGAATTGACCGATGACCAACTCGCTTTGTTCAACAATACCAAAAATTATCTGATCGAGTTTGATCCGCTCAATCGCAGCAATCGCGAAAAAGCCTATCGCCACCATATTCGTGAAATCGTGCATCGCGCCTATGAGCAGCAGCTCATGACCAGCACCGAGGGGGTGATTTCAGTTCGAGTGGACCGGGATACGTTTCTCATCACCCCGACCAACAAGGACCGCCGCCTGATCGATGTTCAGGATATCGTCCTGATCAGCGAGCGCAAGCGAGAGCGCGGCAAATTACCCAGTCGTGCCGTGCTGGTTCATGACCGCATCTACCGCGATCACCCCCATATCCAGGCGATTGTTTCCGCTCAGGCACCCAATGCCACAGCCTTTAGTATCAGTCAAACCCTCTTTGATACCCGCTCGATACCGGAAAGTTATATCCTGTTGCGAGATATTGCCAAAGTACCCTATGGCCCGCAATTCAATGATGAAGGCAGGATATCCCGGGCTATCAGCAAGGAGATACCTGTTGTTCTTTTGGAAAACGATGCCATTCTGGCGACAGGTGAATCGCTGCTGCAGGCCTATGATCGCCTCGAAGTCGCTGAATTCAGTGCCCGGTCGTTGATCGATGCCAGATTGCTGGGCGGTTTGGCGGCAATTTCCGATAAGGATATTGAAAAAATTAAAAGACATTTTTTAGATACCAAATAAAGCTTTGAGTTTGGGAAAAATGTGACAATTTGTTATGCAACAAAGAAACCGTCGAGATACGCTGAGAGAAAATACTCGGTTATTGCCAGGATCAAAAAGACGTAAGATCGGGATAGCAGAAATAATTTTTGCGTTTGAGTATTTACAAACTCATATGAAATAATCGTTTCTGTAAAAGATATTATGATTACAACGCTTTATCGACGATAGGCCGGGAAACCTTTTTGTTTCCCGTAGAGTGGCATGACGGCTGGCCGTTTATTCAACAGAAATGGATGCAAAAGCTCTTTGTTGAAAAAACCCCCTTTTCTGCTGCTCAAAAGCTCAGGAGCACCTGGTATGACGATTTTGATGCTGATATCCTGGATCCGCAATGGACCCTGCCCGGATTTCCGGGAAAAAAGCTCTACACATTTCTTATGCCCGCCGTCGGGGTCAGTGGAGAGAAGCAGGAGAAGGACAAACCCGGTTTTTAACCACAGAACTGGCCGGTTTGTGGAGTGGCCTTCTTCCTGGCTTGTTCAGCTCTTGTACTCAATCAGCAAGTGAGAATCCGGCTGACTTTGATTACTGCAGTATGAAATGATTATGATTTTTCCGGGGGATTCTTTTTCTCGATCACATCATAGAGATCGGTACGGCGATCCTGCCAGGTGCGAACGGTTCCGCGCAGGCGGTTGCGCCGTAAAACATCAAGATCGACGTCGGCGATGACAACGGTTTCGACATTGGGCTGGCATTCACCGGCAATGCCGTCACGGGAAAAGGGGAAATCGGATGGCGTATAGATACCGGATTGGGCATAGTTGATATCCATATTCTCCACCGATGGAATATTACCGACACAACCCGCAGTGGCGACAAACACCTGATTTTCAATGGCGCGGGCCTGGGAACAATAGCGCACGCGCAGGTAGCCATGACGTTCGTCTGTACAAAAGGGGACAAAAAAGAGCTGTGCTCCGTTGCGCGTGGCGATACGGCAAATTTCGGGAAATTCAATGTCATAGCAGATCAGAATCGAAGCGCGGCCGCGATCGGTGTTAAAAACCTGAATGTCATCTCCGGCTTTTACGCCCCACCATCTGCGTTCATTCGGGGTGATATGGATTTTATATTGTTTATTGACAGTGCCGTTGCGCTGAAAGAGGTAGGCAATATTGTATAGATGTCCGCTTTCTTCGCTGTAATGCGAGCCACCGACAATATTGACAGCATATTTTATCGCCAGCTGTTGAAAGAGATCGAGATAGTTCCTGGTAAATGCGTTCAACTTGCGAACGGTTATGCCGGGTCGTTCCTGGGGCAAAAAGGACAACAGCTGCAGCGTAAAGATCTCGGGAAAAACGACAAAATCCGATTTATACGTCGAGGCGACGTCGACAAAAAACTCCGCCTGCCCGGCAAACTCGTCAAATGAAGCAATCCTGCGCATGCGGTACTGAACCGAGCAAATACGGACCGGATGGGAGGGCAGGGTGAATTCCGCCGGTCGCGGCTGGTAATGCAGGTTCACCCACTCGAGGAGCAGAGCATTTCCTTTTGATTCTTCATCCGACGTGAGATAATTTTTGATGATGCGCTTGAGCACAAATCCGTTTGCCACCTGAAAGGTCAAAACCGGATCGTAAAGCTTTTTATCGATGACCGCCTCCACATAATCATGGATGGACATCGAATCCGCGTATTTATGATAGTTGGGGACGCGTCCGCCGATGACGATGCGTTTTAAATTACGCTCCCTGACCAGCTTTTTGCGCGCATCATAAAGCCGTTTGCCGATTCGCATCGAACGGAAATCGGGATCGACCATGATTTCAATCCCGTACAAGGTATCGCCTTCCTCATCGTGATTGGTGATATAGCCGTTGTCGGATATGTTTTGCCATGAATGATTGTCACTGTATTCATCGAAATCGATAATCAGGCTTGAGGAAGATCCGATCAGGACACCCTCGTATTCGACACCGACTTGTCCGGCAGCAAAGAGGCGCAATTGACTGGAGAATTGTTCCCGGGTCCAGGGCTTCATTGTCGAAAAGGATTTTTTCTGCAGGTCGACAACGCGCTTATAATCATCTGATTTTAACGGTCTGACCTTGATCGATTTTTGTAATGCATCGATATCTATTTCACTCATAATCCTACTCCTCAAACAGCAGGCTTTTGCTGATTATTGTTTCTACGATGGTTTGGTGTTTATAGTGTGAAGCGTGGCTAATATAGATATTTTCAAATCGGAATGCAATATCTTATCACAACACTACAGGCTGTCCGGCCAGTACCGGGTTGATTCATTCTTTAAAAGTGCTTGACCATTTTTGCCGAATTACCTAGGTTATAGCTGAAATCAATTACTGAGAGGATTCTTATGACAAAAATCATTTTCCTGCTTGCCTGTTTTCAGATTGTTTTTGCTCACGATCGCATCACCGGCAGGGTGGAGACGACGCGCTCCGAAGTGTTGGCCTGTAACGGCATGGCCGCCACCAGTCAACCGCTGGCGACACAGGTGGCGATCGATATTCTAAAAAAAGGCGGTCATGCAGTGGATGCCGCCATTGCCGCCAACGCCGTATTGGGTCTCATGGAACCCACAGGAAGCGGGATCGGGGGCGATCTCTTTGCAATGGTCTGGAGTGCAGAGGAACAAAAGCTCTATGGCCTTAATGCCAGCGGCCGTTCTCCGGCATCGTTAACGCTGGACTACTTCCATGACAACGGATATGAGCGGATTCCTGCCCGCGGGCCGTTGCCGGTAACCGTTCCCGGTTGTGTTGACGGTTGGTTCGAATTGCATCAAAAATTCAGCAAGCTGCCGATGACAGCGCTTTTGGCACCTGCCATTAATTACGCACGCCGGGGATTTCCGGTCTCGGAGTTGATCTCGCAATACTGGAGGTCAAGTGTGCCGTTATTGAAAGCGTATCCCGGCTTTCTGGCTATGTTTACCCTTAACGGAGAGGGGCCGGAAAAAGGCGAGATCTTTCGCAACCCCTGTCTGGCCAACACCTATGAGCTGATTGCCGCAAAAGGTCGCGATGTCTTTTACAGGGGCGTGATTGCGGAAAAAATCGCCCGCTATATCGGGGAAGAGGGCGGGTTTTTATCTTACGACGATATGGCTCGCCATGAAAGCGAGTGGGTAGAACCCGTATCCAGTTCTTATCGCGGTTATGACATATGGGAACTGCCGCCAAATGGTCAGGGAATAGCCGCACTGCAAATTTTGAATATTTTGGAGGGATATGATTTGCGCAGTATGGGATTTGGCTCAGCCGACTATATTCACCATTTTATCGAGGCAAAAAAGCTGGCTTTTGAAGACCGTGCCCATTTCTATGCTGATCCTGATTTTAGCGATATTCCTGTAGAGACGCTGATTTCCAAAGCTTACGCCGCAAAACGCCGTTCTTTGATCGATCCCCAGCGGGCGACCCGCAGTTATAATGTGGACAGCGACATAGCTGAAGAGGGGGATACGATCTATCTCGCCACAGCAGATCGTGATGGCAATATGGTTTCCCTGATTCAGAGCAATTACCGTGGTATGGGATCAGGTATGACGCCGGACAGCCTTGGATTTATTCTGCAGGATCGCGGTGAGCTTTTCGATCTGACGCCCGGCCGTAACAATACCTATGCACCGCGCAAACGGCCGTTCCACACCATTATTCCCGCTTTTATTACCCGGGAGGACACGCCTTTTATGGCCTTTGGCGTCATGGGCGGCTCGACCCAGCCGCAGGGGCATGCTCAGATTGTTATCAACATGATTGATTTCGGTATGAACGTTCAGGAAGCCGGAGATGCACCGCGGATGGTACACCGCGGCTCTTCCCAGCCGACCGGATACCGCATGAGCGACGGCGGCAAGGTTTGTCTCGAAAGCGGTATAGCGTATTCGACCATTCGACAGCTCATTCGAAGAGGGCATCAGGTCTCCTGGGCCGTCGGTGGGTATGGCGGTTATCAGGCGATCAAGGTTGATACGGTGAGCGGTGTCTACTATGGCGCTTCTGAATCACGCAAGGACGGAATGGCGGCAGGGTATTAAGCAGGTCAAAGATTTGATTGTTTCGATTTATTTTAGTAAATTTATGTATATGATTCCTCTACTCCTTTATCATCACGCGGAATTCACTCAAATTTTTCCACGCAATTTAATTATCTATTTAGTATAAAGTTGAAATCCTGAAAGGGGCGGAACATTTTGCACGCAACCGAACCGACTTTTGAGTTTCATATTTCCAGACAGTCACGAGACGTTTATCAATTCGATCAGACTCTGTTTTCAAAATCAGGTAATGTGATCTTTGATAATCTCTATGCCAGCCGGATATTTGCTCAGAAAATGAACCAGCGCCGTGATTTGCTCAATATGCCGGAGCAGGCGGTGCGGGCCAGTGAAATCTATGCCATGGGATTGATCGATGAAATTCTGCATTTTATTATTGGTCTTTACCGGGAGCAGCAAAACTCAATGGCGATCAAGGAGGCGATGAAATGGCTTGAAACGCATGTGGGTGAAAAGCCCCTCGATCAGGCTTTGGAGATGTTTACCGGGATTTTTCCCCCGCTGTCGGTTTACAAGGGAGAAACGGATGCCCGGACATGGTTAAAGGGGAAAAGCGGTGATGTTTCTCACCGGGAAGTGGCTCTGGAAGAGTTGCTCATGCTGTGGATTGCCAATATTAATCCCGCTTTTTCACCCTATCTGGAATTGTTCAACGATTCTGATCTTGAAAAAAAGAGCCGATATGTCGAAATCATGCAATTGTTGAGCGACTTTTTTGACCAGCAGCCGACCTTTGGTCCTGACGATGAAACGCTCGTTGAAATGTTAAAAAGTCCGGCAATCGCTCACCCGCATTCTTTGTTTGAGCAGCTGGAGTATATTCGGCGCAAATGGGGTGGATTATTGGGTAAATATTTTTACCGTTTACTGACCGGTCTCGATTTTATTCAGGAAGAAAACAAAATTTCCTTACCCGGCGCGGGGCCCGCACGCGTCTATGAATACGAAGGTCTGGAAGTTGAGGCGGAACGCTTTAGCCGCGACTCTGACTGGATGCCCCGGGTGGTTATGTTGGCAAAAAATGTGTATGTGTGGCTGGATCAGCTGGCGAAAAAGTATAGCCGTTCTGTGAACCGACTCGATCAGATTCCGGATGAAGAGCTCGATGAAATCGCGGAGCGCGGTTTTACGGTTTTGTGGTTAATCGGATTATGGGAACGCAGTCAGGCGTCGAAAAGAATAAAGCAGATGTGCGGGAATCCGGATGCGGAAGCCTCTGCCTATTCTCTATATGATTATCAAATTGCTGCGGACCTGGGAGGAGAAGAAGCGTTTCAAAATCTGAGCAAACGCGCCTGGAACCGCGGTATCCGGATGTCCGGCGATATGGTTCCCAATCATATGGGCGTCGACAGCCGCTGGGTGATTGAAAATCCGGATTATTTTCTCTCATTACCCCATTCACCATATCCATCCTATACGTTTAACGGTCCCAATCTTTCCGAAAACGATCGCGTTGGTATTTATCTGGAAGACCACTATTATTCCCGCTCCGATGCTGCGGTTGTGTTTAAACGCGTTGATTTTCACAGCAATGATGTTCGTTATATTTATCACGGCAATGATGGTACCAGTATGCCCTGGAACGATACGGCGCAGTTGAATTATCTCAAAGCGGAGGTCAGAGAAGCGGTCATTCAGGTGATCCTCAGTGTCGCGCGCAAGTTTCCGGTCATACGCTTTGATGCCGCCATGACGCTGGCAAAAAAGCATATCAAGCGGTTATGGTTCCCTGAGCCCGGTACCGGGGGCGCCATTCCGTCCCGCTCCGAGCACGGACTCGATAAAGAGGCATTTGATGCCGCCATGCCGGCGGAATTCTGGCGTGAGGTTGTTGACAGAGTGGCACAGGAGGCACCGGAAACGCTGCTTTTGGCCGAGGCTTTCTGGCTGCTGGAAGGATACTTTGTCCGCACTCTGGGCATGCACCGGGTGTACAACAGCGCATTCATGAATATGCTTAAAAACGAGGAGAATGCCAATTATCGCAGCGTTATCAAGAACACTATCCAGTTCGATCCTGAAATTCTCAAACGCTATGTCAATTTCATGAACAATCCGGATGAAGAAACCGCCGTGGCTCAGTTCGGCAAGGATGACAAGTATTTTGGTGTGTGTATCATGCTGGCCACCATGCCGGGATTGCCCATGTTCGGACATGGACAGATCGAAGGATTTACCGAAAAATATGGTATGGAATTCAGACGTGCCTATTGGGATGAACAGCCGGATCAACAACTGATTGCGCGACACAAACGCGAGATTTTTCCGCTCTTGCGCAAGCGTTATTTATTCGCTGACGTTGAACATTTCCTGCTCTATGACGTCATGACACCGGAAGAGTACGTTAATGAAGATGTTTTCGCTTACTCTAATCGTTATAACGGCGAATGCGGCCTGATTATTTATAACAACCGTTTTTCCCATGCCCGCGGCGTAATCAAAGAATCTGTTGGATTCGCTGCAAAAAGTGGCAATGACGACGAAAAAAAGATTGTCAGGAGTAATTTGGGCCAGGGATTGAATCTTCGCTATGAGCAGAATTGGTTTTGTATTTTTCGTGATCATATTGCGGGCCTGGAATATATACGCAACAACAAGGATTTATGCGATTATGGCCTTTATTTTGAGCTGAAAGCGTTCAAGTATCACGTTTTTCTGGATTTTCGCCAGGTTGAGGATAATGCGTTTCATCATTACCGCGATCTGTGCGCATATCTTGAAGGGCGCGGTGTGCCCGGCATCGAAGAGGCGGTGCGGGAGATTTTTTTACAGCCTGTTCAAACACCTTTCAGTGAATTGGCAAATCCGGAATTTTATAAAAATATGCTGGATGCCCGTTTGACCAAAAACAAGGATGAGATCGATAAAAAAGTATTGGATGATCTGCAAACAAAGATCACGGTTTTACTTGACGCTCTGAAACAGTTCAATACCAGTGAAACGGATATCGGTATTCTGTCACAAGAAATTCGTCATCGGTTTGCGGCAATGCTTCAGCTCAATGTGCTTGAGCACAGGTCGCAGGAGCTGAAAGACGCGGATCTCGAATCCGTTTTCAAACCGGAAATTTTCAAAAGAGATGCCTTGTCACCCTATATAGTGCTCAACTGGCTTTTGGTCGGCAGGTTGGGGAATCTGGTCAGGGAATCTGATTTCGAAACCCGAAGTAAAAGCTGGATAGATGAATATTTTTTCGGCAAAAGAATTCATTCCGCCTTGCATGATACCGGCTTTTCCAACGAGAAATCTGATCAGGCGATACTCTGGATTCAAATTCTTACCGAGCATCAGCAGTGGTTCAATATCGAGCCCGAAGCTGTGCAGAAGGCCTATCATGTTTTAAAGAGCCTGCTCAATGATCTACAGGTTCATATTGTCATGAAGATAAACCGTCATCGGGGCGTCCTTTGGTTTCACAAAGAATCATTTGAGCAATTACTTGAATGGTTGACGATTATTGCCGTTATAGATATTATGGCTCTGAAAGATAAAGCCGAAATCGGGCGCAAATTAACGGTCCTTAAACATATTATGGAAAAACTATATGCGGCGTTGAGTCGATCGGATTATCAGGTTGATCACTTGCTCGAAGCGACAAAGGAATAATCGATATTGCAACGGTCTTTTATCCGATCACCGTTTTGGGGTATTATGTTGGATTAGCGTTATCATCTTTATCGAGTTCCCGGCCCATTCGACCAGAGAATGGAATGACAACCGTTATTCGGGGCGGATTACAGCCTTTTGTACTCAATTCAGGTGATATTATTCAAATCTCCGTTTATATCCATTGCAGCAGGAGACCCTTTCAGATCGGCAATGGTTTTGTTCCTTTTTCCGGTTTTCTGCAGGGAAAGAGCGAGCGTCGATGTCAGACTCTCATCATAGCAATAGCTGAATTTTTCACCCTGAGGCCCATACAAGGTGCCGGTATCGACTTTTCGGGCGCTGATTTGCAACCGATAGTTGCGATCCTGCAGAATAATGCTGATGTGTTCTTTTGCTATAAGAAGCGATTTAACCTTTGCCCCGGTATAGGTCGTAAAGCGGTACAATCTGCCATTTAAGAACAGGCCGGCAAGTAAACCTCGAAATGCGCTGTTGAGCCAGGGAATATGGGCGATAGAGAGCATAAAACTCGTTCCGGGATTTTTAAAATGATTGCATTGCAGCCAGATATAAGCGTTCGGAAACCCGCGTCCCCAATCTTTTTCCAGATATCCCTTTCCCTGATTCATATCTATTTTGCGGTGGTCAAGTTCCAGACTTCCGTCGATTTTGTGATCAAAGCTCAACACAGCATGATAGCACTGCAGAAAGGGTATAAAGGCATACCACCCCATGGCGCCGGGTGAGAACCGTTTTATTGGCCATGGAGCAAGGTCGTCGAATGTGCACTTGCCGGTCAGGCGGCGAGATTCCGTTCTTATATCCAGCTCCAGGCTTTGCCGGGTAAAACGGTTGTTGCCGATTATCAGTTCAAAAGGCTCTTTACCGGCTGTGAAAGCGGATAACGGATAGCGGCAATATATCGTTTTATAGCTGTGGCTGTCGAGAACCTGTACAGAAGCATGAGGATTGTTTTTGGCCTTAAAGATTGCCGGAATAATGGCAAGAGTTGTTTTTTTGTCTTTATCGACCAGTTTATAATACCAGCCTTCGAAAAAGGGCGGTTTTATCCGGTCGCCGTGGTAATGCTCCGGTTGCCAGATGTGTTTGTACCCTGAGAATACCAAGTCAACGTTCCTTTATATATTTTGCGAAATGGAATTATTTGAGTTGAAATCGTGTTTTAATAAACAAATTTAGGAGGTAGAATGGAAAAGATCAAGCCATCCTTTATAAAAATGATCAGAGCCCCGTTTCTTTCCTCGATATATGCGCCGTTGATTGCAGGTACTTTGATAGCCGTTATTGCATCAGGTCAATTTTACATATTGAATTTCTTCCTGATTCTTGTTATTGGCACCGGATTGCATATCGCCACCAATGTATACAATGATATTTACGATACCCTTCAGGGCACGGACAAAGTCAATGTTCACCGCAATGAATTCAGCGGCGGCTCTGGTGTACTGCTTGATCAGCCTCAGCTGATCTCTACTCTTTATTTAATTGCACGCAGCAGCCTGGTTATCGCGTTTATCGCAACAGTTGTCCTGACTTTTTTAATCGATCGTGAGTTATGGCCCCTTTTCTGGACCCTTTATGTTGTTTCCGCCTTTCTCAGTAAATATTATACTGCCGCTCCCGTCAAACTGGCTTACCGCGGTTTTGGTGAGATTTTTGTCTGGTTCGCTTTTGGTCCCATGGCAATTTTGATTGCATCCCTGGGGCAGAACCTTGGTTTTCACCCTTATGTCCTTTCCGTTATGGCGTTGACCGGATTGAGCACATTATCGATTTTGCTCATCGGTCAATTGATCGATCTCGATGCCGACAGAAGAGGGGGGAAATTCGGCATTGCCGTGCGTCACGGGACCCGGTTCACAGGTTGGTTTTATTTTATCGTACAATTGATCATTGTTGTCAATATTATTATTGCTGCGATTTTGATCATTCAAAACGGCTGGCCGATATTGCTGGCCCTGATACCCTATGCGTTGTTATTCCCCCGAGCGTTTAAAATTATCAGAGAACATCATAGTCAACCTCGGGAACTCGTGCGCGCTGCAGGACTCAATGTTCAGATTCATCTGTTTTTCTCTTTATTTTTTAATGTAGGGTTGGGTATAACCCTTTTATTGAACAGTCTATAAAAAGGCGCGTATCAGCGATAGTCAAGCCTGCCGCTGGGGAATATCAAGAGGTCGTATGATTTCAAGATCAGAATTTTATTCAGATTTTACAAGAGTGAATCAATCGATTTCAGCGATGATTTCGCCGATGGCAAATTTTGCATAGGGGTGTCCATCTGCCGGCAGATGATTAACCTCGACC
>WJMF01000055.1 GCA_014728085.1 Candidatus Zhuqueibacterota bacterium
AGTAAATCGAAAGAGGGCTCTGATTTTTTGATCATTTATAAATAACTTCTTTCTCTTAATAACCGTATGACTGCAATATAGTCTATTATAACATAATTCCAAAGCAAATTCAACGCCTGCGCAATAACACAGTCTTTTCCAGGCATCATGACCGGTTGGCGTATCCATTCAAATAATAAAGAATCATCAAGGCTGCAAGCCGGCTGGTGCGGTGATCGACATCAAAGAGCGGATTGACTTCGGAAATTTCGAACAGCCGGGTTCTCTTGTCCCGACCGGCAATAAAAGATAGCCGGCATATTTCTTCAGACTTGAGACCGGTCGGATACGGGGCGCTTGCTCCCGGAGCGTCTGCTGACCTTACAGAATCGATATCCAAACCCCAAAACAGGGTTGCCGCCTTTTGATGGTCGAGGAGTTGATGCAGTGTCTGATCGATCCCCTGCCGGCGCAGCAGAGATAATTCGATCATATGGACATCCAGACTCTTCAGGTAATCGATATAAACCCGGTCATTGACCATCGACTGCCAGGCGATCTCACAAAACGAGCCGGGTTGTATGGCCCCTTCATCTAAAAGTTGCCGGTATGGAGTGCCGCTATGGCGTTGTGCTGCAGACCGCACATCCAGATGGCTATCGATATTAAAGACAAACAGATCCGGCTCAACAGAAGAGAGTGCGGAACAGTCCGGGTAGGAAATATCATTCCCCCCTCCAATGACGATGAGGTTCTTTCCCTGTTCAATAAAGTATTTTACAACCTGAAATTGACGATCATGTGTTTCTTCCAGGCTGCGGCCCGGCTGAATATCTCCGATATCAACCATGAACAGATCACGCGCTGCAGCGGGTACGGGAAAACGGTACAATTGCCGCCGAATCGCTGCCGGCGCCAGGGCAGCTCCGGCGCGTCCCTTGTTTCTACGCACCCCTTCATCCTGAGGTGAACCCATAATAATCAACTCAGCATCTTGACAGGATTCCCTCCCTACCTTGACAAAAGACCCCATGTTGAGCTCGTGCTCATCCTTGGCTTGCACAAAAAAATCCGAGGAGACCGCTCTGACATATTTGAAAAACGAAAACTCTCGGTCAGCCATGTGTTTCTTCTTCCTCTTAAAGATCACGCCTAAAGTATTAATTTTTAGTTGATCTGAATTCTAGTTGTTATTGGTGCCTGGGTCAAATCTTTTTAATTATGCTTTTACTGGAAATAATAATATAACAACAACGCAAAATAAACATATCAAAATGCTACTACGGTTGTAGTGATTAAAATAAGGTTATTACTTGCGCTTTCCAATGAAATTGTTCTGTTTTTCTTGGTGTTTCTCTGCGAACGTTGCGGTATAAAGCCTTTTCAGATCTCAAACAACAACTTTTATCCACATAAAAATGATTTTGCTCTTACACACCCTCAGGGCGTCATTACTTTTTTTTAGAAATAAACACGAAAAGAGGAATAAAAGAAATCCGGCCAGGTACCGAATTCGGAATGCAGTGTAAAGGTCTCAGGTGACTTGCCGGCACCAATATAGGCGCCACCGCCGATATAGATGTTTGGAGCGATGTTGTATTCCACTACCGGCGTATAATAAGCCGAGCGGTCAGACAGGTTGAACAGAACCTGACCACTCAATAGTATCAAAGGTTTCAGCTGATATTGAAAGCCGGGCATAAGATAGTGTTTACCCAACAGGTAAACGCCCCCTTGCAAATAAGCGGGAGAGATGAAATTTTTCATATAATCATGGCTCTGATGGCTGCCGGCGCCGTTGTAATGATATTCGATAAATCCGTATAATTTTTCACGTAGGCTGTAATCGGTTCCGACCGAGAGACGCATATAATTATTCCCGGAAGAGGCATCATTTTCCGAAAGATTGTTCACGCTATAGGCCGCCTCGAGCCAGACACCGGCCCCGCCGACAGCACGGGCGAAATTGAGACCAGCGAGAAAATGATCATAATAAAACAGCGTCAGCAGAGAGACATCACTCTGAAACGCATAAAATTTGCTGCGCAGGTAAGCTGCGCTCTGATTGGAATTAAAATCCTTACCGGCTATATAACCGATATCCACTTCGGACATCATGCCCAGAGGAATCCGGATACGAAGCGCATCCACACCGGTGCGTTCTTCCTTATCGAGCTCGTTGAACATAAAGGGCAGCAATATATCGGTAGGATTGATCACACGGGCACTGCCCCAGGATATCACCTGGCGGCCGACATATACATCGGCAACCCTGGCACGATAGTGCAGATAAACACGGTCGAGATTCTGCCGCATGCGAAAGCTGGATGCCTTGCTCTCTTGCGGATAGATGCGGGCATCAATATCGGCAAAACGGTATTGATCTTTTGGTAAAAAATCCATGATGTCAAAGCTCAACCGCTGATCCTGGATACCCAGGGAAAAATCATAAGCCAAATGCAGGGACAGTTTTCCGGAAACAGAGACACGGCTCTCCAATCGCAGCCGTTTGTTGACCATACCGAGATAATCATCTTCGGGAACCGGAAATAAAGGGCTCTGTACCGGCTTGATAACCGTAAAAAAATTCTTGTAATAACCGTTCAGGGAAACCTGCGACCGAGATAAAGTGGTCATAAAACAACAGACAAGGAAAATCAATGCCAATTTCATGTTTTTAAAAGTCATGATTTGACTCTATCCTCATCGACCTGACCATCCTTGAGAATCACCAGCCGTGTGGCCCTGTCCATAATCATTTGATCATGTGTGGAAAATAAAAAGGTCATGCTGTGTTTTTGATTCAGCTCTCTCATCATATCCAGCAATTCAGCGCCGGTTTCGGAATCAAGATTCGCGGTCGGTTCATCCGCCAGGATGAGGACGGGCTTTGAAACCATGGCTCTGGCTATAGCCACGCGTTGTTGTTGTCCACCGGACAACCTGGGAGGTTTTCGGTCTTCAAAACCCTTTAGGCCGACATCTTCAAGGATATCCATCACCCGCTGATGTCTCTCCTCTTTGGGCACGTTCTGCAGCAGCATGATGTATTCGATATTCTCCTCAACCGTGAGAACCGGGATAAGATTATAAGCCTGAAAAATAAATCCGATATTGTCGCGTCGAAAATCAGAGAGCTCCTTGCCGCTCATTTCAGATATCAGTTTGCCGTTGAGCCAGACCTTGCCTTCAGTGGCCTTGTCGAGACCGGAGATAACATTCAGAAAGGTTGTTTTACCGGACCCCGAGGGGCCGACGATGGCCGTAAACTCTTTTTCGTTTATGGTCAGGTCAATACCGTTTACGGCTTTTACCGGCAATCCATTATCGGAATATATCTTTTTAACATTTTCTGTTTTAATTACAGTCATCGTGTCGCTCATTCAAACCTCCATACTAGAATGTTTTTTGCAGGGCATCTGCCGGTGAAAGTCTTGCCGCATAAATAGCCGGATAAACACCGATAACAACAGTGAAAACGAAAACCCAGAACGGATAGATGATAAACTGGTCAACCTGCAAAACCGGATAAAGCAACTCGCGAAACGTCACACCCGCAAACTCGATGCCTGTATAATCGATCCCCACCACCGAGATGGCATAGGTTAGCCCGAATCCCAAAAGTTCGCCGAAAAGGATGCTCAACAATGCCAGAGCCCCGGCCTCAAAAATAATCAGCATGGCAACGCTAAAGGGACGCGTACCCACGGCACGCAAGACCCCGAATTCAAACATGCGTTCATGAATCGACATAAAAAGCGTATTGATAATGCCCAGAGCCACGACGCCGAAAAGAATGGCCGCCGTGATAAAGGTACTGAAATCGGTCAACTGCAGGGCGGCGTGCAATTCCGGCATCAATTCGGTCCACCCCCGAGCGATGTTCTGGTTTTGACTGTATTGTTGCCAAAAACCCCAATCTTCTTTTTGTCCCAGCTCCATATCGGTAAATTTCAGGGCAATAACGTGTACCTCTCCCTGCAGATTGAGCATCTCCTGAGCTTTTTCGAGTCGTATAAACGCCATACCGCGATCCATCTCGTCGATGTTGAAACGAAAAATACCGCTGATGCGAAACATCTCCTGCGAGAGATCGTCGGTATGCACCTGCGCCACCGTCAGCACGATTCGATCACCAACCTCG
Organism: Candidatus Zhuqueibacterota bacterium; assembly: GCA_014728085.1. Classification (GTDB taxonomy): domain Bacteria; phylum Zhuqueibacterota; class Zhuqueibacteria; order Residuimicrobiales; family Oceaniaggregativiventaceae; genus Oceaniaggregativivens_A. The sequence continues at coordinate 4,124 of WJMF01000055.1, forward strand.
ATTTTAAGAATGTCAGCGAGCTTGCTGCCGATCAAACAGTTTCGCGGATTGTCTTCCGTAAAAAACGCGCCTTTGATCAGAGCTTCATCGACCTGGGAAAGATGGCGTTCCCGTTCAGGATTGATTCCCACCAGGGAAACGGATGAGACATTTGCAGGAGATGAAATCATGGCAAAAGAAATAGTACGCTCTGCAAAAGCCGCCACTTTATCTTCATCTTTGAGCCGTTTGATCACATCATGGCTGTTATTCAGGGTCAAATCCCTTTCCCGGGTCTCTTTGAATCCCTGTCGATAAATCTGCCCCTCTCCCATAAAGGAAGCGGTTGCGGAGTGAATCATATTCTTTCTCATGCCTATAATGGTGGCATCAACAAAAATCAATGCGGCAAGGCCGATACCGATGGCAGAGCCCGCAATAATGGTGCGTTTTTTATTGCGAAAGAGATTTCGCCAGGCAACTTTGATGAACATAAGCATAAAATGACTCCGTTAATGCGTTCGCATCGATTGTGCCGGATCGTTTTTGGCGGCCCGTATGGCCGGAAAAATACCAACGATTACAGCGGTAAAAAATACGGTAATCAGGGGCAATAGAATACTGCGCAAATTAACCGTGGTATACATATGTTTAAATTCCATTCCGCCATAGGTAAAGGCATTGGGCAGGGTAATTCCATCTTTTGAAAGCCAATAGTTGAGAATGATGCTCAAAGCAATACCGAGCAGACAGCTAAAAAAGGTTAAAATGTTGACTTGATAGAGGACCAATTTAAAAATTTGTACGGGTTTGGTTCCCATGGCCTTCAGGAGACCATACTCCCTTGTTCGTTCCAAAACCGACATCAAAACCGTATTCAACACCCCTACGGCGACGATGAGCATAATCACGATCAACATGATCCACATGCCTTCCATATCCGCTTTCATGGCGTGATAAAAGCTTTTGGCAAATTCCTGCCAGGGTTCCACGGTCAAGTCTTCATTAGTGAACGCGTCGCGGAGACGGTCGGTCATCATGTCAACACGACCGAGTTCATCCACAATAACGGCAATTTCATGTATCTGACCATACAACACCATGAGATCTTGTGCATCCTGTAAATGCAAATAAAAAGCCATCCGGTCACTCATGCTGTCACCGCTTTCGAGTATACCACAAACCTCATAGATATCGTTGGCCATGGAACCATCCGCCGCCTGAGAAATAAAAACGACGCTATCCCCCACATTTGCCTGTAAAACCCTGGCCAGGCCTTTGCCGAGAACGGTTTTATGATCCGCTTTTTCGAACAGCTCTCCTTTGATGATTTTTTGCCGGAACCGCGTTGCCTGATTCTCCTTTTCGGGCTGAATGCCGGTCAATTGTGCCCCTGTACTCTGATCATGCAAGGATAACAAGCCCGCAGCAAACAATCTCGGCGTCCACGATTCGATGTGATCCATATCGTCCAGTTTTTCAGCCACCTCTTCATAGTTGCTGATGGTCTTGTATATCGAAGGTTGATTCAGGTAATCCTTATAATGTATCTGAATGTGACCCAACCGGTTTCTGGTAAACATGTTAATGATAAAGGTATAGGAGCCGTCTGCCCACCCTATTGAGAACGCCGCCAGAACAAAGCCGCCAAAGATGGTAAGCGCAGTAAAAATGGTCCGCCGCTTCTGACGGAAAATATTGCGAAAAGCAATTTTGAACATCAACATAGATCGTTCCTCTTATTGAATGGCTGAGCGCAAATTTCGCAAGCTAAAGACAGAGTCGTCGATATCTATATCAAAACGGGCCTCGATATACCGTAAAATCGTTTTATTGCCCTTTTCATCTTGCGGGATAAGTTCAATGACCGAAGGGATCTTTTTATTATCAAACACTTTAATATTTTTCATTATCATAACCCGCATCAAATTTCCCTTCTCATCGTAATAGGCCTCCCGAACCGGAATATAGTCGCTCTCCCTGACTTTGTTGATCACCTTTCCCCAAACGATTGGTTTGCCTTTTTTAGGAACGCATTCGACATATAAAAACCCCGTTTCTGCACTATCCGGTGAAACAAGTTTATAGGTATAATCGGTCAACAATGAGAATTCGTGTACCAGATCGTCGTTGTTGAAATCCGATCCCATCCATGAGCTCATCATCATGGACGGTGGTATTTTAATCACCTTGCTGGTTTTAGGCAAATAATTCCACATCTCATTGCCGATACGCAGGGTTCCGACGCCTCGCTCTTTTGCCGGTGATAAAATACGGACAAAGGTCTTTTGGGTTCCTTTGGTCCAGACTTTCATTTCAAGCGTACGCTGCCAGTGCGGTGTGATGATTTCCATTTCAACGCGAGAATAGCTGGATTCACTTCTATAGAGGTCATCCAGGGTTTGAACGATCTCCTGCACATCATGCTCACCTCCATGGAGAAGTGTTGTTACGGAGAAAAACACGATGACGATCATAACTATTCTATACATACAACCTCCTTTTCCCGAATTCAATAATTTACTAAAACTTTTTGATATCTTCAACTCCGATCGAGCAATTTTCACAAAAGCCACCAAAATCCACTAAAGAATGTTCCAGCTATATATCTCGAAAACAGGATTGATGTTCTGCAGCACGGTCGAAACGAAACCGATCTGTTTCATCCCGGCAAAGCATAGTACCATTTTAGTCCCTGTTCGGGTAGAGGAGCGTTCATCAGGTCAATTCTATGATCGCTTTTTGTTTTTCATCCCATAATTTTTGCGTCAGGGAAACATGATAAATATGGGGTTCCATCAATCGCTTGACGCCGGAGTCAAGCCTCTGCAGATCTTTTGTGCACAACTCTCTGATTTTATCGATGGAGGGAAAGTCATAAACCAAACGGCCCTCTTTCAATACCGGTAGCAAAAGCGCTTCCATTGCGGTTATATTCTTCTGTTCAAGGCATCGCTTTTTGGCCGGATCGGTCGGATGACAAAGCGTCAGTTCTTTTTGCCGACCCGGCTCTTCCTCGCGAAGCGCCAGCAAATCTGCGGTGGCCTTTTCGCGTTCATCATAAAGTCGCAATAATTTTTTTGCACCGGGATTGGGAATTTTTGCCACGGATTCCGATATTTTTATGGCTGTTTTCCATTCTCCCTTATCTTCAACAGCGGTCAGTTTATAAACCCCGCCAAGCGAAGGCGAACCGCTGGAGGTGATCAACCGGGTGCCGATGCCATAGACCAGTCTCTTGATCAGTGTATCCGCATCGAGACCGTACTGGCCTGCCTCCTCCCGAATCTGGCTGGTGATTTGCCAGATATTCAGTTCATCGAGTTCATTGGAGAGCACGATAGAAACGTCTTCAAATCCGGCGTTATTCAGCATTTTTGCCGACTGTATAGCCATAAAAGCCAGGTCGCCGGAATCGAGCCGGATACCGACAGGTTTGTGACCCTTTTTCTTCAGGTTTTCAAAAACGTTGATGGCATTGGGCACACCGCTTTCAAGACTGTCGATGGTATCGACCAAAAGGAGGCAATCATCAGGATAGACATCCGCATACGCCTGAAAGGCATCGCGCTCGCTCATGCCCAGGCCCAGAAACACCTGCACCATACTATGGGCATGGGTTCCTTTGGGTGGAAAGTTTAGAATATGTGAAATTCCGACATTGGAGCTAAAATCGGCCCCGCCGATAAGAGCGGCTCTGGCCCCGGCGTTGGCGCCCTTGCCGGCAGCCCGTCTGGCGCCGAATTCGAGAATGAGATTATCCGGAGCCACGCTGCGGATTCTCGCCGCCTTGGTGGCGATAAGCGTCGGATAGTTCATGTGATTGAGCAGCGACGTTTCGAGAATCTGACCCATGGCCAGTGGACCGCGAACCGTGGCCATGGGCGTATTGGGATGCACCACCCGCCCTTCCGGCACCGCCTCGAGATTAATGCCGCCGAAATCACCGTTATGGCGCAGCCAATCAAGAAAATCGGGTTTAAAAACCGCTTTGTTTTCACGGTTGCGCTGGCCGGCCAGATACTCGATTTCCTTATCGCCAAACCGGCTTTTTTGCATCCAGTCGATTAACCATTCCAGGCCTGCATGTATGCAATAGCCGGCTTTATGCTCACCATAATCGGGATAGCGACGAAAAAAATAATCAAACTGGGCATTCTTTTCATGCAATCCCTGGTCAAAGTAAAGCTGAGCCATGGTGAGTTGATATTGATCGGTAAAAAGAATGCCTTCAGCGGTATTATAATCAATTGGTTTCATCGACAATCCCTTCAACGCTTATCCCGTAATATACGATCAATTTCGTCTTTTTCAAGTGTTTCCTGTTCCAGCAGTGCCCCGGCGAGCTTGTCCAGTTTTTTGCGGTTTGATTCGAGATGTTGAATCGCCTTCTCTTCAACATCTCCGATAATGCGCCCCACCTCCTGATCGATAAGGTGGGCGGTTTGCTCGCTGAAATCCTTGTTCTGGGTGATTTCCCTGCCCAAAAACATGTGTTCCTCACCCTGACGAAATGTCATCGCCCCCAGTTTTTCACTCATTCCCCACTGGCAAACCATTTTTCGCACCAAACCGGTGACTCGTTTCAAATCATCTGCGGCACCATTGGTCAGGTCATTGAAAACGATTTTTTCAGATGCACGTCCGCCGAGCATGACCGTCAGGCGCTCGAGCAAATACGCTTTACTCAGGTTGTGCTTTTCCTCTTCCGGAATTTGCTCGGTCGCTCCCAGAGATCGTCCTCTGGGTATAATGGTAACTTTTTGTAACGTATCCGCTTTGCTGAGCAAACCAGCCAGTAAAGCATGGCCGGCTTCATGATAGGCGATCAGCTCTTTTTCAGACTCGGTAATCGCTTCTTCACGTTCATAGCCGAGTAAAATCTTGTCACGGGCTTGTTCAAAATCTTCGTTTTCAATAATTTTCTTATTTTGCCGCCCGGCATACAAAGCCGCTTCATTGGCCAGATTCTTAAGGTCTGCTCCGGAAAATCCCACCGACCGCTTTGCCAGAGATTCCAGATCAACATCATCTGCGAGCGGCTTTTCCCGCGAATGAATCTGAAGAATTTTCATTCTCGCCTTCTTCTGTGGCAAGTCGAGCGTAATCTGGCGATCAAATCGTCCGGGCCGGGTCAGTGCGGGATCAAGAACATCGGGACGGTTCGTGGCCGCCATCACCACGACAGCCTGGTATTCTTCAAATCCATCCATTTCATTGAGGATTTGATTCAGAGTCTGTTCCCGTTCATCATGACCACCCCCCAATCCGGTGCCGCGGGCACGACCGATTGAATCGATTTCATCGATGAAGATGATAGAGGGCGCTTCTTTTTTCGCCCTTTCGAACATATCCCGAACCCGTGACGCTCCGACGCCGACAAACATTTCTATAAATTCGGAACCGCTGATACTGAAAAAAGGGACCGCAGCTTCGCCGGCTACCGCCTTGGCAAGCATGGTTTTGCCGGTTCCGGGCGGCCCTACCATTAAAATACCCTTGGGAATGGAAGCACCAAGCTGCAAGAACTTTTTAGGCGCTTTAAGATAATCGATAATCTCGTGCAGATCTTTTTTCGGATTTTTCAGACCGGCCACATCATCAAATGTCAATTGGCTGGAGGTTTGTTGATACTTTTTAGCCCGGCTTTTCCCCATGCCAAACACATTGCCACCCATAAACCCCTTGCTGTTTTGCCGCGCCCGCTTGCTGACCATATAAAAAAGACCGATGATTAAAATCCATGGCAACAGGATCAGCAACGCTGTTTGTATCCATCCTCCTTCTTCAACCTCGGCGTTGATTTCAACCTGATTGTTTTCGAGTATTGGCAGTAAATCATCGTCCGGCACCTCGGGCTTAACCGTCCTGAACCGGGTGTAGGACAAAGAATCCCCATCATCTTCAACCCGGATATATCGATCGCTGAACGTCCCGGAAATTTTGCTGTTTTTCATCGTAATCTCATCGACGTTACCCGTTTGCACCTGTGACTTAAAGGTTGAATAGGATAACTTAACCGTTGCCGGTTTTCGATCATAAGTGAAAAGATAATATATTAATAACGCGAGAAGAAATATCCAGATATAGCGGTTGATGTGATTATATTTTTTTAAAGGGGGGCCTTCCAGTTTGTCGTTTGGCAAAAAATATCCTCTCTTTATAATAATTTCCGTTCTACAATTCCAAGAAGTCTCAATACCAGAAGAGTAAGCATTGTAATACCGATACCCAGGACATAAAGGTCAATGGCGATACAGATTCCAATCGCCGAGGCCAATAAAATAGATGCAGCAGTGGTAAGTCCTTCTATCCGAGCAGAATCGCGTTGCCGGATAATGGTTCCGGCACCGAGAAAGCTGATACCGGTAACAATAGCCTGCACTACCCGTAAAGGATCCGCCTGCACGGGTAAATTATTATCGGCGGTAAACTGACAGACAAGCCAGTCCCCCGTACAAATGAACAGACTGGCTGCACCGGCCACCAGGATATGGGTACGAAATCCGGCAGGTTTTTGGGAGAATTCGCGCTCCAAACCCAATAATCCGCCCAGGAACATCGCCAAGGCGGTTTTGGCTATAATGATCAACTCGTAATTCCACTGCATGGTGCCTACTCTTCCTTTAACAGTGATCGGTACAATCTCTCAGTATCTGATTTAGTACATAAATCTGTTGCCGCTGTCATGACTGCAGCCGTACCGGCAGCGACGCCATACAGGATCGCTTGTTTAAGGGGCATATCGTTAACCAGACCATAAACAATACCCGCAACCATGCTGTCACCGGCGCCGACCCTGCTTTTAACCGGTACACCGGGTGCGCGCAGCCGTTCCGTAAAATCCTTGGTGGCCATTAAAACTCCTGCAGCACCCAGCGACACAACGATGATTTCAACACTGTGATTGCGCAAAATACTCTTAACAGCGCTCTCCTGGCCGGCTTCATTTTTAATATCAGAGCCGGTGAGTACGGATAATTCACGCATATTGGGTTTGAGCAAATAGAGATTTCCCTCAAGGGCTTTTTTTAAGGGAGTACCCTTTGTATCGACGATCACCTTAATATTGGTGCCGGCGGCACGAGCGGCTACTTTTTTATAAAAGTCATCCGGCACACCAGGCGGAAGGCTGCCGCTTGCGATCAAATAGTCCGGAACAAAGTCCTTGTTTTCAATCTGATTCAGACATTGTTGCCATTCGGTTTCTGTCACGTCGGGACCGGGCATACCGAAACGATATTGCTGACCGCTGCTCTCCTCATTAACAATCAGGTTCTGTCTGGTTTCCCCCCGGATATCGACCGCTCTGTATTCGATTCTTTCTTTTTCCAAAAGCTGTTCCAGTTGTTGTCCAATACCCCCTCCGCTTGGGAAAATAGCCCTGGAAGGCTGATCGAGTTTCCCTAGCGCCCGTGTAACATTAATGCCACCGCCGCCGGGTTGATGCACCGGAGAATGGCATAAAAGCTTTCTCTCCGGCACAACCTGGCGGATCTGTACATTGATATCAATAACAGGATTTATGGTCAGGGTTGCGATTTTCATTATCCGTATAACTTTCTTTTTAAATATGCTTTAACAGCAATGTTATTCGGTTTTCAGCGCTATATTCAATTGCAGCTTAAGAATATAGCTGAAACAAATATTATGGACTTGGCTCAGAGAGTTCCAGCTGATTGCGAACATGTTTTGCCCCGGCCTGATAAGCTTCTTCTGTTGCCGCCTCTTTTGCGTTATAACTAGGCACTGTTCCCTGCAGAGTTACAATACCATCTTCTACGCTGATATCGATTGCATCCCTGTTCACAATGGGATTCCAAAAGAGCTCATTTTCCACATCCTGTTCAATTTCCCAATCGCTTTTATATTCCCAGGTAGCATCGGATTTGATATTATTTTCCACATCGATAACACCTTTTACTCTTGAAGCGATATCTTCCGCTCTGCTTTTTTTAAAAAACCAGTCCACAACACCGCTCAGGTAAACCTTGCCGTTCATGACAAAAACATCAATGTTCTCACGTTGCAGATAGGGATCTCTGGCCACTGCTTCTTTGATCTCTTCAGTAATGGTTTCATCCTGCGGTTGGTCGGCCGGTCGAACCCGAATTCTATTTTTAACCCGCCAGACGCCAATCGTGTTTTCAGCATCTTTTTCTGCGGCCTTTTTGGCTTTAAGATTTCCAACCACGCCTTTCAGCGTTACAACACCGTTTTCAACTTGAACCTTGGGATCAAAGGAATAAACGCGTGGGTCGAGCATTAACGCGTCTTTGATCGCCTGCTTGATATCATCATCGCTTTGGAATCCCATTCTGTTTTTACTCATTTCATCTGCAGCCCACCATTCGATGCTCAAGCCACTGCCATCCACGGCGGTGACACCGGTAACCCAGGCGTCCGCTATGGCATGTGATTTTTCGGAAGCACTTCCCACTTTGCCGGAAAGCGTGACCTTACCGTCATCGACCGCAACCTCAATCAATGCAGGGTCGACAAAGGTATCAAATTCAAGGACGCGTTCGATCTCTTTTTTGATTTCCTCATCTGTTCGGTCAAGCTCATATTCTATTTCGATTTTATTGTTGACCTCCCGAACACCTCGAACGCCTTTTACAACGGATTCTGCGAGGCGTTTTTCAGCCCAGGAATTCACCGTTCCTTTAATCGTCACAACGCCGTCATCAACCGTAGCGATAATCTCATAGGTCTCTGTCGCCGGATCGGAGTACAGCGCTTTTTCCACATCAGCGAGTATATCTGCATCGCTTCGGGAAACGGACTTTACCTCGAGCTGATTGATAACGGAACGCACACCCATTACGGTTTTGGCGAGTTCTATGGCGCGGTCCCGGGCCAGCAAATTATCCACCTGTCCCGACAGGGTTACCACACCCATCTCACTATCAACATCTACAAGATGTGCCGATACTTTCTTGTCCATAAAAAGTTCTTCCAATACCTCTTCGCTGATATCCGCATCGTCCAGGTTTTCATTTCCCTGAGCCTGTACAACGGGTATTGCAGCGAGGAATATCAGAAAAAAAACTGAAATAAAGACACTCAGCTGTTTAAACATTATTTACTCTCCTTTATTATTTTCAATTATCAAAATTCACTCTTTAATGAAAACCATTGATCGTAACCTCGGAAGGTCTGAATAGAAAACCATTCGAAATCAGGGTAAAAAGTAGAAATAGCGAAAAAATATGCTTCCGATCAACAGAATGACCAATATCCAGAAAAAAAGACCCAACACAACCTCGGACTCGGTGGCTTTTTCCGGCTGACCCAGTCTTTGCGTTCTTTTAATGTGCACGTGGTCCCTTTCCGAAGGAACCGCAGCCGTGACCAGCAGGGCAACAAGCAGGGCCGAGATGAGAAACGGCAACCAATACCAGTTAGAACCCAGCGGTTCAGCCGGGGAAAACCAGACGCCTCCTGCCCATGCCGCCAAAAAAACAAGCAGTAAAAACACCAAAAACGGCCATGGTCCCCGTCGTTTAAATAAAAATGAAAATATCAAAACAACAAGCAGGGAGAAACCAAGAGCATAGATAATATCGAGAAAAAACATTTTTGACCTCCTTTCCTAACGGAAATACCAATAGCGATCCAAATACCATTTTCCCTTGACATTCAGATTGTTGTTGACCTCTCTGGCACCACCTTCATAGGCATTGTCTTCAGCTGCACTTTTTTCACTCCACGAGTCCACGTTGCCGCTCAGCGTGACCACTCCATCTTCGATAGTAAGGGTGACCTGATCGGAATCGACAAACGGACTCCAAAACAGTTGACTGTTTACAGCTCTGCGAATCTTCCAGTCCGGCTTCCAGGTCCATTTGTGCTCATATTTTATGTTATTGCTCACATCAACCACCCCTTTTACCCGTTCAGCCACGGTTTGGGCGCGTTGTTTTTCATAAGACGTATTCACCTGCCCGTTTAAATAAACCTTGCCGTTGATGGCAAATATTGACAGGTCATGCAGTTCAACATAAGGATCCCGAATCATTGCCCGTTTAACCCGGGCCTTTAGCGTATCATTGACCGGAACCGTATTGGGGCGAACACGAATGTGATTATCGACATCCCACACGCCATAGGTGTTTCTCGCCACCTGTTCAGCCGCACTCTTGGATCTGAGATTATCAACGACCCCTGAGAGGGTCACGTTTCCGTTTTCGACAATGACATCGACATGAAAAGAAAAAACCCGGGGATCCTGGAAAAAAGCATCATTTATGGCTTGCTTGATCTCCTCGTCCGTAATTTTTTCAAAATCCCGCGTACGTCGCATCTCATCGCGGGCCCAATATTTAACCTCAAGAGATTGTGCCTCAACATCGTTTACACCGATAACCCAGGCATCCGTTATGGCTCTGCTTTTCTCGTCAGCACTGCCGACCGTACCGCTCAGCATAACATTACCATCCTGGACCTCGATTTCTATCAGGCCATCGTCGACCCATATATCATTTTCCAGATTGCGCTGGATGTCCTGTTTAATCTCAAAATCACTCCTCTCGCTTTTATAGCGGACACCAATGTTATTATCCACTTTTTTAACGCCGCGAACGCTTTTGACGACTTTTCCAGCCAGCATTTTTTCCTGCCACGAATCGACTGTGCCGGTCAAAACCACTTTGCCCTTGTCCACAACCATGCCAACCTCATAGGAATCGGTCGCCGGATCTTCGAGCAAAGCCGCGTTGATGTCTTCGGAGAGAGCTTTATCACTGCGCTCCGGAGTAACAACCTCGATGTTGTTGATGACCGAGCGCACGCCTTTTATGGTTTCAGCCACCCGGGTTGCCCGTTCTTTGTTGAGAATATTATCAACACGACCGGTGAGCGTAACAATGCCATTTTTCGTACTGACATCGATCAGATGCGAGGCAACCGCTTCATCAAGAACCAGCTCGGCCTCAATGGCCAGAGTAATATCACTATCATTCAATGATTCCTGTTGTGCCAAAACAGATGAAAAGGCAAAAAAAAGCGCTAAAAGAACCATCAACCCTCTAACAGTATATTTATCATTATTCATAAAAACCTCCTTGATTTTAATTTTTAACTACCAGCCCGGAGCAATCACGAATCCAAAGTGAGCTCCTTGTTCCGGTCGTTGAAAAGGATAAGCATAATAAACCTGACCAACGAGATACCCAAACAGATTGACGCGCAGAGCAAGACCGGTACTGAACACCGGAATGCGTTCATTGGAGCTTTCTTTAAATTTCAGAACCGGTTCTTCATATTTTGTCCAGGCGACCCCCCCGTCAAAAAAGGCAACCAGATCAGTGGGTAAATAACGAAAATTAAGCAAGCCAAACTGCTCGGTTCCCAGGAGCGGATAGCGGAGTTCCAAATTAATAACGCCAAGCCGCGAGCCTAAAAGCCTGTCCAGTTCGGGACAATTATAGGGATTGGAAACGTCCCTGCACTCTTTCGATAAATTAAAGCTTCCCAGATCATATCCCCGCACCATCGTTTCATAGCTGACGGTCAATGGTGAAAGACGGTCGCTTTCGGCATCGCGCAGGTATCGCCCGTGATGTAACATACGAAAAGCCAGGGTAAAAGGACGCCAGAATTGATAACCGCGATAGTCTGCCAACACGGACAGATAGCGCAGAGAGCCAAAGGTGGGTTCCACTTCGAAGCGGTAACGGCTTCCGCGTATGGGCGATGTAAAGCCGAAAAAGGAATAATCTCCGACATAGGCAATACTGGATTGCCACAAATTGATGGCCGCAGGAGCATCCAGTTGACTTTGGCGGTTACCGAGATAGTAACCGTTCAAGGTGGTTAAAATGCGCTCGGATTCAATATCATAACTGATTCGCGTATAGCCGCTACTCACTTCAAAACGACGGTTTCTCGATAATGGATACTCTGCAATCAGGGAGAGCTGGTCGTAGAAAATTCGATAGCGCACCATTTCCAGATCGCGCGCCAACACCCGGTCTCCATCCACGGTAACGGTATCCAGGCCCGAAAACACTCTGCCGGTGCGATAGGGAATATGACCGACGACTGCTCCCCAGTTAAAACGGTTATCGCGATTGATATAGGAAACCTGGCCACCGATATCTTTTACCCCACCATTCATTTGTACCGCTGTCGCCAACATATGATTTCCAAGAATATCGCCAAAGATCATATTGACACCCCCACCCAATGCGGCTCCAAACCGGTTTACCGCCACGCCAATGGCCGGTCTTCCGACGTAGAGGAGCTCCAGAGAGGGATTATAGGGATCGATCGCGAATTGTCCTTCCTGAGGAACATCGGCGGGAATAGTATTCAAATAACTATCTACAATAAGCTGTTCACTATCGGTAATCTGCGGAAAGGTGGTGTTTTGTGCATACATGTTTTCCTTAAAAGTAAACGGTTCACCGCGGCTTTGGTCATGCTTGATCCTGTGAATAGTGTAGCTGCTCCGGTTGAAAACCGAACAGACGACATCTCCGTTGTTGCGCGCAACCGAAATAGCCGGGGACAGCTGCGTCAACCCGCTGATACCGGTAGCAATTTTTGTAACGCGGTAAAAACGATCTTCTTCGAGGGAATAGCGGTAAATATCGCTGAAACCATCAGGGTCTGAAACAAAGATGAGCTCATTATTTCCATAAAACTGAGGGTTGATATGTTTGATGCCTTCGGCAATCGAGATCGTTTTTATTTGCTCTTTTTCAAAATCATAGACAGCAATATTAACAGAACCAAAGGCCAGTTCCTTTAAACGGGTTTTTTCACCCCGGTCGGTCACAAAAGCAAGCAAGTTGCCGTCAGCAGACCAGTCGGGTTGTATTTCCGCGTATTTATCATCGGTAATCTGTTGCAGTTTTTCGCTTTTAAGGGTTAGAGCGTATAAATCGCTTTGTCCGCCTTTTGTACCGGCGACAATGATCTCATCTCCCTGCGGAGACCAGGCCAAATCCGTAATCGCACTGACCTGACCCAGCTTGATGATCCGTTCAATATTGCGGCTTTCTACATCTAAAACAGCAATCTCGTTATCGCCTTTTCTCAAAACAACGAAAGCAAATTTACGCGAATCCGGTGACCAGCTGCCGATCGAGTTCATAAAGCGGATAGCATCAAAGTGAGCATCCGTTCCGGAGCTGACCAATTTTTTAATCACCTCACCTGTTTCAGCATTAGCCAGATAAAAATCCATGGTAAAAAGGCTGCGGTTGGAAATGTAAACCAAATATTTCCCATCCGGACTGACCACCGGGGAAAGGTTGGTCAAATGCTTACCCGCAATCAGCTGTTTACCCAATGAGTCAGGCCGGGTTCGATTTTGCAACTGCGGTGTATAGTGATTGACGACCTTGTCTTTCCACAGGACGGATAATGAATCCGTTTTAATTCCCAAAACCGTTCGCATACCCTTCTGGTAACCATTGTGAATAATAGCATTGAACAGACCGGGAACGACCTCGTCGCCATACTTTTCGGTCAAAAATGCCCATATAGCATGGCCGTAGCGATAAGGAAAATATTTCTGATCTCTCATAACCTCTTCCAGGGTGGGGACATCGTCATTGAGCACGGCATCGCGTAACCACATGGAGGTAAGAGGCGCATGATGACCCAACGTCAGGTATTCAGCCATCCCCTCGATAAACCATGTCGGCAGCTGATTGGCAATGCGCAAATCTCCTTTTGCGCGTTTCATAATATCATAATGAAAGGCATGTACCAGCTCGTGTCCCAGCACATGGTCGTTTTCTCTGTAAAAACCGGTGAGGGGGATGACCATACGGCGTTTCATTCCCTCGGTAACACCGCCGACACCCTGGGGGATAAGACCGCTGATGACGTTGGTCTGCTGAAAATCAGCATGATTGGCGTAAAGAATAACCGGTTGTCTGTCGCTCAAGGTGACTTTGAAGACCTGTTCCAGGCGCTCCAGCCATCTCTCCAGTAAAATTGTCGAATCGAAAACCAGTTCCTTTTCCGAAGGATAAAAATAGACATTAAACTGTTCCGTAGAAAGCACCTTAAAGTTAAAATCCTCGTATTGAACCTTGTTGCGGCCAAAATATTGCGCCCGGCCGGAGTGCATGGCAACAAAAAGGGACAGAACAAGAAACAACGCCACAAAAGCACTTTGCCTGCTCATTGATTTTTCCTTTTGAATATTTACGTTTTCAGTTTGGAAAGTGCATCAGATATGGAATTCGACAGATCCGTTCTGGCTTTTTCAACACCTGATTTAAGTTCGGTCCAGGCCGACTGACCGCTTTCCTTGAGGTCACCATAATGCTGCTTTAGGGAATTCAGATTTTTTTCGAGATTCTCAATATGATCATCGACCTTGCTTTGATTTTCAAGCTGTGCTTTTTTTGCCTCCAGCCTGAGCTCCTGCATCTGTTTTTCAAGTTTTTCAATCTCGATTTGCAGCTGATGTAATTCTTCTTCTCGATTACTCATTTTATCTCCCTTCTATCTGTTTATTTTATCATGATAGGTTAAACCCAATACCTGGGTCGGCCATAATAATCGTATAAATTCTCTTCATACTCTCTGTTAACCGGCTGTGACGGATCATATTCAGGACTTTGTTTGACACTTTCCTGGGATAACAGGATTTGGACATATGACTCTTCCCAATTTACCTTTTTAACCCACTGTGGAGAGATGATCACTTTTTTACCGGGAAGAATATTTCGCGTATCAATAACGAGATAGCGTATGATCCAATTGTCATCGTCCACAATAAAATCCTCAACGTGTCCGATTTCACCATCCGATGCTTCGATATGATATCCGCTCACTTCACGCGTGCTGCGCAGGTGTGGATCGCCTGTTTCCTCGTGTGTTTCCACCTCGTCAGCAGCTCTTTCCATAACACCTTCAGGAGGGGCGCCGATCGGGCTTACCGGCCAATAGGTCGGCCAGTCGTAATATTTAACCAAATCAATTTCGTGTTGCCGGGATACCGGTTCTTCTTTCGAAACAGGTGGACTGTTTTCGATCTGTTCTTTGGACAAAACCACAGGTAAAAGCCTGGAAGACCAGTCCGGCTGACCAAGGGCCACCGGTGATATCAAAACCCGCCGTCCGGGTAACCATTTACCGGTATCCAGAATCATATAACGGAGCACCCAATTCTCATCGTCAAAGTAAAATTCATGTACACGGCCAATTTCACCGTCTGTGGCCAAAATTTTATACCCCTGAAGATCCTTAACACTTCTTAACATAAATGACCTCCTTATCACAATTTGTCATATTTTCAATTAATCAGGTTCTAATAAATACAACAAGTATGCCAGGCAAAAACAAAACCATTTAAGCTGTTGATTTTTTGCTAATTACAAAAAAACCGGCTGGGTAGAATAAAGCAACTTTATCCGCATGGTTGTGAAATTTTAGTACAGGCGGGAAAAATTCATAAATGAAATGTAAACTATGTGAACACCCGAATCGTTCAACCCTTAGCAACTTGGAACAATATCTTTCTCAATCTATCGGTCGAAAGACGACTGGTATTGATGGAAAATGTGGCGGGTTGATTTAAAACCCACTGATGTTCACGTTTTTTAATCGGACAATCGACCAAAACAAGGGGAATGTGCCGGTCAATATCGCGAATATTCAATAATAATTCTACGGAATCAATGTCTTTATGATCGCAGCAAAAAAATACCGCCCTCAATGATTCATGTTGAAGCTTAAAAAGAGCACTGGACATCGAAGAGCAGGTTCGGACATGACATCCCAGATCAAAAAGACGATTGGCAAGTTTATCACAGATATTCTCATCGAGAACGACTACTTTGGGCAACATGATCTCTATCCTGTTCTGATTTATCATCGTTCTATTGTGTCGCAGCATTCTCATGCCATAAAACAAATAAAAACAATATTTTTAATTAAATGTAAACACCGGCTTTTTATGATACCACTTTTTTTATTACAAAAAACATGCCAAGCGAAAAACTCTCCTAAGTTTATATTTTATTAGTGCTTGCATTGAAAATTGCTTGGTTGCGGTTGTGAACAATGTACATAAACACCTCTGTTCAATTTTAACCGCAAGCCAAAATGCTCACCCCGATGGCCGGTTGGATTGCAGATCATATACATTTGAACCCAATTAAACGTTCATTACCGAAAAAGGAATAGAGGGATTCGCGGATAAAAGGTCATGGATAAAACAAAATTCCCCAGGCCCACACAATCAGTAAATGAACCAGAGTTGACGCCATCAGCCGCTGCGTTTTTATGTATACATAACCATAAAAAAACCCAGTCACGGCTGCCATGATCATCGCAGCCCAGGGGAGATCAAGGGTAAACCAGTCGGAAACCTCAAGCTTGATAGCAGAAGATTGTTGAATATAGATAAAACTCAGACCATAAAACAAGGACGAAATGACCAGCGCCGGTATATAACTCGTTTTGCCGAGCCGTTTCTGCAACAAGGTATGGAATACAGCTCGAAAAAGAAGCTCCCTGGGTAAAGCGGTAAAAAAGGCGATGAATAAAAATGAAAAAAACAGTGCTGTCAGGGATGGAAATCTATCGAGAGGTTTGATTACATCAAAACTGAAACCGAGAAATAAGAGAACAGGAAAAGCAATGACGAAAATTTGAACGGCTTTTTGTATCTGCCCTGCTTTTAATTTCCAGTCCAGTAGTTTAACCGGCATAGAACGAATAATATAATAAAGATAGATAATCATGATGACCGAAACCACTCTTAACAGGTTGATCTCTCCCTGTACTTTGGGTATCGTAACATCGGAGACCAGATCCCATTCAACGGCAAACCACAAAAGAAATATGATCATAAAATCAACTGCATGGAGTTTTGCGGCTTTGTTGCGCAGGGACAGAGTTAACAGGAGAGGCAAGAAACAAATAATAAAAGAATCCAGAACACTGAGAAGCGAGAGTTGATCGGAAAGAAAAGAGTAAAGCGTATATAAAAGCCATAACAGCAACGGGAAAATATACAATAGCGCCGGCGATGATTGCAACCGGTATCGCCAGCTCATGATAACAGAGGGATTCAGCATAAGCAGATACACAGACATGAACAGTAAAAAAGCGAGCAGGCTGGTCAGGATTCCGCTTGTCTGTGTGGGAAGGGAAAAAAGATAGAGCGAAAAGGCAAAGACCAGTAAACAAACAACAATAATCGTGACCTTAATTTCCTGCGGGTTGACTTTTCTGACCTGATCCGGTCTGACCTTCTCGCTTTTATGCGCAGGTCTTGCTTGATATTTTTTTCTTTTTTTAGGCATAATCATGCCCTGCTCTATCAATTCTCATTT
The DNA here is from genome assembly GCA_014728085.1 of Candidatus Zhuqueibacterota bacterium. GTDB lineage: Bacteria > Zhuqueibacterota > Zhuqueibacteria > Residuimicrobiales > Oceaniaggregativiventaceae > Oceaniaggregativivens_A. The sequence continues at coordinate 21,412 of WJMF01000055.1, forward strand.
GCAATGTTTGCCGGCAGCATCACTCAGCGCTTAAGGGCAAGTTAGGAATGATAAGAATGATTTTCAACCATAAAGTTAGCGCAAGGCCTCTTCGAGCGCAACAGTTCGGTCCGTTTTGGAATCGCGGTATTTTACGATCAGGGCACAGGCGCTTTGTATATTTTCCTTTTTTGCAAATTCCGATTTGACGACAGGGCGGCTACCCGGTATGACCACCGCATTTTCAGGAATAACCAAACCGTTGTTCTGGTCAGCGCGTATAATTTTTTCGTTCACCAAATCATAGACGGGTATCGAGCGGGTCAGAATCGTGCCGGCTCCGATTACCGCGCCTTTTGAAATAACCGTGCCTTCGTAGATACCGCAATTGCCACCAACAAGAACATCGTTCTCAATAATTACCGGCAAGGCACCGACAGGTTCCAGAACACCACCGATTTGCGAGGCAGCGCTGAGGTGAACACGCTCACCGACCTGGGCGCAGGATCCCACCAGAGCATGAGAGTCGATCATTGAATTTGCTCCAACATATGCTCCGACATTGATATAAGCCGGTGGCATAATAACGACACCGGCAGCGACGTAACAGCCGGTTCTAATCGTGGTGCCGCCGGGAACGATGCGAACCTGATCGCTGATTTGCACAGGGTTGAGCGGATAGGTGTGTTTGTCAAAATATCTAAAGGTGCTGTTGAGAGAAAAATCTTTACTATCGCCGTGTTTGAAACCGAGCAAAATCCCGTATTTTACCCAGCGGTGAACTTTCCAGCGGTCATCCACGGGTTCAGCAGCGCGCACCCGGCCGCTGTTGAGAAGAATGATGAATTTTTCAAAATGTCGAAAAAATTCATCTTTATCATAATCGATTTTTTGCTCGTATAAATTTATAAAATAGTCCTTTAACGGTTCCATGTTCAGCCTTTCTTTTTTACCAATCCCAAATCAACAAGGACTTTTTGCATCTTTTCGGCGTTTTCCGCCGTAAGCGGCGTCAACGGCAGTCTAAAGTTATCCTCTATTTTGCCCATGATGGCGAGGGCGGTTTTTACCGGTGATGGATTCGTTTCAACAAAGTTGAGTTCCATCAGCGGCAGCAACCTGTAGAAAAGATCACGCGCCCGGGTAAACTCTCCTTTAAGGGCGGTGTGAACCATGTCGTGCAACAACGCAGGGGCCTGATTGGCAACCACGGATACCACACCATCACCACCAAGAGCGAGAAGCGCCAGCGTGATCGCATCATCACCGGACAAAACCAAAAATTTATTCGGGCGATTATTCAGAATATACATAATCTGTGCAAGATCGCCGCTTGCCTCTTTAATACCCATAATATTCTCCATTGCAGCCAGCTTGACAGTGGTTTGTGCGTCCAGATTGCAGGCCGTTCTGCCGGGAACATTATAGAGAATCAGCGGCAGGTCCGTTGATTCGGCAATGGTTTTATAGTGCAGGTAGAGCCCATACTGGGTTGGCTTGTTATAATAGGGGGTGACCACCAGAGCGGCATCAGCGCCTGCTTTTTTGGCATAGGCGGTCAGCGATTTAGCCTCTTCGGTTGAATTGGACCCGGTACCGCAAAGAACCGGTACACGGCCATCAACATGCTCTACAGTAATATCCATCAGTATATGATGTTCGTCGTGCGACAGCGTCGCACTTTCGCCGGTGGTCCCTCCTGCGAGAATAACATCTGTACCCTGCTCAATTTGCCAATCGATGAGTTCCTTTAACGTTTCTACATTAATAGAACCATCTTTATGAAAAGGCGTAACCAGTGCTACGGTTGTTCCGCGAAATTTTTCTGGATTCATCATACTTGCTCCTTTATAATTTTAATCCTGCTTTTTGAGATTTAGATAATCCTGCATAAAATCATCCATCGTATAAATGCCGGTCCGATTCAAAATCCACTCGGCTGCTTCAACAGCTCCATAAACAAAGCCGGCCCGACTGCGGGCGCAGTGTTCGAGTTTTAGAGAATCATATTCGCCATCGAAACCGATGAGATGAGTACCCGGAACATGACCGGCACGTGTAGAAGTAACATGCAGAACATTGTCGTCAATTTTTTGGTGGCTGGTTTCGGTCATCACTTTATCTTTGCCGGTAAAATGCTGCAAGAGGGTATTGGCCAGCTTGTGGGCGGTTCCGCTGGGGCTATCCGCTTTGCCACTGTGGTGCCACTCGTGTAAAAAGACGTCATAACCGCCGGCAGCGCCAATCAGCTCTGATGCGACCGCAGCAATTTGATTGAATACATAAACCCCGATGGAAAAATTCGGACTAAAAATACAGGTTAGATCTTTTATTTCCTCCAAAAGATGAATCTGATCCTGCCATCCGGTTGTTCCCTCAACAATGGGTATTTTCCGGGCTGCCGCGATTTGCAAATTTCGCGGCACAGAGCCGGCCATGGAAAAATCAATAAAAAGATCAATGTTTTTTGTTTTTGAATCCGATTCCAGGGGTTGATTTATATCGAATATGGCCTGAATCGAGTGTCCTTTGCCGGTGGCAACTTGCTCGACCATTTTACCCATTCTGCCATATCCGATTAAGCCGATATTCATAGAAAGTTTCTCCTTTGCTTTACAGTTCGGAACCGAACAATCTTTCATCAGCACCGTTTTTAAAGAACAACGTGTGAAGGGTATTCACCACCGGGGAAATATTCTCCTCATCTATAACAAAGCTGATGTTGATATCCGAGGCGCCGTGGGAAATCTGATAGACAACAAAGTCGGATAGTTCACTAAAAATGCTGCCGGTTACGGCGGTCTCGCGTTTTAGTGCCTCGCCGACCAGGCAGACAATTGCCTTTTTTTGCAGCACCTCAACCTGAGCAAAACGAAGTAATTCGCGGCGAATTTCGCTCAGCCTTGAAGTATCATCTATGGTAATGGAAACACTGACCTCGGATGTGGAAATAAGATCCACCGGTGTCTGATAACGTTCAAAAATTTCAAAAATTGAAGCGATAAATCCATAAGCCATGAGCATCCGGGTTGAAGAAACCTTGATCACGGTAATACCTTCTTTATAGGCAATCGACTTAAAAACACAGTGTTGCTGACCCTTGGGTTTTTGATCCGATATTTCCGTCCCCGCATAGTCCGGGCGATTCGAATTTAACACTCTGACCGGAATCCCGTGTTCAATGGCGGGCAACAGACTGGAAGGGTGCAACACCTTGGCACCAAAATAGGCTAGTTCTGCCGCCTCCTGAAAACTCATATATCGAATCCGGCGGGCCTTGGGAACGATAGAAGGATCGGCTGTAAGCACGCCGTCTACATCGGACCAGATTTCCACCCTGTCTGCTTTTAAAATGGCACCGATAAAGGTTGCGCTGTAATCAGACCCTCCCCTTCCCAGCGTTGTTGTGCGGCCAAACGTATCCCTGCCGATAAATCCCTGCATGACCGCAATGGTGTCCTTTTCCGCAACGGGTTTCAGAATTTGCTTTATCTTGATACTGCTCTCTTCAACCAGAGGATGAGCATTACCAAATTGAGAATCTGTGACAATGATCTCGCGCGCATCAACAACACGCGAGTCACACCCGATAGAATTTAAATATGCTGTGATGATATGGGCTGAACAATATTCCCCCAGACTCGACAGTTCATCTCGAATATGACGGGCAACGTGCCCGGATTGTAAAATATTGTCCACGATGCGCCTCAGGTCATTTTCCACTGACGTGAATACGGCTTGCAAACCGCTATCATCATCGCAGCCCAGAGCATGGGCGAGTTTTTTATGAAAGGAGATAAACTGAATGGCCAGGGCATAAGCCTGACGTCTATCTTTTTGCGCTGCTACTGCGCTCATCTCCTCCAGACTGTCGGTGCTGTTGCCGATAGCGGAAACCACCACCGCAGGATGTTCACTCTTTCTTTGCAGAATCGTTTCAGAGATGCGTTTGATCGCCGTGGTGTCCTGAATGGATGTACCTCCGAATTTCATAATAATCATTTTTCCGAATCACTCCTGTTGATAAGCTCCATAACCATTTTCCTGTACAATTTGACTGCTGTTTGCAATTCCGTTATTGTGATCTGTTCATGCTCCTGATGCGCAAACTCTATCGAGCCCGGTCCCAGTAAATAAACCTGTCCCAGTGGCTGCAGATGACCGGCGTCAGAACCAAAGGCCACAATTGTTGTCTGAAAATCCGTTAATCTACCCAGATGTTGGGGTTCTGTTTTGCTGCGGACCGTGATCTTTATACGTTCATCCGCAAGTGAGCGCAAATGGGCTTCCGTACTGCTGCAATCCCGGCTAATCCGAAAAATACCCTCAGCACGGGCAAAATCCGATATCACATTTGCTGAATACCCCCCTTCGATCTTGCCGACATTGACAGTTGTTTGTCCAAAATAGTCGTCTCTGCTCCAGTCGGCATTTTGCAGGCGGTTTAAAAAATGGATTAAATGATGTATGGCGGAACGGGCGCGTTCCGGATAAGCGGAATGACCCAGCTCGCCTGTTGCTTCAACCTGAAAGACCAGAGTGCCCTTCTGCCCTGCGGCGAGACGATTTTGCGTCGGCTCTCCCAAAATGATAGATTTTGTTTTCAGGCCCAAAGCAGCCGCTTGCCGGGCACCATCGGAATCCGTTTCTTCCCCGACGACGAATAGAAAACCGAAAGAGGTGATGCCCTCCCCAACCAACTGCAACCCGGCTTCGATCATGCATACCAGAGAGCCTTTGGCATCACAGACCCCGCGTCCATATAAGCGCTGCCCGTCCCGCTGAAAAGGCATAAAGGGCGGCACCGTATCCATATGCGTGCAAAACAGTATCGCGGGAGAAGGATTCAGCGTGGCCAGGACATTAAAGCGATTCTCATCCACTCTTTGCCTGGAGACGGAAAAGCCACTTTTCTTCAACAGATCACTTAACAGATGAGCAATTTTCTCCTCAGCACCGCTGACAGAAGGTATGTTTACAAGGGTTTTGAGCAATTCCAGCATTGTTTCAATCCAAAAAAAAAGGGTTGATCAAATCCCTGGAAACGAATTTTATCAACCCGCAAAAATTCAGCAAGCTTTTATAGCGCTCCACGGAGTTCATCTCTCGTGACAGTCCGGCAGGTTTTGCCTGTCGGCCCAACAGCATCGTCCGAAGGAACGATACTGTTTCGGCTGTTCGTCCTTTCAGTCGATTCTGTTCCGGCACCTCCGCACCTCGAATCGATCTACTTTTACAAACAGCGCCTCTATTTAGCGTTATGTATTGTACACCTTTTAGTATAACGAAAATCCATCAACAATGCAAGGACTAAAAGCAAAACCGGTTGCAAACAACCCTGGAAAAGCAAAAACGAGGTACAGTCGTGCGATTTTTAGCTTGATTTTAAATCAAAAGAGGTTTACTATCAAAAGAAAAAAACAAGGAGTCTGATATGAAAAAGATCATTGCTATCCTGTTCTTGCTCTGCATTCTGGTTTCTCTGGCCGGCGGCGATTCGGGCATGTGGTTGCCACACCAGATAGAGGCTCTTAATCTGAAATCAGAGGGGCTGGAGCTGGACCCGGCAACCCTCTTCAAAGAAGATGGTACGGGATTAATGAGTGCGGTGGTTTATCTGGGAGGCGGAACCGGCGAATTTGTAAGTCCGGAGGGTTTGATTCTCACCAATCATCACGTTGCTTTTGGCGCAATACAGCGGGCCTCCACAGAGGAAAGTGATTACATCAGCAAGGGATTTCTCGCCAAAACCCGCGAAGAAGAAATTCCCGCACATGGTTACATCGCTGATGTTCTGATCAAATATGAAGAGGTAACCGCTCAGATCGAAACGGCAGTAAGCGACGAGATGGATTATCTTGAAAAATACAAAGCCATCGAAAAGGTCGAAAAAGAGCTTATTGCGGTAGCGGAGCAGACGGGACCGGATATTCGGGCCCGAATCCAATCGATGTATGAAGGGAATGTATATTATCTTTTTTATTTTAAAAGACTGCGGGATATTCGTATTGCCTATGCACCGCCAAAGGATTTGGGAAATTTCGGCGGCGATATCGATAACTGGATGTGGCCTCGCCATACCTGTGATTTTGCCATCCTAAGAGCTTATGTTTCCGAAGAGAATGAAGGCAAACCCTATAGCAAAGAGAATGTACCCTATAAACCAAAATCCATCATTCCCATTTCCACTTTTGGCGTCAAAGCCGGAGATTTTTCCTTTGTCATGGGATATCCCGGAAGAACGTACCGAAACGATACGGTCTATGAGGTAGAATTTGATATGGATCGCATGGCAAAATCAATCGAAAATTTTGAGGATATTATTCATTTTTTTGAAGAAAAAAGCGCTGAAAACAAAGCCACCGAGATAAAATATGCCGGCAAGATCAAAGGACTCAATAACGCTGTAAAGAACTATAAAGGCAAGCTGGAAGGCATGCAAAAAGCTGATTTATTGCAGCGAAAAAAAGAGATGCAGGCGGATTTCATCGGCTGGACCAAAAGACAAAACGAAAAGGATTATAATTATCAGCAAAATCTGCAAAACATCTCTGCCTTTGTTGAGCGATACAGCGATTATTACTGGAAAAATCAATCCATCACCACGCTGACAAGTTCATATTTTGGACCTTCACTCCTGGCACAGGCTCACACCATCTACAGAACGGCTAAGGAATTGCAAAAGCCGAATATGGAACGGGAATCCGGTTTTCAGGATAGAAATCTGCCCTACCTTAGACAGCGGATTGAGCTAGCAGAGCGCGGCTACGATCTTGAAACCGATAAAGCGTTTTTTAAATTTATATTGAACAACCTCGAACAACAACCACCGAGCCAACATCCCAGGGCTCTGGCTGACCTATTGAAACAAAAAAAAGCCGGGCGCAATGCATTTGTAGATTCACTGTACCGTAACACCGTTCTCGATAACGTGGAAAAACGATTACAGCTGCTTGATGAATCACCCGAAGCGCTGATTGAATTGAATGATCCCATGCTCGAGCTGGCTGCCGAGCTGGAAACAGAGCTGGGCAAACTGCGGGAAAAATCCAAAGCGCTGTCACAGGAACGTAAAGAGTTGAAAAAGATTTACCTGCATGGTCTTTTACAGAAAAACGACCATCAACTGGCACCGGATGCCAACGGCACCCTGCGTCTTACCTTTGGCGAGGTAAAAGGCTATAGTCCCCGGGATGCGGTCTATTATAAACCGGTAACCACGTTAAGCGGCGTTATCGAAAAGGACAAGGGTGAAGAACCCTTTAACGTTCCTGAAAAACTGAAAAAGCTTTACCAGGAGCGGAATTTCGGTGCTTACCGGGACGATCACCTGGATGATGTTCCGGTCTGTTTTCTCAATACAACCTGCGTCACCGGTGGTAATTCCGGTTCTCCGACGCTGAATGCAAAGGGAGAGCTGGTGGGCATTATTTTCGATATGACGTACGAAAGTGTAATCGGCGATTATTATATCATACCGGAATTTCAGCGTACCATTAGTGTTGATATCCGCTATGTGCTTTTCATTGTGGATAAATTTGCCGGCGCATCCCATTTGCTTAAAGAACTCGGTATGTAAAAATAAAAAAGGGTAACGCAATCGATAATCATTTTTGATTGTGTTACCCTTTCTATCTTCTGACTGTTGCAACCGGCCGTTCTATTTGATAAAAGTCATTTTTTTTGTCTCCTTAAAAGCTCCTGCCTCCAGGGTATACAGGTAGACACCGTTTGCCGCCATTTGCCGGCTTTGATTCATGCCCGACCATCTTACAGCGTGCCGCCCGGCACTCATCTTTTGATCAATCAACGTGGTGACCAGCCGACCGTTGAGGTTATAAATTTTAAGGGTAACCCGTTCAGCCCGGGGAATCGTAAAAGTTATTGTCGTTTGCGGATTAAAGGGATTGGGGAAATTGGGGTAGAGCTTGTATTCAGATGGCAGTTCCGTCTTTTCGGAAAATTGTACGGATGCGGGGATGATTCTGGCGAGACGGAGATCGTCGATATATATATTGCCGCTGAGGCTGTCTGATTGTTCTCCCCGCGTCAGCTGAAAACTATCCATGCGCAAGGTACCGTCAAGATTGCCATCACCAAGCCAGTCTCCGGTTCCATCGGTGGCCATGTTCCATGAAATCAATTTCCACCCCAGCCAATCAAGGGTATACCACGGGCTGACCTCATGATTCGTGGCGCCGGATACGGGAACTCTGTCATCAAGGGCAAAACGAAACTTGTGACCGCTGCCGTCACCAAATATGTAGGCTTGCAGAACATCTTCACCGCTAAACTGTACATTTCGGGGAGCGCCACCGCCGAGGTATTCCCGAACAATCCATTCATCCGCATCCTTGTCCCATGAAAAATATAGATTCATAGATGTCCGGCTGTTCGTAACCAAATTGACGACAGTGGTAGCCGCTTCCCGTCCGGTTTTTTCGGTTACAAATCCGGTAGAGGTTCCGCTCTGCTGCGGCATCCACCAGTTGTTGATACCGGCTTCAAAATCATCGATTTCCTTGTAACTATATTCAGTTTCTCCGGTTGTAAAGCGAAATCCGCGTGTGGCCGTGGATATATTACCATGTATATCCTGCAAACCGGGCAACACCTGAACGAGATAAATGGTAGCCGGATCAAGCTGTTGGGACGGAAAATAGCTCAGAACACCGAACCCCCCCACCGGATAATATACAACTTTTCCGGGGACCGGTTCACGATCGCGATAGGTGACATAATTGATCAGACTGTCTGCGACTGAAGATTCGAGCAGGGGTTCATCAAACACAAAAGAGACGATGGCACGTCGATCCACGCCTTCGGCATTTCGTTCAGGCAGATAAGATAAAAGAGAAGGGGGCTCCATGTCACGCGGACCGGTAGCGAAATTGAGAACAAAATCGTCGCCGCCAATGCCATCTCCGTTACCATCAAAAGCATGGCCGTAACGGTCCGTCACCGTACCGGGAATGGTAATGCTGTAAGCCGTGAGATACTGAAGCGTATCCGGCTTGATAACCAATTTTCTGTCATCCTCGATCCAGGTATAATCGGCCGTAAAGTGTGGAGAATATCTCACAGAATCAACAAACAGTTGTTTGTCGAGCGGCCGACTGAATTCGATAACGAGTTTGTCCCATGCCGGCACCCGTTCAGCTCCCTCTTCAGGATCGGTGGAAACGACCATAGGGGCGCGTTGCGAGATGAGATCGACGTCGCGAAAGGTAAAAAAGTCATCTTTGATTTGTACCGAGAGGGTATCGCTGTAAAAGCTGTCCGCTTCAACAATCATTTGCAGCTCTGAATCCGGAAGCGCTTCGAAATAGTAAAATCCATTGTGCAACTCGTCCGGATCATTTGAATAGCGTTTGAAAACGGTTTCCCAGGTGTCCGTCACATAGGTTTTGCCGTTGAGATGAACGCGTGCTCCGTTGACCGGTACACCGGTATCTATATCGAGAATATAGCCGGCACAGGTGCCGAAAAAGGGTTTTTCCAGGTTATGAAATTCCAGAATCGACCAGTAAAATGTTTTTGCTTCCAATCGTTTCCACTCTGCATTCATAAATCGCTGCGCCTGTGCCGGATTGGTGTGAAATCCGGCTTCCGACAATTCCGAAGGCATGGTGCTGCGGCGGTTTACCGATAAATAGGGTCCATTAAAAGTGCATCCATAGAATGAACAATCTCCGATTGAACCTCTAATGGTATAGGTCCGTAATCCGTCCGTGAGATATTTGATCATAATATCGCTCATCGCCTTGCCGCCGTTTGGTATCTTTTCCCGGCCATCGCGATATTGTCCCCATAGCAACAGCGTGCTGTTGGCGGAGGGCCCACCGGCATCACTGTGAATAGAGTGAAACCATGCAGCACCCAGTCTGTTGGCCATATCGGTCCGCTGTGTAAGGGTAACATATTGATTGTCATTGGTTCTGGAGAGGTAAACCGTATCAATATCCGTGGTGGAAAGGAGCAGATCGCGTAAATTCAAAGCGACGCGCACGTTGCGCTCAGCTTCCGAGACCCCAAAAACGCCCTGGTTTTCCTGGCGGCTGTGGCCCGGATCCAAAAAAATATTCCATCCCTGCAATCCGGTCACCTGGGCTTGCAAAGAAGCCGCCAGTGCGATGATAATCAAAAAAAGTATTCTTCTCATTTATATGATCTCCTGTTTACCATTTAATTCAATCATAAACGAATTACTCATTTCAACTTCTAGTCTAAAGTGAAATCGATTTTCACGGTAAAGAGCTTGCCGCTCTTGTAATCATCATAGACGATTCTGCTGCCATCCGGCGACCAGCGGGGATTCATTTCATAACGCTCCTCCGTATCGGTCAACCGGGTGATCTCCGATCCATCAGCGCCGGCAACATAGAGATCAGACGAGGTAATTCGGTGACCATCGTCTTTGCTAATCATATAAACGATATAGTTCCCATTCGGAGACCAATGCGGATGATAACCCGGTCCCAGATCGATTCTGCTGGATCCGTCTTTGTCCATGATGATCAGGTTGCCGCCATAAACTTCACAGGCGATACGCTCACCGTCAGGAGAAAGTGCCGGATTCAGGTATCGCTCATCGTTTTGTTCACCAATCCAATTCATCTCCCCGGTCACGAGGTTGCTGATTGCAATCCGGTCATCCGCTAAAAAAACCAGCGAGGTATCGGCAATGCGCTTTTTTAAATTTTGCACGCCGGTATCGTATCGATGCAGCTTGTTGTTCATATAGAGATAAACGTGGCCATTGGCGAACTGAGGTGTGGCGGGCATAAACGTTGTATAATCCGTCAGCAGTTTGCTGCCTGTCCCTTCCGTGTCGAAAAGTTTAATGGCATTATATCTGCGAACGCCTTCGTATTTGGACACCCGGCTGCAAATGTACCTGGAATCTGAGGACCACTCAAAACCATATCCTGCAGAGAGTTCATCGCTGAGCTGATTCGTGCGGCCACTCGCCATATCCAGGATCCATAATCCTTTATAATTCGCAGCGGTATAAGCGATTTTACGCCCATTCGGAGACCATTTCGGATTCATAAAGAACCCGGCTTGCGCTTCTATCAGTTGCCTCGGATTGTTGACCGGTTCAACTTTGGCCAGGGCAAAAAGGAGCGGTAAGAGCAAAAAAATGAGACCTAAACTTTTTTTCATAATTCACCTCGATCAATAGGTTTGTTATGCTATCTTTAGTATGTTAGTTAAGTGTCTTTATAAATATAACAGGATAACCAACCTAATCATTTTTCCTACCAAAACAAACCTTTTTTTTAAACCATTAGGTCTATAAAAAGTTCTTGCGTATCACTGCAGGATTCATTATTATTTTTGCAACCAAAGATGAAAACGATATGAAACAAAAAAGTCTTGAAAAGGCAATCATTGCCATCCGGAAACAACACATTTTAGTGTTGGGAGATCTGATGCTGGACAAATTTATCTATGGAAACGTTCAGCGCATATCCCCCGAGGCTCCGGTTCCTGTGGTTCAGGTCACATCGGAACAGGCCTATCCCGGTGGCGCAGCAAATGTCGCCCGTAATCTCTCCGATTTCAGCGCACGTGTTACCGTAAGCGGAATTTTAGGCAACGATAACAATGGTGCGATAGTAAAAGAAAAACTCCATCAGAGTAATATTTCCACAAGCTGTATACTGGAATTACCAGATTTTTCCACCATTGTTAAAACCCGCATTATTGCCCGCCACCAGCAGGTCGTTCGTGTGGACCGGGAACAAAGACGCTCGCTGACACGGTTCGAAAAATACCAGTTACTGCCGTTAATCAGATCCATCCTTCCGGATCTTTCCGCCATTATCATTGAGGATTACGGCAAGGGCTTTATTTCGCAATCATTGATTAATAGCATTGTTGACCTGGCGGGGCAATACCGGATTCTGATCTCGGTAGACCCCAATCCGCAAAACCCGTTAAAATGGCAGGGCGTAGACATTGTCAAACCCAATCGCAACGAAGCCTTTGCGGCCCTGGGGCGCCCGTATTCCGAGACACACGAAGATCTGATCAAAGCCGGCCAGGAATTACTGGACAGATGGAAAATATCTCATCTTTTAATCACTCTGGGAGAAGAGGGCATGGCGCTTTTTCGTCCGGGCACCGATCCATATTTTTCTCCGACCCGGGCGCAGGAGGTCTTTGATGTCTCCGGTGCGGGCGATACGGTTATAGCGTTCTTTACCGCTGCCATGGCTGCGGGTATTGCAGCGGAACAATCCGCAGAAATCGCAAACCATGCAGCAGGCGTTGTGGTGGGAAAACTCGGAACAGCAACACTGTCGGCTGATGAACTAAAAAAGAGTTTTGAAGACCATGAATAAAGCTGTTTTTTTTGATCGCGACGATACACTCATTAAAAACATTCCCTATCTGGGAGATCCGTCCAACGTCACTCTCCTTCCCGGCGCACCTGCGGCTGTGAGCCAATTAAAAAAAGCCGGATTCCTGCTCGTTATGATCACCAATCAATCCGGTGTCGGCAGAGGGCTCATCAGCCCTGAGCAGGTGAAAGCGGTTAACGATGAAGTGATGCGCAAAATTGGAATAGAGTTCGATGCTGTTTATATGTGCTTTGATCATCCCGATACCCCCAAAGAAAATTGCCGCAAGCCCTCCCCGAAAATGATTCTGCAGGCACAAAAAGAGCTGCACATCGACCCGTCTGCATCATTTTTTATCGGTGATACCTACCATGACATAGTGGCCGGCAACAGGGCCGGCTGCAGGACCATATTGCTCGAACACGCACACAAAAAAACCGAAAGCCGTAAAGCCGAACCTCTGGCAAATCTAATCTCGGACGACCTGGCAAAAATTACCGACTGGATTCTGTCACAAAACAGAAAAACTTGATTATTATTGAGAAAATGTGTATAGTAAGATTATAACCTTGACCATACAGGGAAATAAAAAACCCCATAAAGTTTTAAATGATTTCCTGACTCCAAGCGCGGATATTTATAAATGAGAGGATAGCCCATGCAACGCAATTCAGTGTTTAAATGCCAGGTTTGTGGAAACATGGTGGAAATGGTTCATGTCGGCGGCGGCACGCTGGTGTGCTGCGGACAACCCATGACGCTTTTGAATGAAAACACAGAAGACGCCGCAACAGAAAAACATGTACCTGTTATTGAACAAGATGGTGACAAAGTGACCGTCAGTGTCGGCAGTGTCCTTCATCCCATGGAGGAAAAACACTTTATTCAGTGGATCGAAGTGATTACAACCGATAAGGTATACCGCCGTCATCTCAAACCGGAAGACAAACCGGTTGTACAATTCATCATTGAAGGAGAGGTCGTAAAAGCGCGGGAATATTGCAATCTTCACGGCCTCTGGTCTGCATAATCGACATATGCCTGAACCGTCCAGCCGGCTCCGGGTATAGAGGGAGATAAATTACCGCTGTTCTCTCTGCCGGGGAGCCGTTTTGCCAGGTGAATGGCGCAAGCGTCTACAGGATAACCCGTGGCTGTCATGTTAACTAAAATCCAGAGGATAAAATGCGAGCTTTGTTCATCTTATCATTGATCATCAGTGCAGCTTGTCTTTACGCTCAGGAACTGCCGTCCGGCAGTTCTCTTTTGGGGGCATATGCTTACGATCAGTTTGAAAAACCGGAAGCGTGCCAGAGCTGTCATGTTGATATCTACATGCAATGGCGACAGGCGATGATGTCGCAAGCTTACACACATCACTGGGATGAAATCGAATATTTCGACCTGGCAGTGGCTCATGCCGAAAAGAAACCCGAGCTAAAGGAAGCTGTCGATGGCTGTAATGGTTGTCATACGCCCATGGCCTATATGGCCGGAGATGTCACGCCACCGCGGCCGGAAGAAAACAGTCGTGCCAATGAGAGCGTTAATTGCGATGTCTGTCATACCATCAAGGGGTACACGGGTGAACCGCCTTATAATTACAGCTTTATAGCATCACCCGGCCGGGTGAAATACGGCGCCAAGGAAGGGCAGGAATCTCCACATCACGACACCCAATACCTCGAATTGTATGAAAAGGCGGAATTTTGCGCCAACTGCCACAACGAAAAAAGTCCCTTCGGCGTCTGGGTAAAATCGACTCACCTGGAATGGGAAGAGGGGCCCTATTCGGAACAAGGGGTTCCCTGCCAGCAATGTCACATGCCGAAAGCAAAAGGCAGAAGTGCCAAAATGGCAAAAGAAGGCATGGTGGCCCAGCACCTCTTTCACGGTGCCCATGTACCCAGTAAAGTAGCCGGGTCCATAGAGATGAAAATACATCCTCGCGAACGCGAGCTTCCCTGGGACGGGGCGGCAATCCTCAAAGTGCAGCTCTTTAACGGCAAAGCCGGTCACAAAATCCCAACCGGCTCGGTCGAAGACCGCATCATGTGGTTGCATGTAACCGCAACCGATTCAAAAGGCAACACCTATCATCTGCCGGTGGACAAAAAGGGTTTTGAAGGTGAACAATACACCATAGCCGCAGATGTTCTCGCCTATCAGGATATGGGTGTACCCAAAGGTATTGATAATTTTAAGGGAGTACAGAGAGACGGTGTGCCTGTTGGGGACAGAATCTTTCGTATGCCCTATTTTGATCCTCAGGGCCGGATGACCATTATGCAATGGAACACCAAAACCCTGGGCGTTGATTACAGAATCGGACCACGGGAAACCAAAATAGAAACCTTTACCTGGATGCTGCCGAAAGATATTCCTCTCGGCAAAGTCACGTTCAGGGCCGAATTAAACTACCAAAAGCTGGTCAAACCCGTCGCTGATTTTCTCGGTGTCCCTGAGGATGAAAGCGAGATCATGCCGATCAGCTATGCCACCACCTGGATAACTGTATACAATTAATCAATGAGGACATGATATGTATTTCAAAAAAAATATGATTTTTTTGATCTGCACCCTGTTTGTGTGGATCACTCTAGCCTCCACCGCATCGGCGATTCCCGCCTTTGCAAGGCGTTACAAACTTTCCTGCTCCACTTGTCATATGCCCTTTCCCAGGCTTAAAGACTTTGGCGATGATTATGCCGGAAACGGTTTTATTCTCGAAGAGGAGGAAAGTGAAAGAGACTATGTCAGCGCCGGAGACGATATTCTCTGGTTGCAGCGCGATTTCCCGGTTGCCGTTCGTTTTGATGCCTATGCCCTATATGACGAGGACAAAGCGGTAGAAAACGACCTGCAAAGCCCCTGGGGATTGAAATTAATGAGCGGCGGGGCCGTCTTTAAAAATGTCGGCTATTATTTCTATTTTTACATGTCCGAGCGGGGTGAAGTCGCGGGAATCGAGGATGCTTATATCCACTTTAATAACCTTTTCGACTCCAGTCTGGATATCATGGTCGGACAATTCCAGACGTCTGACCCCCTGATGAAACGGGAATTGCGTTTGACATTCGAAGACTATAACATTTACAAGACCAAAATCGCCGGCTCCAATACCGATCTCGCCTATGACCGCGGTGTGATGGTGGTCTATGGTATCGAGCAAACCTCAACCGATATTGTCGGTATGGTGGTAAATGGCAATGGCAAAGCCGAAGCCGGTGCCGACAAGAGTTTTGACCAGGACAAGTACAAAAACATCGGCCTCAGGGTAAGCCAGGCCGTCGGCGATCTGTTCAGCATCGGAGGATTCTATTACCAGGGTAAAGAAACATTGCAGGGCAGCCGAATGATCGATGGCGAAACGGAAATCAACTTTAGCTATGACAATGAATTGAGCTATTGGGGCCCGGATATCAATATCGGGGTCGGCCCGATCGATATTACCGGCCAGTACTTGCTGAGAAAGGATACGCATAAATTCAGCGACCGCGCCGATGAAGAGATCGAAACCTCGGGTATTGTGCTGGAAGCCATTTTTGCTCCCCATCTCGACCGTTCCCGTTATTATTTTACAGCGCTGTATAATAATATAGATTCGGATTGGGATGTCTATGATTATGAAACGGCAACCCTGAGCGCCACCTATCTGTTTGCGAGAAACATCCGGTTTATACTCGAATACAGCCGTGACCTGCAATATGACAGCAATCGTTTTCTCTTTGGGATGGTTAGCGGATTCTAAAACAGACGATCCGGTTAAGGGTCGTTTAAATCGTAAACGGATCAGGTATGAAATCAGATGTGCGCTGTCCATATTCATCGCTATTGGAGCTGTTACACTATAGAAAGAGCAGTCGAAATTTTTCGACCAAAAGACTCGAGCCCGAGACCATAGAACGTATCAAAAAGGCGACTCAGCTCTCTGCCTCCTGTTTCAACAATCAGCCCTGGCGCTTTTTGTTTCTGTACGAGGAAAAAGCGCTGGAAAAAGGCCGCCAGGCTTTAAAAGAGGGCAACAGCTGGGCCGAAAAAGCACCGTTGCTGGTGGTTGGCTTTTCCAGAGCCGATTCCGATTGCCAGACCCGGGATGGGAGAGATTATTATCTCTTTGATCTCGGCCTGGCCAGCCAGCTTATTATGTTACAAGCAACCGAGCTTAACCTGAGCGCCCGCCCCATGGCGGGATTTTATCCCCAAAAGATCAAAACATTGTTCAACATAGATGACGAATACACCGTTATGGTAATGATCGCTATCGGCTATGATGCCGATGAAACATCAGATGGCGACAAACCCGAACGGAAACGTAATCCACTGCATGAAAATTTTTTTGACAACCGTTTTCAAGATTGATGAAGAAAGGTGCTTCGATGAAGTTCAAATACATATTTTATCCGCTGCTTTTTATTGTTGCGCTTTTGGTAATCACGTTTTGCTCCGAACAAGCGGATCAAAACACAACTCTGAATTTATTGAAACCAGAGCCTCATGGTGCTTTCACTTTAAAAAACTGGTCACACCATGGTTCCGGTAAATTCTATCTGAATGACAGCTCAGGCGTGCTGAAATCACACGACGGCATGGGATTACTCTACTATAGCGAACAAAAATTCAACGATTTTATCCTTGAACTCGATTATAAAACCGACCATATTAAAGCCAATTCAGGCGTTTTTGTACGGGTTCCCGAATTGGACAGCACCAATAATTATATCCATAAAAGCTTTGAGATACAAATTTATGATGCAGGGGAAGGCAAAAATACTACCGGAGCGATTTACGATGCCCATGCTCCCGCCACGACTCCGTTTAAAACGCCCGGTGAATGGAATCATCTGAAAATCACCTGCATAGAGGATTCCATGGCCGTTGAATTGAACAACACCCTCGTCAACACATGGAAAATCTCGACTCCTGTGGGCAAAATCAAAACCTGGCAGCCATCCGGTTATGTCGGTTTGCAGAATCACGATGAGGATACACACGTTGATTTCCGAGACATTGAACTGACGATGCTTGAGCGGGAAAACTAGAACCGTTATCCGGTTTACTGGACATTGCGGCAAGCGTATGGTAAAACCTGTTCCTTTAAATCTGTTCAGAAGGAATAAGGCCCCCGACGATAATCTTGAAAATTGATTATTGCTTTTGCCGGGCTCTGTTTCGAACTCTCCTGTCTGTAACCCGGCCGTTATGATGAATAACGGTGAATCACTCGCCTTCACTTTCTTTCATATATGCATCCTTCCAGAAATTCATAATCAGGTGGGCGTTTTGTTGTCCCCTTTTTCAGACAGTGCGACAGAGATCCGGGTGACGCACACCATCCTGTTGAAATAAAAATAATTTTACTTGATGCTTAGCATTTAATATTGTACATTTATTTAGTTAGGGCATCTTATTAACTAACAATGTGTTGGGGGAGACGGTCACGGGAATGGCCACTCGCAAACCTTCGGCCAGATTTATCAGCGTAACGATTTGATATTTCTTCAACTCTAATAAACAGACGAAAGCACAGTCAATGGAAAATTCAGCGAATCAGAAATTACTCAAACAGCTCAACGAAATCCGGCTTTTAAATATTATCAAACAAAAAGGTCCGATCAGCAGAAGCGAACTGGCAAAACAGACGCGAATATCCAAAGTCGCCATTTCTGATATCGTCAACCGATTGAATAATGAAGGATTTATTCTCGAAATCGGTAAAGGCCAGTCGACCAATCGCGGCGGTAAACGGCCTACCCTCCTCAAGCTTAATCCTGAAAACGGCTATGTTATCGGTATTGAAATCCAGCGCCGTCATGCCGTCGTGGTATTGGCAAACATCCAGTCCGAGATCAAGGAAATGAGGCGAATATTCTATCAACCCGGTACGCCCTATATGGAAATTATATCCCGTTTGTTCGAGGAAATAGACCGTTTGTTGACCGACCCGTATGCTTCCAAGCTTATAAGCATTGGGATCGGTATTCCCGGCTTTGTCGATTATAAAAAAGGATCGCTCATATTCGCCGATAGTATGGTGGGCTGGGAGGGATTGCCGTTTTCCTCCATTTTTTCGGAACGCTATAATGTTCCAACCCTGGTTGAGAACGATGTCAATAATATTACTCTGGGTGAAAGCCTAAAAGGCGCGGGACGCAGCTACCCGAATATGGTATGTATCTGGATCGGTGAAGGGCTTGGTGCCGGTATTATTGTGGATGGACAACTCGTTCGCGGCGCTACGGGCAGTGCAGGAGAAATCGGATATCTCGAAATTGCAAATTTTTGTCTCAGACGCGAAAAAACCAAATCGCTGTATCACGATCATACCTACTTTGGTGAAATCCTTTCTGAAAAAAACCTGCTTGCCACCCTGCACGAAAAACTGGGCATCAAGGAGATTTATGATAATGAGGAAGATGAAAAAAAAGCCCTCATACGTCTTGTTAAAAGAAGCGATCGCGGTGACCGCGACGTCTGCGCCATCCTGGAGGAATACGCTTACCTGCTTTCCATTATCTGCTCGGTGTTTATCAAAACCATAAATCCCAATTTGATTCTCCTCAGCGGCAAGGTGCTCGAAAATTCCGATTACCTCATCGATCAGATTCGCAAACAAAATCACCAGTCCCTCAAAAATCTATCCTTACAGGGCGTGACCCTGCAGGTGGGTTCACTCGGTGAAAACGCCGGTATTCAGGGGGCGATCGACCTGGCGCTTTTAACTCTTTTCGAATCCCCGGTCACCAGACGTACCAATCACTACAAGCGACATAAACCCTACTGATTTCTCTTACTCGATTCAAAATAAAATACCAGCCGTTAAAGTATATTACCATGCGCAAGCCGAATTCATTATTTTTAAATAATGGTTGCATAATGGCGGATGGAATCAATGCCGATCGCTTTGCCGAAGATTACAAAAGGCTCCGGCGACATCTGTCCGGAACCGATACGCTCAACATCAAACTCGCGCCCGGCGGAGGTTGGGTCGCCATAGCAACGCCAAATCCGTAGCAGTTGAATTTTCAAAAAATAGAAAAACCTGATTTTAAATAATGATTCGCAAAAAACTCAAAAATGGCCGGTATATGGTTATATCGGCCCGTTTTTGATACTCACCTCATGGAGTGGCAACTGGTTTTTGACCGGTCTGCGCACACCTTTTTTCCCGCGTTTTTGAAATGTCTCTTCTCGGCTATCCGGGCTATGTCGCTTTTTCCCGGGAATTATTCGCGATTTATCAGTTCGCGACAGTCTGGATAGCCGCACTGGGAAAATTTCATTCACTTTTAATGCACGAGTTCACTTTGCAACAAAAACGCCGACCTCTCCTTGCTTCATGTCCAGTTCCAGCGTGCGCCCCTGCTTCTGGCCGTTGACCTGAAGCATATTTTTATGCATATCCAACTGCCGCTTGCCATCAGAGGTTGCCACAAGCATAACGGCATCTTCACTGGCCCGGACAATGTCGCCCTCCGTGCTCCATAATTTGACGCCGGCTTGCCGGCACAACCAGCGCAGTACCGGCACAGGAAGCGGCGCAGTACCGACGTAAACAGAGGTATAACCGTCGAGTTGCTTGCGGACGAACGCCGGCAATGCATTGTCAGCCCAGCGACCGAGTATTTCAACATCTTTATCCGTTACGGCAAAACGGGGAAACCGTTCTCTCGTCAGGGTCCCGAACCTCAACTCTGTATTGTCTCCTCTCCCGGGCAACTCGCATTGAATCAGCATGGGACCCGGCTCTTCAAGAATGTCAAACTGAAATCCGCTCAATCTCTGCATCGCCTTTGGATCGAGTCTCTCCGGAGAGACAAAACCGGGAGCGTAATACCAAACCACGGTTATGCCGCTATCTTTCAGCAGGTTTTGCAGCCTGTCAATTTCCGATGCATCCAGATAGAAAAGATTAACCATAAAAAGTAATTTATATTTTTCCATATCGCCGGCATTCAGATCGAACCGGTATAGGAAATCCATTGGGGCTCCCATTCGATGAAATGCCCGCGCCTGGGAATCACAGAACCAGTATTCAAAAAAATCCTGATACCCGGCTCCCTTTTCCCAGGGCTTTTCAGCATACCAGTGTTTGGTTACAAAAAAACTTTTGGCATCATAAACCGCAGCAACATCTGAAACGCTTGACACATCCAACCGGGCGCGTATTTCGCCCAGTTCCGTCCACTTTTTGATCTCGTTCACAATTACCGGTGGCGCATACCATCCCTCTCCCTTAACCGCACCAATATCGCAAAGCCAACCGCCGCTACCGGTTACAAACATTTGACCCAGATCCCGCTGCAACAACATTAAAGAACCTTTTACCGTATTGCTGCCGCTACCGGCATAGTCGATATCTCGCCCTTTATCGACATATGTAGCCGGATCGAGTTCAACAAAGGGCAATTTACCGTGTCGTTTAATCGAGGTTAGTAAAAGACGATAACCGCCGTCACCGGCCAGGCCACGTCCCCTGCCCAACCAGTTTCCGGCCTGATCATAAACATCTGTTTCACCCCTGGTCGCATCCTCCTGGTTGGAAGATTGATAGGTGTAAGGTGAAGCGATAAAATCAATATGAGGAGACTGCAGTATCGGCTTTGGCGCAAGATGTCCCCCTTCCTGAATAAAGACATTCTCAAGCAGATAATTATAAAACACGCCACAAAGCAAACGATTCCGGCTGGTGTTTTTCACGATCCCGGCATAATGACAGATCAGATCGGCGGTTAAATGATGCAGCCGTTTATAATAGTCGATAACCCGCGGCTGTTTTGATGGATCCCGAAACAATCCATAATCACTCTGCACTCTGCTCTGCAGGTCTGGTATGTATCCCATATAGTCCTGCATTACCGGTGAAGTGTCCGGCAGAAACCAGGAATGAAAATAATGCCACTCTCCTCCCGTCGTACCGGAGCCGATATGATAGCCGATAATACGGCTTTTCAGGGGGGAGCGTTCATAGTAATCGATGAAATGCTTCAACATCCCGGTCATTTCATTTTTCCAGAATGATGACGCAAATGAGACCGATTGCGGATCATTTCTCCACCATCGCTGGCCACCCTCACCGATCAACAAGCTGTCGGTGGCGATATTTACCACTTCGTTAAAAGGCAAGAGAGAGGTAACCAGCTCTTCCGGATGTTTTTCTTTCCACCAGTCCGGAGCATAAAGCAAGAGTCGCGGTAAAAAACAGGCTTCCGGGTGAAGTTTTAACAGCGAATCGAAAAATTTATCGAATTGTGTCCAGTCATAGCGATCCTCGGATAGCCAGCCGTCACTGATGTGAAGTATCGGATAAATAATCTCTATACCCGCCTGGCGAAACTGTGGTGTATAGTCCAGCAATCTAAAGCTCCAGGCAAAGAGGGGATAGGTTTCCTCTTCATTGATAAACAGCCGGGGACCGCCGCGTTCTACTCGCACTGATGCCTGTACCGCAGGCTCGTCCTTTAATTTGGCGATCTCGCTCAACACACGGTTTTCATTTGCATAGGTTAGCGATGCAAGCATCAACGCCAGAATAGAAAAATATCGAAACATCATCTCTTTCCCTTTTTGCTGATTTTTTATTTATAGAATTCACCCAAAAAATAAAAAATAATTAGTCATAATATAACATAAATCAGCTTAAAAACAAATGAGTAAATATATAATATCGCCGATTTACCGATGAAAAGAGTTGCTTTACTCCGGCCCGGCGAATTCTTTAATCTATTCGAGAAAGCATTTTTATTTTCACAAAAAATTGATTACCTTTCAGATAGCGAAAATTCTGACTTTTCACCTCTGGAAACACCGGTTACACCCCCCTGATAAGCGAAAATCCCTCATAAAAGGAGGAATACATGCCTGACATAGCAGCCAAGGATAGCAGTGCGTTGATCATTGTCGATTTGTTAATAGACTTTTTTGATCGGGCGCTTTGGCCTCATAGCGATATTCCCCAGCAAAGAGAAAGCCTGACAAGAAATACCAACGACCTGGTATCTCTGGCGAGGGAATTTCAACTTCCCGTCCTGTGGGTTAGACAAGAGTTCGAACCGGATCTTTCGGATGCTTTTTTGCATATGCGAAGACAACATAAAAAATATACCGTAAAAGGAACTCCCGGTGCCAACTTTTTGCCGGAATTACAAATAAACGCATCCGATCCCGTCATTACCAAGAAACGATTTTCCGCCTTTTTTAGAACAAAGCTCGATGAGCAGCTTGCCGCACTTGGGGTCACCGAGATTATATTGGCAGGTATCACCACAACCTGGTGCATCAGAGAAACAGCTGTGGATGCATATCAGCGCGATTTTTTGGTTACCCTGGCAAAAAGCTGTACAGCAGCATTTACCGCGGAAGATCATGACAAAAGCATCAAAGCAATGGATGGCTATATCGCCAAATGTTTTTCAATACGGCAAATCCGGAACCACCTGGAAGAAATTTCATCACATTGATAGTTGAATTATTCCCTGTTACATCTGTAAAATTACTGACATTTGAAGATTTTTCAGGTTTTATACTAAAATCTTCGGTCCAGGAAAGTAAAATGTGCCGCATATGACAGATATCGGCGCAAGCGGTATCAATCTATACGGCGGCGCCTGAATTGCGACGGATCATAAAAATATACAACGGATGCTCAAATCCGAGTTAAAAATTATATCACGAGAAACATCAGCGCCGGTAATGCGTTGAAACCTATAGCGGTACTGTATAATTCGATCTAAAGACAGAGACACAATAAAATCCAGGACCGGAAAACATCATCCTGCATCATAGAACATGAAACAGGACGGAGAGGGGTTTATTAAATGAAAAATTTTTCGTACATTTAACCTGCAACGAATCGGTTTAAATTCAAGGCAGAATGAATCACTGAAAAGCAAAACAAAACTTCCGGCTCGATGCTACAACCCTGTGGACGAGGCGGCAATTTTTGTTTTCATTGCATTATATTTCTCCTTAATTTCGGTTGAGTTGAAATGTTTGTGGTGAATTCAAAAGAGAATATGAATCAACAAAAGGAGAAATCATGAAAAAAGCAGAAAAAGGACAAAAAGTGAAAGTTCATTATACAGGCAAACTAGAAGACGGCACGACATTCGATACTTCTGTAGGTAAAACACCTCTGGAGTTTACAATTGGTGAAGGTCAGCTCATCCCCGGCTTTGAAAAAAGCGTCATTGGATTGAAAGAAGGGGAAAGCACAGAGATCAACATTCCGGCGGAAGAAGGTTATGGGGAAAGACAGGAACAGCTCGTTGGTAAAATCCCAAAGGAAAAACTGCCCGAAAATCTCGAACCCAAAGTGGGAATGCGACTACAATCTCAAACCCCGGAAGGACAAACATTTGTCGTCAAGGTCGTCGATATTTCAGAAGAGGATATCACCATAGACGGAAACCATGAGCTCGCGGGAAAAGATCTCGTTTTTGAAGTCGAATTGGTGGAAATCCTTTCCTGACTCAATTCAACAGCACACGACCGCACTTTATACAAGAGCCTACGAGGCAAGTCTACATGAACTATAATGCCGGTTCCATCATCAAAGCATACAGCAAGCGCGCCCGGTTGGAAAATGATTCCGAAAGCGAAAGGTCGTTGCGGGTCGAAATACCCCGGCACTTTTTACATAATGCAATCAATGCCGGGGATATTGTTCTGGACGCCGGAGGCGGGGCCGGCATCAATGCCGCATATATGGCAAAGCAATGTAAAGCGGTTTATCTTATGGACATTACGCCCTCTATACTCAACTATGCCAATAAGAATACCAAGTCGATAGATAACATTCATCTCGTTCGTGGAAATATAGTTGATCTGATGTTTCCGAATGAATCGTTTGATTTGGCGGTGTGTCTGGGGGATCCTGTTTCCTATGTGCTTGATATGCGGTTTCAGGCTTTTGATGAACTGATTCGGGTCATAAAACCACGGGGTCATTTATTTGTCGGATGTAACTCCAAATACGGCTATATTCAGAACGAATTATCGCAAAACAACGTTAAAGAGGCTCTGAATATTTACCGGACCGGTACAACCCGGTGCGTCATGGGGCCTGAAACACATCTCTATACGGTTCAGGAAGTGACCGACATTCTCAAAAAACGAAATTGCAGAATTATCAGGACAGGCTCTACATCTTCTTTCACGCTCAAAGACGACAGCGTCAGTACAGATGAATGGGAAGCTTTGAAAGAAATGGAAATGACTTTATACGGTCAGCCCGAATGGCTGGGAGGCAAGCATTTATTCTTTTTGGCACAAAAAACGGAGGCATAAAGGTGTGAAAAGATCGCTCTCCTGCGCATTCTGACTGAATTTTCACCCTATGGATAACCGGTTCCGGTAGTCAGTTCAGGGTCGCCTTCCCTGGGTATCCAAATACCAATGACAAGCGTCTCATCGGAAATCTCACTTTCAAATGCCTTCAAGTTGGAGGGCAGGGGACCGGTATGCACTTTGGCCCAAACCTGGGCACGGCCATCCCGATACTGATATTCCATCCCTCTCCACCCTTTTGACGAAAAAAATTCGGGCTCTGCCTTTGCTTTAGAGCTGCCGGCAACCATAAAAGCGGCAATTCGAATGTCCGATGAAAGGGAATCGCTACCGGCCTGCAGGTGATAATGAGGTACGATGTCTTTGTCATAGGTCTCATGCCAATAATCCGTTAATTGCCCCTCAAAGTCTGCCGGCACGCCCTGCAAATAAGGCGTATCAAAGGTATCGCTTTGAACCATCGACATGGGTATACCAAGGGAATTGAATAAACGGACCTTGAGCCAGGCGCCTCTACGCCGGCTGAAAATTTCCTGATTGTCCGAATCAATTTCCATCGGTTCCAGGGTGTGCAACAGCCACTGAAATGTAGAGGGCTTTGGTGCATTCAGGTCGTCAAGCATAACAAAAACACCGGGACGTACAAAAACAACATGCCGGACGCATTTCTTCAGCAACCCTTTGTAGGATGCCGTGGCATCCCCGCAAGCATAAGTGGTTAGGTCCTGATGATTAAAAGCAACAATATCTCCGGTGGCGGTAAAATCCCTTATGGTCTGGCCTTTACCATTAACCAAAATGGCATTACTGGCTTTGGTCGCCCGTGTCCAGTTTGCGTGATGCGGCATGCCGTAAACCGGGCCATAATATCCCGACGCAATTGCCAGAGCACGGCCGCCAACGGAAACATGAAAGGCGTTCTGATTGGCATGACTGTGGCTGATACTGGCATAGGGACTGCTTTTAAACAACATGAATATATCATTATGCAAATCCGAAAAATCGGAATGCATCGCAACCCAACCGACATCGCTAAAGTATTTCGCTGTGGCGTTCAATTCCGGTACAGGAATATCTTCAGCCACTTGGGGCACCATCGGAATCACCGGATAATAGTAATATCTCTCCGGCAAAAGCAACTGATCCGCCCACCAGGCAGAGACCGGATCATCAAAGCGCTCCGCATGCAGATTGAGATAGGCCCACAGGGCCACTGTTCGCCTGCTGGGAACATCAAGTCCAATTTCAGCGCCATCACCAAATGGTTTTTGTTCAGCATTTGGACGCATACAGTAAGTAAAAAAATGGCGAATATTGCGAAAAAAGGGCCGTTGCCACAAGTCCACCTGCGAAACGATGCGCAGAGCTTCGATCCAGGGTGTGATAAACATGCTGTAACGGGGGCCATAGTCCATTCCCTCTGCCCAGCCGCCGTCGTAACTGCCCCAGTGCGGGTAAACGGTCATAAAAGCTTCCAGAGAATAATCGAGCCATTCCTGTACCTCTTCATCCGGGGCTTCATCGGCCAATACCAGCGCCTGTTCTCCCAAATACCCGATCAACCGGCCATCATGACTGGACCCGGGACGCTGATGAAAAGGTCTTTTAATACCCACGCGCTCAAAGGTATCCCGCGCCCGCTGGATACAGTTTTGCCGAACAAATTCGCGCTCTTCTTCACTCAAAATGGTATAAAGCCAGTCATAAGCGCGATGTGTACAACGGGCCAAACTCAATCCGACTTCATCAAATCCACCGTGCTGACTCGAGGTGATGCCAAAAGGATCCCAGGAGGCAACCCGCAGTAAAATGCGTTTGGCGGCTGTGGCATATTTTTCGTCCTCCGTCATCAGCCAGGCCAGGCTCAACGCCTGCAAGGCTTCGTCAATAGCCGGACGGACATTGCGATAATATTCCTGATAAGCCAGACGCCGCATTGCATATTGAGTGTCGATATCATACTGATCATAGGTTGGTGGTGCAGGAGCCGGTATATCCAGATTGGCATCTGCCGTGGCCTTGAGTCGCTTCCAGGCTTGTCTGCGCGTGGTTTGCAATGTAGCCCGGAAATCGGGTAAAGATTGATCTAAAAAGATCAAACGGGGATGATTTTCCGGCAGAGTATCGATAAGATTAATGACATCCGGTTTCGGTTGTTCGATCAAGCCGGCAGGAACCGCAAGTTCATAAGGCCGCCGCGTCGCCACAACGTTGCCCTTCGAATCCAGGGCCTCTACCAACCAATGATATTCTCCAGGCTCCAGAGTTTGTGACGGCACAAACACATTATCGTTTTGTATCAACGCGTTAATAATTGTCTTTCCGCTCTCTTTGGATTTGAGTATAAAACGATAAGCATCAACCGATTCCATGGTTAGCCAGGAAAATCCGGGCGGATTGATTCGGGCGGTGTGTTGATCCGGTGGTTCCGGGAAAAGATGTACTTCTTTGCTCCGCTGCTCCGGGAACTCGAGAGCATAAACGCTCAGGAATAAAGTTAAAATCGCAATAGTCAAAAACCGCATAACCCCTCCTGCTTTTACTAAATTTTTTACAATGCATGTTGTCATACAACATACAATAATATATATCATATTTTTGTTAAAAAATCAAGTCATTTATAAAAAAGGTACCAGCTGCTGTACCGAAGCTGAGACAAAAAAGGACGAGCCTGCTCAACAGGGGAGAATCGACCCACCCGGATAAAAAAACGGTACAGAGAAAGACGGAATCCCTGTACCGCATAACAGAACAGAATCAAATGCCTAGCCACCCTCGGTCAATGAAATAGGTTTATAGCCGCCTTTAGAACGGAAATAAAGAATGAGTATCAGATAACAAAGCAGCATAATGGCGGGGAAAAGAGCCACAGTCTGCAGGGCGTTCTTTTTAGCAGAGTTGACAATGGCTTTTACTTTGCTCTGTTTTTCCGGTGGTAACGCCTCGATTTTTTTGTGATCCAGGGGTTGGTATTCTCCAAAGATGCTGACCTTGGGCGCATCGACGATACGTTGGTGCAAGGCGGGATTTTTTGTGCGCAATTCCTGATCAATCTGATTATCCTGAATATTTCCCAGGAACGCAGCGCCAACAACGCCAACAGTGAGCATACCAAACCCGGCAATGGTATTAATAGTCAGAGCGCCGCCTTTTGGAAAGCGTTCTGCAACGATACCGAGCATGGTTGGCCAGAACAGGGACTTGCCAAATCCATAGATGGTGGCCGCGACGAAAACCATGATACCGGCGGTTTTTGAAAGGGTTACCAGGCCGACAATAGCGATAAACGAACAAACCGCCAGGGTGCCCAGGGGCGTCAATCTGTGAACGATCGGACCGGCAGCAAAGCGAACAACCATCATGATAAAGGAGGTATAGACCAAAACCCAGCCGGCCTGCAGGCCGATATCCGTCATGATCGGCTTTACCAAATCGGTGATCCAGCTATCGGTTCCGAGTTCGGTAGTGGCCAGCGGAATCATGATGAGCAACAGAATAACAAAAAGCGGTCTGCCCAGGGTACGGACATACAGTCCGTAACCGAGAACCAGGACAGCGGCGATAATAATTTGCAGCGTCAGGGACATTTGAAATACGCGTCCGAGTTCACGAATAATCATGATGGTGATAATTGCGGCTCCGAGAACACCGGCTTCCTGCAACATTGCTTTATAGGAAACGCCGGCTTTAACGCGTTCATGAACAGGGAATTTGGTTCTCAGCATCATGAGGCCGTAAACAACTGCAGGAATAAAAATAAGTGCGACTTTCCAGCGCCAGTCCACCCCCGGCCCCATGACCAGGGTGATCAATCCGCCCAGGACCAATCCTCCCGGCCAGCCGGCATGCAAAATATTGAGCCATTTGGTTTTATCCCTGTGAAAGACGGTCGCGACAACCGGGTTGATCACGGCTTCGACCGCTCCGTTTCCCAGGGCGACGATAAATGTTCCGATATAGAGCATCCAGTATCCATTGGCAAAGATCGTCAAAATAGCGCTAATGATATGGCATGCAAATGCGAATATCATTGCCCTGCCGTAACCGATTTTATCGACGATAAAGCTGAAAAGGATAATGGTAATGGCAAAGGGCCACAATCCAACGCCGAGCAATTCACCCTTTTGCGTTTCGCTGAGATTGAATTGTATCCCCCAGTCACCGATAATCTGCGTTCGAATAATAAATCCAAACGAGGTTGCGACCAGAGCGATAAAGCAAGCCCAGAATAACCATGTCGGATTTTCACCGGCAAACGCCTTTAATCCCTTTTTCTCTTCCATAGGCTCCTCTCCCTATTTTAGTTGTTCATCCCGGCCGACATTATAAAAATAAAATGATAGTATTTATAATGAATAATAAAGTTTGCATCAATAATCAAGGAGAAACTGGAAAAATTTTCACTTTTTTTTGTCAGATAAAAGGAACAAGACAATAATTTCATTGTCATCCGGATAAAAACAAGAACGATACAATTCCTCACTTTATTAAAAGGCTGCATTTTGTTATATTGGTATTATGAAATTGGAAACCAAAAATAATCATCTCGATTTCTATATTATTGATGCTATCGGCCCGTTCTTTAAAAAGCAAAAGCGTACGGTAAACTGGTCGAAAATACCTTTTTTTGCCCTTGACAAGAAAGGAGAAATCAAAGCAAAAAGAATTGAAAAGATATTGAAACGGTTCCGACGTTTTGTTTCCAAATGTTCAGAGCTTGGTTATAACGCTATATCTCTGGATGACCTCGCCCATTTGGTTACTTTTGATTTTTATCCTGCCAGGCTGCAAAAGAAATTATCCATTTACAAATCCCTTTACTCCAAATTATTCGACCTGGCAATAAAAGAGGGATTATATATTTATATCAACACGGATATCATGTTTTTCAACCAGGCCATTTCAGATTACACCCGCAACAGGGAATCCAACATCATCGCATTGTTGAGTAAAGCCCTTGAACAGTTGTTTTGCAACTATCCGGTTAAAGGTGTCGTTTTTCGTATCGGAGAGAATGACGGTATAGACGTTAAGGGAGATTTTATCAGCAGGCTATCCATAAAAACGCCCCGCCAGGCAAATCGCTATCTAAAGCAGCTGTTACCCATATTTGAAATGCGGGATAAATTTTTAATTTTTAGAACCTGGACTGTGGGCATTCATAAAATCGGTGATTTGATGTTTAACCCCGTAACCTTTGCAAAAACATTTTCACAAATCGAGAGTGAACATCTGATCGTTTCCATGAAATACGGAGATACCGATTTTTTTGATCAACTCGACCTGAACCCTCTGATTATGAATTGTCCGCATAAATTTATTTTGGAATTGCAAACCCGACGCGAACGTGAAGGCTTTGGTGAGCTGCCTTATTATGTCGGGTGGCAATATGAAAGGTATTTCAGGCAGTTGGCCGGGACAATCAATTTCACAGGTATCTCAGTCTGGTGCCAGACCGGAGGATGGAGCAAATGGCAAAACCTGACTTTCATTAAACGTTCATCGCCCTGGAACGAACTGAATACGACCGCGGCCATAGAAATTTTTAAAAACGGATCCAGTGCAGATTCGGTTCTGCATGCCCTTTATAACAAACAAATAACCGACTTTATCACATTATGTCATGAAACATTTACCAACATTATCTATATCAAGAATTTAAGCGTGATGACGCTATATCTGAGAAGACTGCGGCTGCCTCCCTTACTGTGGATTTATTGGGATCATGTCATTATTAACCCGTTGGTTATGGCATTGTATAATTTTGTCGGCCATCAGGAGTTTTCCGTTCCCAGAGATGAGTTGAAAAAAATAAAAAAAATGGGTAAAAAATTGAACATCAGCAACATCGATTTCATATACGATACGCTGTTGATATTGGCAAAGTGCCATAGAGCAATTACACAAAAATACATCAATACAAAATTAATACACGAGATAGCAAAATATGAAAAAAAGTATCCGAACGGATTGGTATTTTCCGTAAGAACCTCACAACAAAATTTCGGATACACCAGGACGCTGTTTAAACTCTTTTTGCGAAAACAGGCAAAGTACCGTCCCCTGGATTATGTCTTGCTCTCGCCGCCGGCTTCATACCTCATTCGCTTACTGGTCAAATCACTCACCAAACACATGCCGGGTTTTGTCAACAAACAGGCCATGCCGATAGAGGAACTCTTTAAATAACAAAATTACCCCTGCTTTCGGTTTACTCGTTCAACACCATCAAATACCCGGATCCGTACCAAAACATTTTGATCAAACTGCAGCCTCTTCATACTCGCCCAAAACTTTATTTATTCTTCACAATAATTTAACCGAAAATTAAAACAGAGTGGTTATGTTCCAATGAAGAGCAACGTCAAAAAAATAATCGACTTTTCGCATGAGAGAAAGAGGCTGTACACTGGATATGGTTCCGGAAAACGTTATTGGTAGAGTTGAACATATCGATAATGATGAAAGAATACAGAACCGCCTGGGAAAATTGGGATTTACCATCGGTACCCGCTTTATTATCAAGCGCAGCGGCATTGAAGGCGGTAAAATAAAGCTCACCTGCAACGATATCATGCTTACCATAAGCCGAACCGTTGCAAAGAAAATAACCATTACAACAGAAAAAGTCTGCGAAAATATCACTCTGGATAAAGCTGAGGTTGAGGACTATGTAAGAATAGCCGCAATCGACACGGGGTGGGGTGTGACCTACCAACTAACGCAAGCCGGATGTCGAGTTGGTGATCTCATATACATTATGAAAAACAATGCAAGCGGAGGCCCCCTGGTGATCCGATATAAGGAAAATCCCATCACCATCAGCCGCGGGGCAGCGAGAAAAATCGTCGTCGTTCCGAAAAAAAAGACAGAAAACCGGCTACAGTAAAAATAAAAGTCAAAACCGATAACTATCTATCCCCGTACAATTTTTTGTTCTCCCGGTGACGTCGATCATCGCGTTTACTTTTCTTTTCAATATTTCTCTGCAAAGCACTGGTAAGATCAACCCCGGTTTGATTGGCAATACAGGTCACCACCCAGATGATATCCGCCAATTCATCTTCAAGCGTTGTGCCTTTATCAGAGGCTTTAAAGCTTTGCTCGCCATACGTCCGGGACATGATTCGGGCAAGCTCTCCAACTTCTTCGACCAGCTGTGCCAGATTGGTCAATTCCGAAAAATATCTCACACCAACGGTTTGAATCCATTTATCGACATCTCTTTGATATTCTTTAATCGTCATGTATCGCCAACCCTTACGTTAGGATAAAATATTCACGTTTCAAGCGATCAAATGTATTTTCCGGAAATAAGCCCGGCAGTCTTGTTCCGACGGCCACAATAGAAATACCAATGACCTTTTCGCTTAGGCCGAACCCTTTCGCGAGGGAGACCGCTCCTGACACCAATAGTTCCGCCCCCAGCATCAGAAACACCAGGCCGGCCAAAATCAACCCGGCATCCATCCACGCGCTTTGAAGCCGTTTAATCTCTTCAAATGACGAATCGGATTTGGTTTTCCGGCTTTGGCGAATATTATAAAAAATATAAATCACCAGCAAAACAACCAAAACAAAACCTTCCAACCGTCCCAGGGTTTGATTCCACAAAAACAGGGAAGCCAATACGGTAACGACTATAAGGATGGGAACCTGCACCTGGACAACGCGCAAATGGATACGCAGCGGTTGAACCACGGCTGCAAGTCCCAATATAAGACCGATATTGCCTAGATTTGACCCGAGTACATTACCCACCGTTATTTCACTGCTCTGAATCCAGGCAGCTTTTAGACTCACAACGAGTTCAGGACTGCTGGTGCCAAAAGCGACAATGGTCAATCCGATAATGAGAGGACTTGTGCCAAGACGGGCAGCCGCAGATGAACTGCCGCGCACCAAACCCAGAGCGCCAGCGAAAAGACAAAAAAGGCCTGTAATAAGAGATCGTATTGGAAGAATCATTATTCTATACTTACAATATGGATTCCGATGATCGAATGATGCGTTGCTAGTTCTTTTTAGATATTAAAAAATTAAATAACCGGGTTTCCTGCCGCAATTG
Source organism: Candidatus Zhuqueibacterota bacterium (assembly GCA_014728085.1). Classification (GTDB taxonomy): domain Bacteria; phylum Zhuqueibacterota; class Zhuqueibacteria; order Residuimicrobiales; family Oceaniaggregativiventaceae; genus Oceaniaggregativivens_A. Next base: position 54,097 of record WJMF01000055.1, read on the forward strand.
CGGAATATCACTCTCAGCGACAACGCCGACGTTCTCGATTGTATAAAAGGCTTTGGGATTGTATTTCTTAACCACATTGATAAACGACGATATACTTTTTCGCTTAACAATAGCGTAAAGCCAGATCAAAATTTCAAAAAACCCAAACAGAGCGGCAAGGTATTTCATGTTTCGGGATATGAAAATAATCCGAATCGTGCCGATGCTTACATCGATGACCCTGGCTGCAAAGATCAAAATGGGCAATAAAAAACCGCTGGTGGCAATGACGTGTAAATCCATGTTAGTATCCCAATTCTCCATGCAATTCGTTTGAAAACCTATTAAAGGGAGGGCTCTCCAGTGAACAAGCCTCCGGATTTGAATCCGATCCAAAGTGCTGATAAAACAATAATTGATGGTGAAAATCATCCGAATTACCCCCATTGGAACAACGAATCATGCTGAGGATATACTCGCTGACGCTATCAACACCATCAAACTGCACCGATACCGGTATGTCTCGATCGAGCAAATCGGACGGCATCACCAGGTCATTGACCCGCGATTCCGGAATACGGGTTACGTCCGAGGCCACCTGCAGTTCATAGGTAACCAGAGAACCGGGTGCATGCAATGTACACGGCGGCATAAAAAATCCGGTACCGGGAATGAGCTGATAAGCAGGGGATAATTCGGTCAAACGATTATCCCCCTTAAAGTAATGCTGCAAATATTCGAGTATTTTCTCATCATCGATTCCGGCATGTATCTTCCCACCCCGGGTATTGTAATAACACAATCCCGTTTGAGACTGCATAAACAACAGCCGATTGAATAGTTGCCTTGCATAAGCAACTGACATAGAATTCCGCATCAAAAGCGGATAAAAACGCTTCATCCAAGTCATCAATATATATTGATGACATTACGGCGATAGGCCCGCTTGTACCATCCCGGAGCCATTGTAATTCTCAATATGAGTGAGAATTATATCACGTATTTACAATACCCAATCGATAAGGACCCTCAACAGCAAGGGCCTCGTATCCTTTTTCTTCACCGACGATCAGCAGCGGCTTTTTCGGATGTTCATTAAGCCAGGCAGCTTTAACTTCACCAACAAAGACAGTGTGATCGCCGCTATCCACCTGACCGTAAAGCTTGCATTCAAAGCTGGCAATGCATTTCTCAATCAGAGGCGCTTTAACGAATGATCCCGGTTTTTTGCTGAATCCGCAAAGTTCAAAGCGGTCCTGATCGTTGCTGGAAGGCATACCACAGTCAAGTGCCTCTTTTGCCAGATCTGCACCGGGCACGGCAACGACAAACTCGCCGGTTGCAGAGATGTTCTGATGTGTTGTCCGGTTTTTACCCACTGCAATCGCCAACATCGGCGGCTTGAACGAGGCGCGCATTTTCCAGCCTGCTGTCATGACAAAAGGATTGCCTTCCTCATCACAGCTGGTGACCAAAACGATTCGTTCGGGCTTACTCCAATATTGCATCGCCTCTTTAAAAGAGACCTGTTTCATATTAACCTCCTTGATGTACATTAAATTATCAAAATTTTTTAATTTTGCAAATTATTTATTATTGCTATATTAACAGAAAAAAAAGGCAAAACATTTCCACCGTAAGCGGCTATTTGGTTCAAACGGAACAGATGATGAACGACACCTCACTTTTCCATTTTTTACAATCCATTTATGAAACCGGACTGATGCAGCAACGCAATCGCTACTCTGATTTAATTAAACAGAGCCGGCGCATTCCTGATGGCGACCGCTATATCGTGCGGGCGCCGGGAAGGGTCAATCTTATCGGTGAACACACCGATTACAATGGATACCCGGTTCTGCCCATGGCCATAAACCGAGATATCGTTTTAGTAGGCGTAAAACGCTCAGACCGTGTGATTACCGTTCATAACAGCGACGATCGTTTTCCCACCGTTACCTTCTCTCTTGAAAAACCGCTCAAAGCCGACAGAGCCGGAACATGGAGCAACTATGTGAAAGCGGCCATCAATGAACTGATAAAAAATATGCCGGCGGCCACAGGATTTACGGCATGGACCGATGGCACCATTCCACCTGCTGCCGGTTTGTCGTCTTCCTCTGCCCTGGTGGTTGGCGCGGCCCTTATGTTTATGAAAATAAATGCTATTCAAATCGAGGATATGGACCTGGCCGAGAGACTGGCAAAAGCTGAACATTTTGTCGGTACAGCCGGTGGCGGCATGGACCAGGCGATTTCACTCATGGCACAAAAAAATCACGCCCTGAAACTGGATTTTTTTCCCCTGCGCTATAAAACTGTTTCCGTACCGACGGATTACAGGGTTGTTATCTGTCATTCCCTTCTGGATGCCCCTAAAACAGAGCAGGCCAGACGGGAATACAACCGCCGGCCGGTTGAATGCAGGTTGGCAACCGCATTGATCGCCGCGGAACTCTGCAGAGCCGGCTTTTCTCCCAACAATCCGCAACGGCTGGCGGATGTTGACAACGACCACTTGCCTCTGGATAAAAAACAATATCAAAAAATAGTCGGGCAGGCGCTTTTACCGGCTTCTCTGGATTGGAAAACTCTGAGCCGGCGCCTCTCCCTTTCAAAAGAAGAAATTGCGACAAAGTGGTCGATACCGGATGAATGGATCGATCAGCCGCCGGCAGGAGGCTTTAAATGCTGGAAACGCTATCATCATGTCATCAATGAAGCCCGGCGCGTGAACAAGGCCAGCAGGGCGTTGGCTGAAGGAGATACTGAAAGCTTTGGCCTTCTAATGTACGGTTCGCACCAGAGTTGCCGGCGAAAATTCGAAATCAGCACCCCTGAACTCAATGCCCTGGTTGACATTGCATGGAAAAATGGTGCAATCGGAGCCCGGCTGACCGGAGCCGGATTCGGAGGATGTACGGTTCATCTCGTACGGCGCTCCATAAAGGAAAAATTTATGACTCGTCTTCTCGATGACTATTTTGCAGGCTATTTGCGAAAAAACCGGCCTGATCTGCTGGAAAAACATCCGAATTTTCATAATGCCGTGTTTACCACACAGGCTATGGCCGGTGCCGGCTGTCTGAAAAGTACTGATTGATCAGACGCCTCTCTTGATTTGCTGTAACCCTGCTTTCACGTCCAGGAGTTCAGTCCGAAGGTTCTGTTGCGCCCGTGATATATTAAAAGAGACATCAACCGGTCGTGGAGCGAATGACGCCGTATCATGCATAGAAGTGGATTGCAACAGATCGCTATTGTAATTAAAAACGTCGCACAGCGTCAGAGCGAAACTCAAACGATTACATCGTTCACTGCCGCCGAGATGAAGAATACCCCGGCAATCATTATCCGCCAGCTCCAGGAGCGCGGCAGCAAGGTTATCGACCAAAACAGGAGTCCGAAATTGATCGCGAAAAAGAGGAACCGGATCCCCCCGATGCAGCCGCTTTTCAATCCACATGGAAAAGGAAAAGCCGCCGTATTGCGCTCGTCCGTAAATGAGAGCGCTGCGGGCAATCAGAGCACCGGGACAGCGCTGCAGAACAGCCTCCTCTGATTCGACTTTGGAACGGCCATATACGGAGAGAGGCGAAACCTCGTCGCTCTCTTTGTACATCCCCTTTACCCCGTCAAAAACCATATCGCTGGAAATATGAATAAGACGAGCTTTGTTCTGTTGTGCATACTCTGCAAACCATGACGGCGGTATAACATTGATTTGGGCCGTTTTCCCCGGTTCTTTCTCACAGGAGTCCAGGTTGCTGTTTGCTGCAGTATTCAAAATAGCATCTGGATTGACCGTTTTCAGCATGGTTTCAACCTCTTGCCGGTCAGTCAAATCACAGCGATATCCCTGCTTTTTCATGATGTTAAATTCATGTTGAAAATAGTGCGGCACCACCTTCCAGCGATCCTGTTTTGCGGCGCGGGCAAAAAGATGCCCCCCGACAAGTCCGCTGGCGCCTGTTATCAACAGCTTTTTTTTTCTCATCAGGAACATGCCCGAAATTGTTGCGTATATTCTTTAATGTATTTTTTAGAGGGCCACACCATGCGCAACACACTTTTGCTCATTTCTCTGATCGCGACCACTCTGTTGACCGTCTGCATCATACCTTTAAAAGAGAAAAATCCCGTGTTACATCCCGTTTATCTGCAGTCACTCTCCTCCCGGGAATATATAAAAAAAACGGCAAAAATCAAATATGGCGATACACTTGAAACGCTTTTATCGGGGGCCGGTGTCAATCGCCGGGATATTCGGCAAATTGTAGCTTGTTTTAACCATAGCTATGATTCACGCCGTCTCTTGCCGAATCAACCCTTTAGTCTGTTATACGATGCTTCCATGACGTTACAGGGTTTTGAATACCGGGCAAGAAAAGATCTTGTTTTGCGCATTGTACGTGACCCGGAAGGAACATTCAAAGCGCGAAAACGAGCTATTCCGCACAAAACCATTCTTAAAAGTTTAAACGGTACCGTAATCACCACACTTTATGACGCGATGATACAAGCCAACGAAAAACCGGGATTGATCACTGCCTTTAGCGATATTTTTCAGTGGGATATTGATTTTTTTACCGATCCCAGACCGGGAGACCGGTTTCATATTCTATACACAAAAAAATTCCTCATCGACACGACGGACTCGAATACCAGCGAGGCCGTGTTGGGGTATGGTCGCATTCTGGCGGCGCAATATCAGCAAACCGATACCGTGTATACGGCTATTTATTTTGATAATACACCGGCGGAGAGCGGTTATTACGACACCAGAGGCCAGTCTTTTCAAAAAGCCTTCCTGAAATCTCCTCTGAATTACCGGCGTATCAGTTCCTATTTCTCTCGTGCCCGCCGGCATCCAATATTAAAAATTGTACGGCCACATTATGCGGTGGATTTTGCAGCTCCTTCCGGCACACCGGTTTCGGCTGCCGGGGACGGCAAGATCAGCGCCCTGGGATACAATAAGGGTCTGGGTAATTATATTAAAATTCGCCATACCAACAGCCGTTACGTTACCCGCTATGGCCATCTAAAATCGTTTGCTTCTGGTATAGCTTTGGGCACAAACGTTGTCCAGAGCCAGGTAATCGGATATGTCGGCCAGACCGGTCTGGCCACCGGCCCGCATCTGGATTATGCTTTCTACGACAACGGAAGGCCGATTAATCCCCTAAAAATAAAAATTACCTCAGGAGATCCAATCCTTCCACGAAACAGCTTAAAATATAAAATGACAAGAAATACAATGCTGGCGCTGCTCTCCGCTGCAAATGACGGCCCGGGCTCCTCTATAATGGTTAATAATACGCCCATTTATCGCATGCATTAACGGACAGACCTGTTATCCCTCATCCACCCCTTTCAACAGGGGCATGTCAATGATATCATCCAAGTTAAGTATTCTCAATTATCAGGTAGAAAAACAGGAATGCCATTAAACCGATCAATGATCCCGGCATGCTTGAACCCGAAGACTCTGATTACCCAGGCAACACCTCTACGATACGCGTTATCGGCATCAAGGTAGGGGACGACACAAGGGCATATCCGATCCCGAGACTGGCGAGCCATGAAGTGGTAAACGATGTCGTCGCCGGCACACCGGTGGCGGTGGTATACTGACCGCTCGAAGACTACGCTGCCGTGTGCAAGCGAACCCTTGACGAAAAAACACTTACAATCAGCGCAAGTGGCTGGACCGATCTTACCCGTTTTATTCTCTATGATTATGAGACAAAAAGTATGTGGTTTCCCCTAACCGGTACAACCGGATTGACGGCCATTAGCGGACATTATGCAGATCGCAAACTGGAAGAAATTGCTTCCCAAAAAACAACCTGGAATCTCTAAAAGTCGTCTCATCCCGAATCCAAATATATGGAATATTAGGCTACAGATACCAATATTTACGATCTCCGACAAACTCTTTTTCAAAGTGCTGCCTGAGAAAATTAAAAGCCTCTTCCACCGAATCAGCGCGAAAAAACAGATCCAGATCCTCTTCGCTGATGACTCCCCATTCCGCCATTTTTTTAAAGTCGACGATGCTGTTCCAATAGTCATTGCCGTAGACCACAACGCATAGCGGCTTTTTGACTTTTTCGGTTTGCCGCAACGTAAGCAATTCGAAGAGTTCATCCAGTGTACCGAATCCTCCCGGAAATACGACCAGAGCTTTGGCCAGATAAACAAACCAGAATTTACGCATAAAAAAATAGTGAAATTCAAAGGAAAGGTCTTCGGTAATATAGGGATTGGGGTATTGTTCCATGGGCAGGCTGATGTTCAGACCAATGCTCACACCATCCGCTTCTCTGGCGCCGCGGTTGGCGGCCTCCATAATGCCGGGGCCTCCCCCGGAGCAGACGATAAACCGCTTGTCCTGTTCCAGGCTCTTCGACCACTCGGTGAGGTCATGCGCCAGTTTTCTGGCTTCCTCATAATAACGGCTCAGTTCAACCTGCCGTTCAGCCATTTCGAGTTGTTTGGCCAGCAGACCGCGCCGGGCGTCGTCATCGTTCTGTAGCTCCAGCTTGAGACGCTTATACTCGTTCCGGGCTTCCAGTTTCGATTTCAGACGAGCCGATCCGTAAAAAACCACTGTGTCTTTGATACGGTTTTTTCTTAAACGATATAACGGCTCCAGATATTCAGACAACAGGCGAATGGGCCTTGCATCCGCACTATGCATGAACTTCATGTTCTCATAAGCTTTGACCAGTTCCGGAATCTTGACATCGTTTTTATCCATTACCCTTCTCCATACGATTAAAAGTTGCGTTGCAGCCAGGTAAGCGTTTGTTTGATAACCTGACGCCTGTGCGCCGGTTTTTGATAGGCGTGGTCAGCTTGTGGGATTTCCATAAAATGCGCCGGGGGCATGACAATCTGTCTGAAACGCTGGAATCCCTCGACAAAAAGATCCTCATCCCCTGTTCCCTGTACGATCATTTTGGGTACCGTGATTTGCGACAGCTCGTCTTCTATATCATATTTCAATGCATCTTGTAAAAAGGCCGGCTTTATCAGCCATCCTTCATATTCGTATTGATCAATCGAAGCGTCCAGCGCTTCCAAAGGCCCAATTTTGGATTCAAATAATTTTTTCATATCAGGTACGGCGGACCACGTCACCAAAGCGTGGATATCGATATCCTTAACGGAACAAATAGCTGCTGCCGCTCCCATGCTGATTCCTAAAAGAGCGATTTCTCCATACGCCTGCTGCCGGCACCACCTAACCACGTCGATAATATTTTGAATATTGCTGCTAAAAAGCGTATCGGCAAAATCACCCTCACTGTCGCCCGAACCGTAAAAATCAAAGCGCAAGGCATTATATTTCCTCTCAGCCAACGCGCGTGCAGTTTCTACAAAAAGACGGTTATGCTCGATCTTGTTAAAGGTAAATCCATGGCAGAGAATAACAATTTTTTTTGAGGTACAAGGATGCAACATACCGACAAGCTGGTGCGACTGGCTGTCCAGGATGACAGGGGTTTCCTGACTGCTTTTTGAAAGAGAAGACATGAAATTAAATCTTTCCGATTAAACTTAGAAATTTAAATTTCCAAACCATCCAGATGGCTTCACGAATGATTTTATGTGACATTTTTGATGTTCCGGCAACCCGATCCGTAAAGACAATCGAAATTTCGTGTAATTTAAATCCTTTTTTCCAGGCGCGAAAATTCATCTCAATCTGAAATGAATAACCATCGGACTCGATAATATCCAAATCTATGGATTCCAGCACCTTGCGCCGGAAACATTTAAAGCCGCCGGTGCAATCATGCAAAGGAAGACCCGTAATCAGGCGAGTATAGCGACTGGCCCCCATGCTGAGCATCAAACGCCCCAACGGCCAATGTACCACATTAACGCCATCGACATAACGCGAACCGATAACAAGATCATAATTCTGCGCCGCCTGTAATAAACGGGGAATATCTTCCGGATCATGCGACAAGTCCGCATCCATTTCAATGATATACTCATAATCGCGCTCAAGGGCGTATTTAAAACCGGTCACATAAGCTGTACCGAGTCCCATCTTTTTATCCCGCCTGATCAGGTGAATGCTCGAATCTTTCCGGGACAGACTTTGTACCAGATCCCCGGTACCATCCGGTGAATTATCATCGACAATCAGCGTATCGAGTCCCTGAATTTTCAGATCGCGAATTCTGTTCAGCAGCACGGGAATATTCTGCCGTTCGTTAAAAGTGGGGATGATAACCAATACCTTCAAACTGTTCTCCTTATGCAAACATCGCGGCCAGATCCTCGAGTTGTTTCTTAAAGCACTCCAATCCGGTTTTAACGTCTTTTGGCGCGATTTCCAATTCTTGCATCGCTTTTTCGATACGCAATCCCGAGTTCAGGGGACGGGGTGCCTTTTGTTCCAGTTCTCCGGTTGTAATCGGTTGTATCAGATCACCATCTAGGCCGAAAACACCGGCAATCGTTTTGGCAAAATCATAGCGGCTAACGATTTCACTGCCGGCGATGTGATATATACCGGACTTTTCTCGTTCTACAATAGTCCATATACCGCGGGCGAGGTCATCGGAAAGTGTCGTATTGCCGATTTGATCGGTAACGATCTTGACAGCGTTCCCCCTTTTGAGGGCATTGATCAACCAGGTGACAAAATTCTGCTGACCCGCCCGGTTGGTACCATACAATATCATGGTACGAACGATGGCGATATGGAGCGATGAGGCTTTAAGAACATTTTCGCTCGCTAGTTTAGAACGGCCATAATAACCCAGTGGATTCGGAGGATCGGTTTCCCCGTATGGTCCCGCTTTGCCGTCAAATATATAATCGGTTGAAACATGGAGCAGCCTGGAATTTTGTTTGCGCGCCGCATAAATCAGGTTTTCCACTGCAACCACATTTTGTTGCCAACAGAGATTTTTCTCCTCCTCTGCGGCATCCACACCTGTATAGGCTGCCGCGTTTAGAATCCAATCCGGTTGGATGGATTGAATCCGTTCGGCGAGTGCATCTTTATCGAGCAAATCGAGAGCGTAAAAGCGGTTATTTTGCAGAAAAGGATCACTCAGCCTTTTATCGAGACCGAAAATTTGCACCGAGTCAGCGGTTTGAATTAATTTTTGGCCCAATTGTCCGTTGCATCCTGTTACCAATACGCGCATGTGTAATGCTTTCAGCTATTAATTGTCGCTCTATCTGAATTCACCGGCCGCTGTAACGGCCGGCGCGGATCATCCGCAGAGAATGGCCTTTCCATTCAAGCGTAAACCCCGGATCCGTACATTTCCTGTCCGGTTCAGCAAAGTAATCCCTCCCAGCCGCACAGGACAAACTTAGAATTTACAACCATTTTGTTTAAACGTTGCGAGCTTTTGTTTAATATCATCTTCCTGCAGAGACAATAATCGTGCGGCAAAGACCGCAGCATTAATGGCTCCGGCTTTACCAATAGCCATCGTGGCAACCGGGATGCCTTTGGGCATCTGAACGATGGAATAAAGGGCATCGACACCATTCAATGCTGAACCTGCCAGAGGGACACCGATCACCGGTAGCAGCGTCAGGCTGGCCAGAACGCCGGGAAGATGAGCCGCCATACCGGCACCGGCAATAATGGCCGAATATCCCTCGGCTTCCGCGTTTTTGGCAAATTCAGCCGTCTCGTCGGGATTGCGGTGAGCAGAGAGAATAAAAGATTTTGATTCTATACCAAAATAAGCAAGAGCCTTTTCAGCTTCCTGCATCACTTCGCGATCCGAAGCACTTCCCATCAATATGGCCACCTTTGCCATATCATTCACTCCTTTCCAGTTCATAACGGGTTCTAAAGGTATGAGCCATAACATCCAGCTGGCGCATAAAGGTCCATTTGCGATTTCCGGGATTAAAAACGGAAATATCGATCATATAGAGCCGGCCTTGTGGCTCATCATAAAAACCATAACTGCGGAACGGACCGCCTCCGAATGTTGTGCTGTCTTGGCGCTGCCAGACCCCGTCCAGGCGAAGGGCGTAACGGCCGTTAAAGTTGACCTCTTTATCGCGAACCGGAATAATTTCCCGTTCAATAAAATCACCACCATAATAATCTTCGGCAAGGCGCTCACGCGTTTCCAACATCCATTCCTTTGAGAGCATGGACGGATCATCACTCGGTTGCCAATGAATTAAAAATTCCCGTTCAGGCAAAAGACGGCGCAACCAAACCACCCTGGCTTGAGCAGAGTCGACGGCGATGAAATAATCATGCTGCACCCGAACCATCCAGTCGTGTTCCTCTAAAAGCTTGTTCTCGATATCCTTTTGCTCATAAGAGTCATACATGGATTCTTTTACCATCTCGTTGGCGTGGTCGTTGAACAGGGCATAAATTTTATCCCCATCTTCAACAATGTGCTTTCTCAGAGTCTCCCTGTTCCTGGAAGCAAGAACGACGAGCAATTGATCCTGCGCCCAGGTGTCCTTGCTTTTGAAAAGAAAAACACTGTCTTCTTCCACCCGCCGGCGGTTCTCTTCACTCAACAACTGATTGAGCAAATCCGCCGTGGTTCCGCCCATCTCCAGAGTTCCCACCACCAGAAGATTGGGATAACGTTTGAGGTCCATGATAGAGGCCGGGGGCTTGACCGCCATTCGCAATACCTTTTCGGGCTGGGGGGTATAAAACTCCTTTTCGATGGCATTTTCGAGCTCTTCACCGATATCCAGCCATAGACTGGAATCGCAAAGCGCAATCAGCCGGTCCACTGATCCCAGGGAGCCTTTTTTGTAATCGCAACTGCTCCACAGAGCCAGCGCAATAATACAAAGGCTTGATATCCAAAATAAATTTCGCATAGCAACATCCTTTTTTAAGCTGATTTTGACCGTTTGGATCCGGAACGTTGCTTTCGCCGGCCCTTTATCTGCCGGTTCCGGGTCAAAAACGTTGCTTATCAAATTTATAACTAAAAAATACAAAAAAGTAATCAATTATACAAAGCTGTTTGTGTCTATACATCACTCCTCTTTTTCATCTGTTCCTTGCGCAGGGCAAAAAGAAAGCCACCGGGCAGAGAAGCGATAATGCCGATAACATAGGCAAGGAATTCAAAAGCGACCACCTTTGCCGAGGCAACACCGAGCTGGCCGAACAGAGTAACTCCGCTTTGTTCCCTGACCCCGATTCCGCCAACGGATATGGGCAAGCTGGCGGCCAAGGCAATAAGCGGAATAAAAATAATAAAATATTCAAACCCTATAGTCACACCCATTGCCAGTGCCGCAAAATAATGGGTGGCGATACGAAGGGCCTGAATACAAAAAGATAAAATTAACAGAACAATCAGAAAGCGTCGATTGGCACCAAAACCATGAATGCAGGAATAGATATCGCGCAATTTTTGATGAATGACGACAGGGATGATGAGACGAAATAGCCAGCTAAATTTGCGCGCCAGGCGACGGTCAAAAAGAAACCACATTGTAAATATCCAGATCAGCAAGATAGTGACCTGCAGAACCACAGCAATCTGAGAGGAAAGATGACGAGCCCAGATGACAGACGCAACAACAGCAAGCGAAGTAAGGGTAAAAAAGCCGATAAACCGGTCCAGCAATACAGTTGACACGGCATCCGCCATCTTGCCGGAATTACGGCTAATATCATAGATTCTGAATGCATCACCGCCGATATAACCGATGAGAAAATTGTTAAAGAACAGACCAACGTGATAATATGCCAGCACCTGTAACCAGGCAATTTCAATTTGCCTTGCTCTTAACAGCATATACCACTGCAGCGCACCGAGAACATTGCTGAATGCAAAGACCAGCAATGAGACGACAAACCATTTCACGTTCATGGTAAAGAACTGGCTAATGATCTGCTCCAATCCTATGCGCTGCAGCAAAATATAAATCAGAGAAACGCTGATCAATACCTTAATCAGGGTAATGATACCATGCCGTATTTTTTTTCTCTCCGGATTTTGTTTCATTGTCGTTATTCTGTTGTGTCCTGTTGTGTGATATATCTTTTCTCCTGTTCCAAACGCTCTTTTGCGCGCGAATCATCCGGGTGCTGTTCAACCCACTTTTCCAGCAATTCTACGGCTCTCTGGTGTTCACCTTCACGGCTGAGCACCGAAATCAGAGTCGCGGTAAGATAGGCATTGTCCGGATCGATCCGTGCCAGGCGTTGCAGACGTTGAATAAAGACATCCGGTCGTCCGGCCAGGTCATACATCTGGCCGATCTGCATCGAAAGACGAAAATCCGGAATCGGAATGACCTCTTCCGGAAGCACCTCTTCCATGCGGTCGAGCACGCTCAGCATTTTATCGAACTCTTTCTCGGTGTAATAATAGCGTACCAGACGGAGAAAGGCAGCCCGGTAATTTTGCAAAAGTCCGATAATATTATGATTAAAATATACTGTGGAATCGTTCAGACCTCTGAATTGAAAGGTCTCAAAAAGATTTTCATGGATGATCTCCGGTTCGATATCATTTGCCACATAGGGCGTTAATGTGAAAGCGAGACCGTCCATTCGCATATATTTGTCCATGTTGATTTTATTGTCGTTCGCAACCGTGACGGCAAAATTAACCGGTTTTTTCCAACGGTTGGCGTAAATAATGTTGAGTATCATCAGATCCTGGACTCTGATGCCCTGCCCAAAGAGCGTCGGTTCAACCTCGATGACCAGCTCTTCCGGTACCTTGAAATCAGGATCCAGCAACTCGATGGTTTCTCCCAAATCGTTCATCGCCTGTTGTCGTACATGGCCGGGGATGGGGATTTTGACCGTTTGTTTTTTCCAGGGCATAACCTCCATTTGCTCGATCTGGCCGTCGCTCAGGGAAATGGGAACCTTGGGCTCCTCGTGTTTCAGCTGTTTAATATACCATGGCGTATTCAGCAGACTCAGATTAACGACTCGGACATCCCGGCGTATATCATATACGAATTGTAAAAACCAAAGTGGAAACGTATCGTTATCACCATTGGTAAACAAAATCGCGTCCGGGTCGCAGGATTGCAGAATGTTATAGGAATAGTCATAAGCCACATAATTACCGGTTCGATCGTGTGTATGATAATTATGCGCCAACAGATTCACAGGAACCATTAGTGCCACCGCACAAACGGCAGTCACATAGAGCAACGTTCGAATATTTTTATTCTTAAAATAGTCTTTGATCCATTCCAGAATCGCCGTCATACCAATGCCGATCCAGATAGCAAATGCCCAAAAAGAACCGACATAGACATAATCACGCTCGCGCGGTTGCGGATCCTCCTGGTTAAGGTAGATGACAATCGCCACGCCGGTGAGAATAAAAATACCCAAAATCGAGAAGGCATGACGCTTGTGCCGGTAAAAATGATGTACCATGCCGATCATACCGATGAGAAACGGCAAAGCGAATAATCCTTTGGTGGAAAGATGCTCCTTTATATAGCTATCGCTGCCGAGCGTCGTGCCCTTGCCGATATATTGCCAGGCGAAGTAGCGCAGATACATTTTGCTAATCTGATAATTCCACATGAAATCCATCTGCTGACTAAACTTGTAGGTCGAATAACTGCGATTGGGAAACTGCTGGTTGAACTGCATCTCATTGGGCAGGCCGGGGAAACGACGCGGAAAGGTACTCCATTTTCCGTACTGCTCGCGGTTGAGATAACTGACCATATTTTGAATGGTTTCGGGATCGTTTTCATCTATAGCCGGATCAAGATTGGAACGGATGTAGATCAACGAATAAGTCGAATATCCGACAATGACCAGCATAAAAGACATGAGGAATATTGACGCTACTTTTTGCTGATTCAACCAGGTATACATGGTCAGCAGGGTCAGGCCCAGGATTACAGCACCAACAGCCCACATGGAATAGTGCCCGGCCAAATTGGGAATCCACTGAACCACGCCGGGATAAATCGCAAAAAAGATCAGAATTGTGGCCCCGGCAAAAATAACCAGATTTTTCAGCGTTATGTTTTCATTATGGCTATCCAGATATTTGTAATAAATAACAAGAAAGATGGCCGGAAGCACCAAAATCATCAACAGGTGTACTCCAATGGCAAGACCGATCAGGTATGCGATCAGCAACAGATAGCGTTCGGATCCGACTTGATCCGCCTTTTCCAGCCAGACGAGGATGAGATAAACGGTAAAAGCCGTAAAAAACATACTGATGGCATAAACCTCGGCTTCAACGGCATTAAACCAAAACGTATCCGTAAAGGCAAACGCCAGTGCACCCATCAGACCGCTGGCCACGAGGACAAACATATCTTCGCTGTTTTTCGGCTGCCCGCGCCATTGCTTGATTAAACGGATAATGATCAGATAAGTGAGCATGATCGTCAGAGCAGAGGTCAGTGCCGAAATCATATTCACACGCAGAGCGATATCCTCTACAAAGGGTATCATGGAAAACAATCTGCCGATCAACAGATAAAACGGCGCTCCGGGTGGATGGGGAATGCCCAGGATATGGGAACAGGTGATGAACTCACCACAATCCCAAAAGGAAGTGGTCGGAGCAATCGTTTTAAAATACAGAACAAAAGAAATGAGAAATGCGATTGCAGCAAACAAACGGTTAATGAGTTTATAGTTTTTCATTGAACAACTCCATCTCTATTTGATTGATAAATTATACGCTCTATTATCTCCAAAGCCATTTCGGCTGACCGATTCCAGTCAAATTTTATGGCCCACTCCAGGGCGTGCCGGCTCATTCGCTGCAGCAACAGGGGGTGCTTGCAGAGCCGAATGATGCTTTCGGAAAGACTTTCAATATCAGCATACGGATATAAAAATCCGGTTTTATGATTTACCACCGAATCTCTCAAGCCGGGAGAATCAGCAGCAATTACGGGGGTGCCGCAGGCATTGGCTTCGATGACCGTCAGACCCCATCCCTCTTTGGGAGAGGTGTTCACCGCACACCACATTTTCCCGAGCCAGTCGACTTTGTCCTCGTGACTGACATGACCGGTAAATATAACCCGGGAATCGATCTGCAGTTCTCTTGTCAGTTTTTCCAGGTTTTGCCGGTCATCTCCTCCACCGAGCACGACAAATTCAGCATCCGGCATGGCAGTTATTATTCCTGGAATTGCCAGTAAAAAATGCTCCACGCTTTTGTACCTTTTCAGGCGTCCGAAATAGCCGATAAGCGGCTTTTTTTGCCGCTTGCCGGCCGGAAAACGGTTCGTGTCGACAGCATTGGGTAACCAATGAATGGAACCCTTTATGCCGTTTTGCCGCAATTCATTGATCGTACTTTGTGATACCGCCGCAAAGGATGTGTGCCGGTATGCCAGCGGGATCAGCTTTTCCGAAAAATAAACATAAGATGCTGATACCGGATTGGTTTCCAGATATATACTTTTGTCAAAGAGATGGTGCACCAGGGCACAGACAGGTTCTTTTACATAACAAGGCGTGTAAAAAGGTATTTTGTTGATATCATCGATAACGATATCAACACCCTGCCGGCGTAATTGCCGATAGGCAAAGGGAACATAATAATTAAAAAGAGCTCTGTTGCCATAGCGCCGAACATCTATAGAATCTATGCGCTCGCTTTTCGAAGCACCGGGATAATGGCAACAGGCCAGCGTTACAGAATGTCCCTGCATTGCCAGCCGTTTAAAAATTTCATGAAAATGAACCTCTGCTCCACCGCTCTGCGGATGGGTGATATCCTGCCAGTTGAAGGCGAGGATGTGATATTTCCTCGTCGGCCTTTTGTGTTTCATTTACGACCTATAACGCCTATATCCATAAAGGTATAATATGACAAAGAGCTTTTTTTCAACACTCTTCTCAGCTTATTGCGTATTTTGGACCAGCCGGCGATTTTGCCCGGATAAAGCGGCAACTGTATACCGGTCTTTTTCAAGGCTTCCCGCAAACTGCGGTAAAAAAAACTCGGCCGCATCCAGTCACCATAAACGCTGTAAATGGAAAATCCGCTTCGGCGGAACATCGATTCAAGCTGGGAACGGGAAAATTCAGTTTCCCATCCGGCAAACCATTTGCCGAGCCGAATGAGTATATGTTTCACCACCGTATAGATATGATAGCGCTGTGGTACGTCTGCAATGGCAAATCCATTCTGTTTGAGAACTCTATAGTTCTCCTCTAATATATTCTCAGGATTGCGAAAATGTTCCAACAGACCCTGATGAAAGACCACATCGATCACCTGGTCGCGAAAGGGCAATTGAAAAGCGTTACCCTGTACCAGATAAACCGGTTTTTGGGTCTGCCAAGACAGCTGTTGCATAATCTCAAGAGAATTTTTTGCATAGTCCAAAAGAACAACAACGGCGCCGCAATCCACGAGTTTGAATCCGTCACGACCCGTTCCCGCTCCGACTTCCAGAACCCGCTTTCCCTGCAGCGGCCCCAGCTGTTCAATTTGCGATATCACACGGTCGGAGTTGGAGTAAACCTTGTCCAGTTCTCTCTTTTGCGTCCAAAATTGTTCCCATACCTTGCGATTATGTTGCCGTTTCATTTCTTCCATCTAATTTAAATATTGATTCTACAAACTTTTATCGGATAATTCAAGTAAAAAAGTCTGTTCGATAGGATACACCGCAGCGATGTACAGGTTCACGATCAACCCTGGGTCAAAAGGTCAAAATCGATTTTATCCCGATAAAACCGGGCAAAATAGGAGCGTTGAAAAAGCACCTTCAGACGATGACATTGCTGAGGATCTCCAATAATCGTAAAGGCTTCTTCTCTGGCGACCTTGAGAACCTGAACATCTTTGATCAGATCCGCTATCTTGAGCTCGGCAAAACCGCTCTGCCGGACGCCAAAAAACTCACCTGGTCCGCGAATCTCGAGATCGACCTGGGCAATTTTAAATCCGTCATTGCTTCTGGCCATGGTTTGCAAACGCTTCTCTGCCTCCTCAGTCAAGGTTCCATAGGCAACCAGATAACAATAGGATTGTTTGCTTCCGCGTCCGACCCGTCCGCGTAGCTGATGCATTTGAGTCAAACCGAAACGCTCGGCATGCTCCACAACCATTAACGTTGCATTGGGGACATCCACACCGACTTCTATGACAGTGGTGCTGACGAGAATATCGAGATCGCCCTGTTTAAAAGCGCCCATTACCGCTTCTTTCTCTTCGCTTTTCATGCGGCCATGCAAAAGCCCGAGCCTGAACCCCTCGAAAAAAGTATTTTGCATAGCGGTAAAGCTGTCGGTTGCCGCCTTTAAATCGGATTTTTCCGTCTCTTCCACAAGCGGAAAAACGATATAGGCCTGAGCACCGGACTTTACCTGATCGCGCAAAAACCGATAAACTTTGACGCGCTGCTCCTCCCGAATCCATCGGGTTTTTATCGGCTTTCGGCCTGCCGGCATCTCATCCAATACCGATACATCCAGATCACCATAAATGGTCATGGAGAGCGTCCTCGGGATCGGCGTTGCTGTCATGACCAGGACATCGGGATTGAGTCCTTTTTGACGCAATACGGCACGCTGTAAAACCCCAAAGCGGTGTTGCTCATCCACAATGACCAAACCGAGTTTATGAAAAGCGACCCCTTCCTGTATAAGCGCATGCGTACCGACGACGATATGAGCCTCACCGCTTTCAATCCCGGCTAATAAGCTGTTCCGGGTTTGCTGATTTTGACCGCCGATTAGAAGCACGGTATGAATATCGATGCGATCGAGCAATTTTTTAAGCGTAAAATAGTGCTGCTCGGCCAATATTTCTGTGGGTGCCATCATAGCCGCCTGATAACCGTTTTCCACCGCAATAAGCATGCTGATCACGGCGACAATGGTTTTCCCGGATCCCACATCGCCCTGAATCAAACGATTCATCGGTTTGTGATTTTTCATGTCTTCATGGATTTCATGTAAAACGGTTTTCTGCGCCCGGGTCAGCTCAAAAGGAAGCGACTCGACCAAAATCCGAATCAGATCACCCACCTTGCGAAACACAATACCGGCATTAGACTGCTGTCGATGCTTTTTATATGAAGCAATATAAAGCTGCATGAAAAACAACTCTTCAAATTTCAACCTTCTGCGCGCATGATGCAGCCGGGTAAAGGATTCAGGAAAATGTATATTGTTCATCGATTCCGCCAGAGGCATCAGCTTGTATTGATTCAGCAAACTCCCCGGCATGGTTTCCAGGAGGGAATCCCCCTTCTGTTTCAGGAGGGGACCAATAAGACGACGAAAACCACGGCTGTCCAGGCCCAGTTTATTGAGTTGTTCATTTGATGGATAAAGAGGAATAATTTTGGATGTATGAAACGTATCGCCTCCGGTGGCCTGACCCAGACGGTCAAACTCAGGATGCACCATTTGCCAGCCGCCAAAATAACCGATCTTGCCGCTAAGCGCCAGCCACTCTCCCTTGTGAAAAATGCGTTGCCAGTAGCTGAGTCGCGAAAACCAAACACAGCTCATATAAGCCGTTCCATCGTATACGATAAGCAGAAAGCGGTTGCGGCGTCCTTTTTTGACGCCCATATTCACAACCTGTGCAATAACCGTAGCCTCAATATCAGCTCTCAGCTGATTGATTTTGAATATCGTTGAGCGGTCCAGATACCTTCGGGGAAAGTAATACAGCAAGTCTCCCAGGGTCTTGATTCCGACCTTTTCCAGGGCTTTTGTTTTTTGCGGACCGATATTGCGCAATTGCTCTACCGGTGTTTTTAGAAAATAATCGGTTTGCATCATATAAAAAAAGACGCGAATGCAGGGCGCCGCCGGAAAAGTGTTTTGGTTGGCGAGGAACGCTGATGCGTCTCGGGAGCGTTTTGTCGTAACAAATTAATAGTTATAGAGAACCATGTATTCAAATGTGCTCTCGCTGTTTTTGGCCACCGCCACCTTGAATTCTGCCGAATTTGCATCCTTTTTTACAATTGGCGGCGTGTCGCCCAACAGTTGCCAGTCTGTCCAGAACTGCTCAACCACAAAGACAACGACATCCTCGTCCTTATGGTTCCTGATGTTGATTTCCACGGTTTCCCTGCGGCTTTTATCGCTGATTTTTTCCACTTTTTTGACCGTTCGCTCGGCTTTGATATCAAAAGCATTCCCGACTCTGAGCCGGACCTTTTCTCCCTTCGGCACATGATCGATCCGGTCTTCACCGACAAACTCCTGAGATCCGCCCTGTTCTTTAAAGACGCGAATTTTCCCCTTGGGCAGTGGAATGCCGAGTCCGCTCTGAGAATCATTTTTAAATTCCAAAACAACGCTCACATCATCGGCGTCTGCGCGGGCGTTGTAGATATATTTTTTATCGGATTTAACCCGGGTTCCGGGAAAAAGCGCCATTTGTTTAACCTGATTGTTGGCGATTGTGGTCGGTCGTTGCAGGGTATAGAGGTGATATTCAAAAAATTTCTCTTCCTTGAACTGTTCCGCTCCAGCCGCTGTGGTCATATAAGCCATTTCAGCTCGTCGCGCCGGGGGCTTGACCTTGTGCACATCCCCCGCAACCAGCTTTACTTTGGCATCGCGGTAAGCGGTGCCGGAACGATTTTCGATGGTTACCCATCCCGCCAGCTCCAAAGCAGTATCTGTTTTGTTGCTCACTGCCACGTATTCGCAGTGCCAGCCAATCCCCTCAGTGGTGTAACTGATCTCACAGGGCACCTCATCCGCCTGATTGGCATTTAACAGCCATACCAGAGTCGGCCGGGTGATCAAGCCTTCAGGAAGGGTTGGAAATTCAACACCGGCAACGTCTGAGGATTTTACCACGAGTATTCGGCCATCCGGTCGCTGCAAAATGATATCAGAAGCCTGATTGTTCAGCAAAATTCCCCGATGAACCTGCTCTCTCTTGGTGGTTACCGTGATAGATTCATTCAAATACTTTTGCAGGAGTCGCTCCGTTCCCACCAGATCATACTCAAAATTCTGCTCCAAAATTTCGACCTGAACCTTATTGCTCAAAGATTTGAAAAGAACAGAAGTGGGATCGATTTGACCGGCCACATTGGTGAACAGGTGGGTTTGCACCCCCTTGTTCAGCGTCAGCGATCTGGTTTCCCGTACAACAGCAAAATTGTTATTGTAAACCGTAACCGCTATCTCCGCCCGGGATTGAGCGATGCACGAGATTACCAATAAAAAAAATGCCAAAATAATTTTTACTTTCATTTCCTACCCTCGAGATCTTGTAGATCCGAAAAAAACCGGTATGGTAGCGGCAAAACACCGGCATTCCGGATACGTTGCTGTTGCTACTGCAACATTTCAAGATTTTGCTGTAATTTTTTAAGATTCTCTTCAAAATCGGTTTTTTTCATCTTCTCCTTCTCCACCACAGATTGGGGTGCACGCGAGAGAAAATTTTCATTGCCTAGTTTTTTAGATAATCCCTGCAGCTGGCTCGATAATCTGGAGATCTCTTTTTCCAGTCTTGATTTCTCTTTCTGAACGTCTACCAGGCCGGCCAGAGGAACGTAAAGTTCTATCCCCTGCACAACAGCAGTAACGCATTGCTGCGGTTTTTCATTTTGGTATTCAATTTGGTGCAAACGCGCCAATCTTTTCAGGTAAGCTGTATTAGCTTTTAAAATAGAACTCTTATTCTCATTAGTGCAATTAATGATGAGAGACGCCTCTTTATTTGGAGGGATGCCCATTTCGCTGCGGATATTTCTTACAGCGCTGATCACCTGTTGAATAAGCTGCATCTCCCGTTCAACTTTTGTATCGACAAGCGCTTCCCGGCTTGACGGATAGGGTTGCAGCATCACCGAATCCGCAGAGGACTGCGGAGAGGTCGGCAGATTTTGCCAAATCTCTTCGGTAATAAAAGGGGTTATCGGATGAAGCAGGCGGACGATCGCATCCAGCATGTGAACCAGAAAACTCTGGGCAATATGTTTCTGGTGCTCGGTGTTGGCCTCATACAGTCGTATTTTGGCCAGTTCAATATACCAGTCACAAAATTCCGACCAGGTAAAATCATACAATGCATGCAACGCGTCGTTGAAACGAAATTGGTTCAAATAGGTTTCCATCTCTGCAATGGTGCTGTGAAGCCGGCTGGTTATCCATCGATCCGCCACTTCAAGCTCATCGCTGTTGATTTCATCCAGCTGCAGCTGAGTATGATCGGCATCTAGATTCATCAACACAAACCGCGCAGCATTCCATAACTTGTTGCAAAACTTTTGTCCCATTTCGACCAACGTATGATCAAAACGGATGTCGCCGCCCAACGGGGTCAAATAGGCCATGGTCAACCGCACGGCATCGGCGCCATAGGCCGGTACGCCCTCTTTATAGCTTGGATTCTCTTCTGCAAACTCGCCGACCGCTGCTTTATCCGCTCCTTCGATGAGCCAGAGAGGGTCCGGAGAATTTCCAAGGCTTTTGGACATTTTTCGGTTGTCTTTATCGCGAATCATGCCGTTAAAATAGACGTCTTTAAACGGCAGGTCACCCATAAATTCATAGGAAGCCATTATCATTCTGGCGACCCAGAAGAAAATGATATCCGGACCGGTAACCAGAGTGTCGGTGGGAAAGAAAACACTCAACGCTTTGCTTTTCTCCGGCCATCCCAGAGTGCTAAAGGGCCATAACCAGGAGGAAAACCACGTATCGAGCACATCTTTGTCCTGTTGCAGGATTTTCGAACCACAGGTTGAGCATTCCGCCGGATCGGTCCGGGAGATGGTCAGATGCCCATTGTCACAGGTCCAGGCCGGAATACGGTGTCCCCACCAAATCTGACGGCTGATGCACCAGTCTCTGATATTTTCCATCCAGTGAAAATAGGTTTCCTCCCAATGCCTGGGATAAAAACGGATTTCTCCCTGCCGGACCGCCTGTATAGCCGGCTCTGCCAGCGGTTTCATTTTCACAAACCACTGTTCAGACAACAGGGGTTCAATAATGTCATGGGTTCGGTAACACCTGGGAACCGGAATGACAATCGTTTCAACCTTGCGAAGGAGACCGAGCTTTTGCAGATCATCGACGATGCGCTCTCTTGCGTCGAAACGGTTCAATCCCTGATAGGTTTCGGCGTTCTCATTCATGCTCGCATCCTGATCAATGACGGAGATCGCTTCGAGGTCATGACGGATGCCGACCTCAAAATCATTGAAATCATGGGCCGGGGTAATTTTTACCGCACCGCTGCCTTTTTCGGGATCAGCATGTTCGTCGGCAATGATGGGGATTTCCCGATTCATCAACGGTAATATCACCATTTTACCGACCAGGGATTTGTAGCGGGGATCTTCCGGATGAACCGCAACGGCGGTATCGCCGAGCATCGTTTCCGGACGGGTTGTGGCAACAACCACCTCTCCCTTGCCCTCTTTGAGGGGATAGGCGATGCTATAGAACTTGCCGGGTTCATCGGCATAATTGACTTCTTCTTCCGAGAGAGCGGTGTTTGCCTTTGGAGACCAGTTGATCAATCGCCTGCCTTTATAAATGAGGCCTTTTTCATAGAGTCTGACAAAGGTTTCCCGCACCGCCTGGCTTCGCGTTTCATCCATGGTAAAGCACTCGCGTTGCCAGTCACATGCCGCCCCCAATTTACGCAATTGTTGCAGGATAATGCCGCCGTATCTCTCTTTCCATTCCCAGACCCGCTGCAGGAATTTTTCACGTCCCAAATCATATTTGCTCTTGTTTTCGCGGAAAAGGGCCGCTTCTACCTTGCTTTGCGTGGCGATACCGGCATGATCCGTCCCCGGCATCCACAGGGTTTCGAATCCCTTCATCTTTTTCCAGCGGATCAAAAAATCCTGAATCGTATTGTTGAGGATATGCCCCATTGTCAGCATACCGGTCACATTTGGTGGCGGTATAACAATGGTGTAGGTATTCTTGTCCGTATCGGCATCAGCATGAAAAAGATTCAGTTCTTCCCAAAAGGCATACCATTTTTCCTCAACCTTGAGCGGATTATAGGTTTTTTCCAATTCTCTGTTACGCATTAAAATCCTCGATTAGCAATGTCCGCAGAATATCTCATTTATATCCAGCCCGCCACAAGGCAGGCGCATCGTATTTAGTATATATAATCGCGTCTGTCCAAAACAAGTGTATAGGTGATTTTTTTGTTTGGCAATACTCGCTTTTTGCTCTGTTTCAAACAACCTGTCAAAACAGTTCCTCTTTTCAAATGGTTTTATAAAAAACGCAGAGATTGCAGTGACTGAACATTTTTTCAATAAACTCAAATATAACAATACGGTGATAAAGAGTCAATACAATTGTCCCGGTATAAACAGACGATGCCGGAGCGGCTGTGCCGGCAGGGCATGATTCATTATAGTTATGCTGTTACAAAGACGAGTGGATCATCGATTACCGCATCTTGTTATTCATTACTCTTTTAATTTTAGGATGACATACATTCTCTTGAAAAATGATCCAGGGGAGAATTTGATTTGATCCCGGGGTCCCTGTCGCTTAAACGTTTTTCGGGTTACCTCTGCATAAAGCAACGACCTGCAAACCAGGTAACTGTTGTTTTTATCGGGATTTCTTCGTAAAGTGGGGTATGAAAATTGAAATACTAACCGTGGGCAAGCCGCAAAACGACAATATGAAAAATCTGTCTCAGGATTACCTGAAACGGATTTCCCGGTATCTGCCGGTCGAGTTGATTTGGGTCAAGGGAGAGAAAATCGCGTCTTTACCGGCGCAGGAAATCATGCAAAGGGAGGCAGTGCGGCTGCAGCAAAGAATAGATGCCGACGGTTATACCGTTGTCCTCGACAGAAGCGGAAAGATGGTATCCTCTACCGCTTTTGCCGGTTTTATACAGAAAAGACAGCTTGAAAGCACCAAAAAACTGACCATTATCATAGGGGGTCCACTGGGTTTGCCCGACAATTTTCGAAAAGCCGCTTCAATAACGATCTCTTTGTCGAAAATGACTTTTGCGCACGAATTGACCCTGGTCATTGTACTGGAACAAATCTACCGTGCGATGAGCATCCAGCATGGCAGTAAATACCACAAATAAAAGCCCTTCAAAGATGCCTCAATTTTCCCTGAAACTCGCCCAAAGGAATAATAAAGGTTATACCGTACCCACAAAATAAAAACCGTCATTAACAAAGCCAATGACGGTTTCACCTGCTGAGAAAAAATATTATTCCAAGATTTCGAGGGTGGCATGTTTACCGGCTTTGCGGGCTACAGCACTCAGCAAAACACGGATTGCATGCGCGGTGCGACCATTTTTTCCGATGACCTTACCCATATCGGGTTGAGCAACTTTGAGTTCGTAGACGACTGTCGTTTCGCCAAAGACTTCAGAAACCTTAACATCTTCGGGATTGTCGACCAGATGTTTTACGATGTATTCGACGAATTCTTTCATACTGGTACCCCTTCCATCACGCGTTACGTACCCTCTTATCCTGCTAAATATGCCGGATAAATTGTTTAAACTATGAGCTTCCGAACCTATAATCAATATATTTACAACCTTAGTCAATGTCAAGAGAAAAATAAAAAAATCCGGTTAATGCATCTATATAATTTCAATACAGTTATATGGCTTTGAAAAAAGAACCGGCTGGATTTTGGAATTTTCTGCTTGACTTTTTTGTTAAAAGTTATAAATTATATAATCGTTAGCACTCGATAATAGCGAGTGCTAACAAAGTGACAATTTAACTATTTTCCATAAATAAGGAGGTAACAAATGAAAGTAAAACCGTTGGCTGACCGCGTCGTTGTCAAGTCCCATGAAGCGGAAGAAACCACTCAGGGTTCAATTATTATTCCCGATACCGCAAAAGAAAAACCGCAAAAAGGTGAAATCGTTGCTGCAGGCCCGGGTAAAGTAAGCGAAAGCGGCAACAAAATTGATATGGAAGTCAAAGTTGGTGACGTTGTTCTCTATGGCAAGTATTCCGGCACAGAGGTCACCATCGATAATGAAGATTATCTCATTATGCGCGAAAGCGATATTCTCGCAGTTATCTAAGTCTGTCAATTGTCAAATCATTATTATATAAACGGAGGTTTTTGAATTATGGCAAAGCTTATTGAATTTGATGCTGAGGCACGCTCGGCTCTTAAGCACGGTGCCGATCAACTCGCGAACGCCGTTCGCGTTACGCTCGGCCCCAAAGGTCGTAATGTCGTTATCGATAAAAAATTCGGTGCTCCCACCGTGACCAAAGACGGTGTTACCGTTGCCAAAGAAATTGAACTGGAAGATGAACTCGAAAATATGGGCGCCCAGATGGTCAAAGAAGTTGCGTCCAAAACCAGCGACGTCGCCGGAGACGGTACCACAACCGCTACCGTGCTGGCTCAGGGCATTATCCGCGAAGGTCTGAAAAATGTTACCGCCGGTGCAAATCCGACCTTTCTCAAACGCGGAATCGATGCCGGTGTTAAAAAAGTTATTGAAGCGTTACGAAATATGAGCAAACCCATTCCGGGTAAAAATGAAATCGCCCAGGTTGGCGCGATCTCTTCAAACAATGACGCAGAGATCGGTAACCTCATTGCAGATGCGATGGATAAAGTGGGAAAAGACGGCGTTATCACCGTTGAAGAAGCCAAAGGTACCGAAACCCACCTCGAAATCGTCGAGGGAATGCAGTTCGATCGCGGCTACCTTTCCCCCTATTTTGTAACCAATCCCGAAAACATGGAAGCGGATCTCGAAGATCCCATGATTTTAATCTATGACAAAAAGATCAGCGCCATGAAAGACCTGCTGCCGATTCTCGAAAAAACCGCACAAATGGGCAAAGGTCTTCTGATCATCTCCGAAGATATCGAAGGCGAAGCACTGGCGACCCTGGTTGTGAATAAAATCCGCGGTACCCTCAAAGTTTGTGCTGTAAAAGCACCCGGATTCGGCGATCGCCGCAAAGCGATGCTGGAAGATATCGCGATTCTTACCGGCGGCCGTGTGATTTCCGAAGATGCCGGTTTCAAGCTCGAAAATGCCACCGCATCGGATCTCGGTAGCGCCAAACGCATCACAGTAGACAAAGACAACACCACTATCGTTGAAGGTGCCGGTTCTACTGCCGACATTCAGGCGCGTATCGCTCAGATCAAAAAACAGATCGAATCTTCGACTTCTGATTATGATAAGGAAAAACTGCAGGAACGCCTGGCTAAACTCGCCGGTGGCGTTGCGGTTCTCAATGTCGGTGCCGCAACAGAGGTTGAAATGAAAGAGAAAAAAGCACGCGTTGAAGATGCATTACACGCTACCCGTGCTGCGGTCGAGGAAGGTATCGTTGCCGGTGGCGGCGTCGCTTTCGTCAGAGCGATTCCCGCATTGGACGAGTTGAAACTCAACGGTGATGAAATGATCGGTATCAGTATACTGAAACGCGTTCTCGAAGAACCGCTTCGTCAAATCGCCGAAAATGCAGGGCAGGAAGGCTCGATCGTCATCCAAAAAGTAAAGGAAGGCAAAGACAACTTTGGCTATAACGCTTCCAGCGACACCTATGAAGATCTCTTCAAAGCCGGCGTTATTGATCCTACCAAGGTAAGCCGTATCGCCCTTGAAAACGCAGCCAGCGTTGCCGGACTGATGCTGATGACCGAAGCCACCGTGGTCGAAAAGAAAGAAGATGAACCCGCACCTCCTGCCATGCCTCCGGGCGGCGGAGCACCGGGAATGTATTAATAATTCCTCTTCATCCAATATAAAAAAAGGGCTGATTTCTTCAGCCCTTTTTTTATATACCTGCCTGATAACTCACTGCAACAACAGACGGAGAACCCTCTGCTCAAGCCTGACAGGACGGACAGAAAAAAGTGCTGCGTCCCGCCAAAACGCATTTCCGAACAGAATGACCGCACAAATAACAGGGTTGCTCTTGTCGCTGATAGACCATCAGCTGCTGCTGAAAAAATCCCGCTTCTCCCCTGCCATTGCGGAAATCATTCAAAGTCGTCCCTCCGGCCGCTATGGCTTGCAGCAATGTCGATTTTATCGCCGCCACCAAAAGATCAACCTCAGACCGCGTCAACGTCCCGGCAGCACGGCAAGGATCGATTTTTGCCGCAAAGAGGGCCTCGGAAACATATATGTTCCCCAGTCCGACAACAACTGTCGCATCCATCAATACATTTTTAACCGGGCGCATGCTTTTCCCAAGACGATCGCAGAGATACTCTGCATTAAACTCATCAGATAACGGCTCTACACCCAAATGATCCAACAGAACATTAGAGGTCCTGCCCGGTTGTTGTACCGCAATCAATCCAAAACGGCGGGGATCGCGAAATCGCATTTCCAGATCGCAGGAAAGTTTAAAGACAACATGGGTGTGCTTTTCCAGAGGATGTCGGGGATCAAACAGACCGAGCCGTCCGCTCATACCCAGATGTATAATCAAAACAGCACCGCTGTCAAACGTAAAAAGCAGGTATTTTGCGCGTCGTTCCAGTAAACGGACAACAAAATTTTCAATGTATCGATGCAGCAGTCCGGCAGGGACGGGCCGGCGCAATCTTTTCTCAAAAATATCGATGGCGCTTATTCTGCACCCCTCCACCTGTTGCTGCAGAGAACGACGAATGGTTTCAATTTCAGGTAATTCCGGCAAAAACTCTCCATAGCATATCAAGATGAATATAAAACAAACAGCACTGCATCCTTAAACGCCCTATTCTTTCAGGCGTTCCTGATATCGCATCACGGCAAATCCAAATATCAACACACCAAACACAACCAGGACAAGCCCCTGCTGATAGAGCTGCTGTAATCCCGCCCCCTTGATCAAAATCTCCCGAACCACCAAAATAAAGTAACGCATGGGATTCAAATAGGTGATGACCTGTGCCAAGGGCGGCATGTTTTCAATAGGAAAGATAAAACCGGACATGAGCAGGGCAAACACCATGAAAAACCAGCTCATAAAAAGCGCTTGCTGCTGTGTGTGCGAGGAAGCGGAAATTAAAAGTCCCAGCCCCAGGGTTGTTAACAGGTAAATGAGGGTAAACAGAGCAAAAATACCCAAATTGCCCACCAGGGGGATATCGTACCAAATTTTTGCAAAGGCCAGTGCAATGCCGAGCTCGAGAAATCCGAGAACGGCAAAGGGAATGATTTTACCGATGAGCAGCTGATGTTTTTTGATCGGCGTTACCGAAAGCTGTTCCAGCGTGCCGATCTCTCGTTCTCTGACCAGTCCCATAGCGCTTAGTAGAGTGGTAATCATGGTCAGAAGAAAAGCTGCAATACCGGGTACCATGTAATCGCTGTATTCCAGCTCGGGATTATACCAGTAGCGGGTTTCCAAATCGATAAAAACGGGACGAATGGGCAGCCTTTGCAGATGACCGGAAAGTTTTTCCCGGCCAAAGTCACTTATAATAGCGTTGAGATAACCCAGAGCAATGGTGGCACTATTGGTATCCTGACCATCGAGCAATATCTGAAGAGAGGTTTCCCTGCCGAGTCTGATATCCCGGCCAAAGTGGCTGGGAACGATAACCACTACATGGGCTCTGCCGCTATCCAGGTGTTTTTCAAGCCGGGAATAGCGATCGTCATATCCTGCTATGATAAAATAGTTGGAATTTTTCACCCTGGAGATGAGCTCGCGGCTGAGCGGAGATTTATCCAAATCACATATGACGGTTTGTAAATTTTTCACTTCAGAAGAGATGACATACCCCAGAAGAATGAGCTGAATGACCGGCACAACAAAAATGATAGCGATCATCGCTCTGTCGCGGCGAATCTGTAAAAATTCCTTCCTGATGATGGTTCTGATCTTTCTCACAATTTATCCTTCGAGCTTGACGTTAAACCGTTTCATGCTGACGATTAAAAACAAGGTGCCGAACAACACCAGAAAAATGGTCGGCAAATAAAGCTGGTAAAAGGAGATGCCCTTGAGCATAACCCCCCTGATGATCAACAAATAGTATTTGGCCGGTATGATATGGGTTAAATATCTTAAAATGGATGGCATCGATGCGATCGGGAACATGAACCCACTCAACAAAACAGAGGGCAACAATGTGGTCAGAACCGACAACATGAGTGCCACCTGTTGCGTTTTGGCTTTTGTGGATATAAAAACACCGAGACTGAGGGAAGCGTATATATAGGTCACCGACAAGAGGGCCAGGAGCAAGGGACTGCCCCGAAAAGGGACGGCAAAAACAAGCTTGCCGAAGACGAGAACCGCCATGGCCACCAGAAATCCGACAATAATATATGGCGTCACCTTACCGATGATAATTTCACGCGGCGAAACAGGAGAAACCAAAATCTGTTCCAGGGTTCCGGTTTCTTTTTCGCGAACAATGGTGATCGATGTCAGCATGGCGCATATCATCATCAGCAGCACCGCGACGAGGCCGGGAACGATAAATACCGTACTCTCCAGGTTGGGATTGTAGTAGATTCTGGGTGACACGGATACGAGTCCCGCACTTTTGCGAATGAACGACATGCGATACTCTGCAATGACGAACTTTGCATAATTGGAAGCAATGATGGCACTGTTGGCGTTGCTGCCATCTACGATAAGCTGGATCTCAGCTTCTTCCGCTTGCAGCGCTTGTGAATAATTCTCGGGAATCAC
Source organism: Candidatus Zhuqueibacterota bacterium (assembly GCA_014728085.1). Taxonomy (GTDB): domain Bacteria; phylum Zhuqueibacterota; class Zhuqueibacteria; order Residuimicrobiales; family Oceaniaggregativiventaceae; genus Oceaniaggregativivens_A. The sequence continues at coordinate 83,677 of WJMF01000055.1, forward strand.
GAGTGCCAGGTTGATGTCGCGATTTAGAATCGCCCTTTTGATATCGTCGTGGTCTTTACAGACACGTTCGAGTCTGAAATAACCTGAACGGGTACATTTTTGCAGCAAATTTCTCGATTCGGCAGAGCGGTCATAATCGAGTAAGCCGAGCTTGATGACATCAATTTCAAAGGTTATCGCATAGCCGAACAGGAAAATCATTGCAAGTGGCATTAAAAATATAATCACCAGACTCTTCGAATCGCGAATGATATGAATAAATTCTTTTCTCAGTATAGCCAGAATTCTGGATTTCATCAAACTCCTCTATTTTGTCCGCTCAGGCATTTTGTTTAGCGGTCAACCAGATGTATAAAAATGTCTTCAATGCTTTGTCGCTGATAATTGGCCTTGAGTTCATGCGGGGATCCCATGGCGATAATCGCTCCCTGATACATAATGGACAAACGATGACAATACTCCGCCTCTTCCATAAAATGAGTGGTGACAAAAACAGTCGTTCCCGCTTGTGCCAGATCATAAATCATTTCCCAAAACTCCCGGCGTGAAATCGGATCCACACCGGAGGTAGGTTCATCGAGGAACAAAATCCGGGGTTGATGCAAAAGCGCACAGATCAGGGCCAGTCGTTGTTTCCAGCCAAGGGGAATGTCTTTGGTCAGGCGCGCAAGATAATCCCCCAATCCATAGACATCGCCGGCCCTGGCAACCGCCCGGCTGGTTGCTTTATTGTCCAGGCCGTAGACGCCGGCAAAGAACTCGATATTTTCCCTGACGGTTAAATCATTATAAAGGGAGAATTTTTGTGACATATAGCCGATATTTTCCTTGATTTCGGCCGTCTGGGTGTAGACATCAAATCCGGCAACAGAGGCACTGCCGGTACTGGGCATCAGCAAACCGCACAGCATACGAATGGTCGTGGTCTTTCCGGCACCATTGGCACCGAGAAAACCAAAAATTTCGCCCTGTTTAACCTGAAAGCTCACGCCGTCTACGGCGGTAAAACGGCCGAATCGTTTTGTCAAATGGTCTGCATTTACGGATAGTAAAGCCATCATCAGGTCCGATCTTTTTTGATCAATTGAACAAAGACATCATCAAGGCCGGCCGGTATTGTTTTTATTGCCTCGACCTGAATTTTCTGCTGCCGCAAAACCGTTTCGATTTTTGTTTTGACCCGTTCTTCATGTTTTCCGCTGATATGAATTTTATCTCCAAAAATCTGCACAGAATCAATATGATCCTGTCCCGTCAGACGGCGCGCAGCCTTTACCGTGTTTTGACAATAAAGTTCAATGAGCACACCGTTAAAATCCGCCGGAATCCGGCCGGGCTCCTTAAGCAACAACAGCTCGCCATGATGCATAAAACCGACCCGGTCGCATCTCGCCGCTTCATCCATATAAGGGGTCGTAACCAGGATGGTTACCCCTTCATTTTGAAGCTCCTTTAAAATAGCCCAAAACTCTCTTCGGGATACCGGATCGACACCAAAGGTGGGTTCATCCAGCAGCAAGACTTTTGGCGTATGGATCAGCATGCAGGATAAGGCCAGTTTTTGTTTCATACCACCGGAGAGGGCCTCTGCTTTTCGTCCGGCAAAGGACTGTAAACGGCTAAATTCAAGCAGACGTTGCGTGCGTTTTTGGCGATCCGCCTTGCTTACATTGTAAAGATCCGCAAAAAACTGCATATTTTCGGCAACGGTCAAATCGGGATAGAGGGAAAATCGTTGCGGCATATATCCGATAAAGGTATGTATCTCCTTTATGGCGGTAGCCACTTCCCGGTCCAATATCCGGCATTGCCCCGCATCAGCATCCTGCAAGCCGCAGAGAATGCGGATGGTGGTGGTTTTACCGGCGCCGTCCGGTCCGATTAAACCGAACAACTCCCCCTGTTGCACCGTCATCGATAGCTCGTTTACCGCTTTGATGCCGCCAAAAGACTTGCAAAGCTGATCTATGGATACAGCAGTGGGCTCATTCATATCCGACTCCGGTTAAAAATAGACATCCGCCGGCATACCGATTTTAAAAACACCTTGAGGATTTTCCATTCGTACTTTGACAGCATAGACCAAATCCGTGCGCGCCTCGCGGGTTTGTACATTTTTGGGGGTAAACTCGGCTTTTGGAGAAATCCAGGCTACCTTGCCGCTGAAACGCTCTTCCGGAAACGTATCGATGCGGATGTCAACCGTTTCCCCTATCCGTATACGACCAAGGTCAGGTTCGGACACATAAACATTGATTTTCATACGATCCAGATCAGCAATCTTGACGATTGGCGATCCCTCTCTGACCATTTCACCTGCCTGGGTATATGTGGTTAGCACAGTGCCGGTCAGGGGAGATCGGATTAGCGTGTCCCTTAACCGAGAATGGATCAAATCCAGATCGACCCCGAGCTGTCTTTTTTTAGCCGTTAATGCCTTATAGGCATTTTGAGCATGTTGAGCCTGAATAGAGGCGGTTCGGTATGCGGTTTCAATGTCATCATATTTCTGTTGCGTGGTGCTCTGATCATGCAGCAGCTTTTTGATCCGTTCAAATTTCTTTTTTACGTTCTCAAGATTTTCCTCAGCCAGGTCAATCGATTGTCCGGCATTTTGTAAATTGAATTCAAGCTCATCCATCCCTGCCATCAGTTTTTGCTTTTTTAGCACCAGTTTTTCCGTATCGACACGGGCGATGACCTGCCCGGCCTGAACCACGTCCCCTTCCTCGACAAAAACCGACAACATCTCTCCCATGCTCTGAGAGGAAATTGTAATTTCCGCTGCCTCGATGGTACCCGAACCGTACAGCGCGTCTGAATGCTGACCGGAACAAAATAGGCCCAGCAATGCAGCGACTGCAAGGCCCCCGAGTGCAGAACAGGTTGTTTTCATATCCGCTTTCCTTCTATGAATTTGCTCATAACGATTTATCGTTCATTCCCATTGCCCGTTTCAGGTTTGCCCTCGCAAGCTGAAGATCGATAAAGGCTTTGGCCTTTTGCAACTCTGCCCGTGTCAGGTCCGATTGTGCATCCAGAAACTCGGTATTGCTGGCCATTCCCTGCCGGTAATGATCATGACTTGTTTGGAAGCTCTGTTGCGCCTGCTGCAGCAAAACAGTGGTCAAACGCAGGCTTGACTTCTTTTCCCTTACCGTTAACCAGGCATGGGTGACATCCATTCGAATATTGTTGTGCAACTCTCTTTCCTCTTCCAATACCTTTTTATGGGCGAGTTTAGCCTTTTCGATTTTTGCATCCTTCTTCTGCCATTGCCAAATCGGCCATTCCACCCCAACACCAACCACCCAGTAATGCATCCACTCATTGCGGATAAAATCGAGTCCGGGCTTGCCATAACCTGCTTTGGCAAAGGCAGCCAAACTGGGGTAATGCGCCCCCTGCTGTATTTTGATGGCAATCTCTGCTGTTTGTTTTACTTTTTGCATTGCATGGATTTCCGGACGTTTCTTCATTGCTGTATCGAGACAACCTTGTAAATCTGCCGGCTTTAAATCAATTTCAAAAAGGGCAAAAGAGGCATCCGCCGGCAACGGCTTGCCGATGACCTGCTCCAGAGCGGTCCTGGCGATATCCACAGCATTGTCTGCTTTTAAAAGGTTCAACTCCCCCTCTGAAAGCCTGACCTCGACTTTTAACAGATCGTCTTTTGTCGCAAGTCCCTGTGAAAAAAAATTCCTTACATCCTGCAGATGCTCCTCGATCTGATTGCGACTCGTTTTGGCGATATCCGCGATATGCTGAGCACGCAACACATTGCCATAGGCTGATTCCACCGAATAAATGAGAGAGGAACGTTGCCCTTCGACAAGTAAGGATTTATTTTTCACCTTTGCCCTGGCAGCAGCTTGTCTGTTTTTTAACCGAAACCCTGTAAACAACGGCTGTGACACCGTGATGCTGAAATCATATGAATCCCTTGATCCCAGCTCCTTCACACCGCCCGGGAAAAGGGTAACCGGGGCCTGACCGCCGCCAAGCGACAGCGAGGGAAGATCGAGTTCGGGAATATCGCTTTGATAGCGTAAAGATGCATCAACATCCAGCATTGGCAACCGCTCAGCCACAGCATGCCGATAGTCCTGACGGCTCATCTGCTCCTCATACTGAACGCCGCTAAACACCGGATTGTGACGCAAAGCCATTTCCAGACAGGCAGATAACCTCAGACTATCCGCCTGCGATATCGCCCCGCTCGTCCAGATCAAAATCAATAATCCCGTTAAATAGCGCATAACTCTCTCCTTCTAGGATCTCGGTAATACTCCATGCAACACCATGTCAACAATGGCCTCTTTTCGGCTCTGCAATATTTCTTCTTCGTTGCTCTCCTCATGTAACCAAATCTCGTTTAATACAGGACGAGTGATAAAATAGAAAATATTCATGGCTATTAAATTCCACACCAGCTGCATAGTATCCACCGGCTTAATTTCACCCCTGCTTGCAGCCGTTTCGATCATTTTAACCAGTGGATTTACACCGGATCGTTCGGATCGCTGAAACAGTTTTTTCACCACTCTGATGGTAATTGGATTGGCCTGATTGATTTCCCGTATAAAGATCGAGGGTAAATGCGGGTTTTTCCGCATAAAATCGATATGTTGTTCCACCAGCATGGAAATTTTATCCTGAATCGATCTCTCCTCATCAACGGCCACGGATTCGATACGGTCAAAAAGCTGGCGAAAACTCTGGGTAATAATGCTTTCAAAGAGCTCATCTTTGCTGCCAAAATAATAATATATCATGGCTTTGTTCGCCTTGCTTTTTTCCGCAATGCGTTGCATTCGGGCACCGGCATACCCGTAAAGCGCAAATTCTTCCCAGGCTGCCGAGAGAATCTTTTCTTTGGTATTGAAATCTGACTCTGTCATTTTAACCAACCGTTTGGTTTAACCATTTGGTTAAATAATAATAAATTTTATCCCCAGTGTCAAGCAATTTCTAAAAAATAACTTGTAATGAGAGGATTGCCATTATATATTTTATAATAGTATCCTTGTCGCAGAACAAACCATCCTGATGTCAGTCTGGTGCATCGGTTGTCGAAAACCGACCAGGTCACCCTTTCTTTTCAGGAGTCAAACATGACGCAAATCAGCAAGGGCCCGCTGAGCCAAATCAGCAGAGATTTTGTTCCCAAACCCTTTCAGGCAGATAAAGAGGATTGTTATTATTTTCGCAATCAGCAAAACATCGGCCGCAACTACCGCTCATTGACATCAGAAGAAATAGAAATATTGGTCAAGAACAACAACACCGCCGAAGTATGGGATAAAATCCAGGTAAGCGAACACTTTAATCCCAGCCTGGTGCGCAACTGCGATTTTTGGGGAATGGTCCGGCTCGGTGATCTCACCCCCGCCTTTTTGGAATTTCATCAATTACGACTGCCGGTGGGGTTATATAATTGCAGCATCATATCCTGCGACATTGGCGACAATGTCGCCATGCGTAACGTCCATCATCTTTCACACTATATTATCGGCAATCATGTCATTCTCTTTAACATTCAGGAAATGCTCACGGTCAATCAGGCAAAATTCGGCAACGGCATCGTGAAGGAAGGCGAGTCCGAAGAGGTGCGAATCTGGCTGGAAATCGCCAACGAAAACGGCGGCCGCAGTATTTTACCGTTTGAAGGCATGCTTCCGGCGGATGCCGCCCTCTGGGCACGCTTTCGCGACAATGAAGACCTGCTGCGGGCCTTTAAAACCATGACTGATGCCAGAGGCGGTACCAGGAGAGGGTATTATGGCACCGTCGGTGACAATTCAGTGATCAAAAACAGCCGTATCATTAAAGATGTCATGATCGGTGCGCATTGCTACATCAAAGGCGCAAACAAATTAAAAAATCTGACCATTCAATCCAGCGCCGAGGAACCATCCCAGATCGGCGAAGGGGTTGAACTGGTGAACGGAATCATTGGGTTCAACAATCGCATTTTCTACGGCGTTAAAGCCGTGCGATTCGTTACCTGTCGCAATGTCCAGCTGAAATACGGCGCCCGTTTGATCAATTCTTTTCTCGGGCCCAACTCTACGGTATCCTGTTGTGAAATTCTCAACAATCTTATTTACGGTTTCCACGAACAACACCACAACAATTCCTTCCTGATTGCGGCAACGATCGAAGGCCAATCCAACATTGCCGCCGGAGCCACCATTGGTTCAAATCACAACTCGCGTGCCAATGACGGAGAAATCGTTGCCAGGCGCGGCTTTTGGCCCGGCCTGGAATCGAATTTCAAGCACAATAGCAAATTTGCTTCTTTTACCCTGATCGCAAAAGGAAGTTATCAAAAAGAGATGTACATTCCATTGCCTTTCTCTCTGGTCGCCACCACGGATAAGGCCGATACCATACAGGTCCTGCCGGCTTATTGGTTTAAACACAACATGTATGCACTGGAACGAAACGCCTGGAAATTCGACAAACGCGATAAACGCCATCATAAAGAACAACCCATTGAAACGGATTATCTCGCTCCGGATACAGCAGAAGAAATACTTGGCGCCATGCTGTTTTTAGAGAACAAAGTATCCGAACATTTGGGACACCCGGTAGAGAGAACAGACCTGCTGGAAAACCTGCCCATGCAGAGCATAAGCTCTCTTGAGGTCATGGAATTCGTTAAAAGGGGTGTCGCGCTGGTCAGAAAACCGCTTCAGGCCTTTCGATTATACCACCTGATGCTCGATTATTACGGTTGCAAACAGCTCTATAACGCTCTGGTGGCGATTTTGGAGCAACAATCCGGGGCCGGATCGCTCGAAGAGCTGCAAAGACGATTTAAATCCCAGCCACAGGAATGGTTCAATCTCGGCGGGCAGCCCGTTCAACTGACAAAGATAAAACGCCTGCAAACACAAATCGAAAACCGAAGCATCAAAAACTGGAACAGCATTCACAGCGTTTATCAAAAATGGCAAAGCGATTATGCCGACGAAAAGATGAGTCACGGTATACATACGCTTGTCAATCTCTATGGCCAAAAAATAAAGGAAATCGACACATCGTTCATCATATCCGCTCTGCAATCGCTCAAAGAACACGAAGAACGCATTCTAAAGGAGATTATACAGTCACGGGAAAAAGACTATGATTGTCCCTTCAGACAAATGGTCTATCATTCGAAGGAAGAAATGTATGCTGTACTCGGCAGACCGCAGGATAACACTTTTATCAAAGAGAGAAAAAAAATAACCCGGCATCGTCTGCGTGACATTGATGAGAAAATCGCAATTGTGCAATCGCTCTAACCCGTCGGCCGGACAGGCCAAAAAACGCGACAGGGCTAATAACAGCCAACAAGAGTCTTGACAAATAAAGGAATAGATATGGAATCCTCATATAAATCGATGAACACAAACGTAAATCGCAGAGCGTTCCTTAAAATCGGCTCTGCCACCGGGAGCGGCATTTTATTGGGAACGCCTTATCTCTGGGCAAAGGAGCAGGAAAAAACGGCAAAACCGCACAAGCCGAAAACGAATCTCGATGAGGCGCTGGCCGTCCCCAAAACCAACCATTCGCTGCCAGGACCGTTCCCCGGCAAGGTTATCCATTGTCAGGATGAAAACACGTTGAACGCGGGAAAACCAAATGCAACGGCCATCAAGGAAATGGTGCAAAGGGGCATAACGGCACTGACAGGAAAGGATCTGCAGGCGAGTTTCAAGCTCTTTTTCGACAAAAAGGATTGCGTCGGGATCAAGGTCAACCCGGTCGGGCCAGGGCTCATCAGCACGCGGCTGGAGGTTGTTGATGCGGTTATCAACTGGCTGGTAAGAAACGGACTGCCACGCGATCAGATTGTTATCTGGGACCGCTTTGATTATATGCTCGCTGATGCCGGCTTTACATTCGAACGCTACCCCGGTATAGGCATTGCCGGTTTGCAAACCATGGATGAAGCAGCCGCTTCGGAAGAACACAATGACAACACTGCCTGGCTCGACGAAAACGGCAATCACATCAGCGCCGGCAACTGGGATAAAGAGGTTTACTATTGGGCCGATGTGGAAGCACCTCAGGAACCGGCCTATCTCAACCAGCACGTTTTTAACAAAAAGTATTCATACTTTGGCAGGCTGTTGACGCAAAAATTGACAAAAATTATAAATATACCGGTTTTTAAAAACACGGGCAACGGCATCTCAATGGCCAGCAAAAATATCGGCTATGGTGCCATCTGCAACACCGGCCGCCTGCACAGACCGCTTTTTTTCAATGTGTGCACAGAAGTGCCGGCGTTCCCGGTGATCCGCGACAAGCTGGTGCTCAACATCACCGACGGCCTGCGGGCACAATACGAAGGAGGGCCGGGTGCCAATGCCAACTTTTGCTATGACTACCACTCGCTCTTTTTTGCCACGGACCCGTTTGCACTGGACATGACCTGCCATCATTTGCTTGTTGAAAAACGCAAAGAGATGAACGTCAAGGTTAATGAACACCCCCGCTTTAGCGATTACCTGCGCTATGCTCAACAACTCGAACTGGGAATCGCTGACCCTGATAAAATCGAATATGCAAAAATATAGATGGTATCCGAACATGTCGAAAACAATAACAGTCTTGATGGCACTTTTAATGTTATCAGCAACATCTGCTGCAGAAACGCCGTATGATTTTTTTCTGGACGGCTATACAATCGCTTCCCGCTTGCGCTTTGACAGCCAAAACCTCTACGGATACATCAACGGCGGTGCAGAGCTCTTTCTCGAATTCGGATTCGATGAATTGCTGGTGGTCTATTACGAGAACGGAGATAGCGAGTTTAATCTGGAGCTCTATAAAATGGCAGAACCCGCAGCGGCGCTGGGAATTTATCTCGCCAAATGCGGGCCGGAAACACCGGCTCCGTCCGTAAAGGCACGCAATACCCTGAACCGCTATCAGCTTACTGCCGTAAAAGGGTGTTGTTGTATTCAGATCAACAACTCCAGCGGCGATACTTCAATGCAAAAACCGATGATCCACCTGATGAACCACCTGTCAGACCAGATCGAACCGGCCGAAAAACCCGCCCTCCTGGATGCTATTCCTTTAAAAAACCTTGTTCCCGGTTCTATACGCCTGATTCGCGGACCCTATGCTTTGCAGCCAATCTATACCTTTGGAGAGGGAGATATCCTGCAACTGGAAGGCGTCTATTATGGTATTGTCGCTGATTATCGATTCCATTATTCAGATTTGACTCAAATCACGATTCCATATGGAGAAGCGGATAAAGCCGCATCGGTTTTGAAGACCTTAAAGTCCGGACTGGACCCATATCTCGAGATCATAAAAACATGGCCGAATGGATTCGCCTTTAAGGATTACCGCAAGCGCTTCGGGTCGGCTCAACGTGTCGCGGATACACTCATACTCAGAATTGATTTGACGGTTTTGCCGTCTTATTTCAAGCCCGAATCGGAAAAATAACCTCGAAAGGCAGGAATGATGCTAGTCCATGCGTTCTCTCTATGTTTATTCACTTTTATTCTTCTCTCGTGTGCAATCGTCACGGCCCAGCCGCAAGGTTTTATTTACGATGAAGCTGATGTGCCGGATTATACCCTTCCCGACCCGCTGATTTCGCCAAAGGGGAAGAGAATCCAAAAACCTCAAACCTGGATCAAGCAGCAGCGCTCCTATATACTGGACTTGTTCAGAGAACATGTTTATGGCAAAACCCCATCTACCCTGCCCCGGGTTGAGTATGAACTTTTAGAAAAAGGAAAAAATGCCCTCAATGGCTCGGCAAGGCGTAAGCAAATCGCCATCCGGTTTAGCAAAGATAACCACCACCTTACCGCGCTATTGCTGATTTACCTTCCCAAACGGCAAGCGGGGCCTCATCCGGTTTTTGTCGGGCTGAATTTTTATGGCAATCAGAGCATCCATCCTGATTCCGCTATTCGAATCAGCGATAGCTGGGTCAGAAACAATCCGGACTATGGCATTACGGACAACCGGGCCACGCCATCCTCCCGCGGTGTCCGTCAGTCGCGCTGGCCGGTTGAGGAAATCATAAACCGCGGCTATGCCCTGGCGACGATGTATTACGGCGATATTGATCCTGATTATGACGATGGCTTTCAAAACGGCATTCATCCGCTCTATCATTCATGGCAACAAAACCAACCCGACAGCAGTACATGGGGTTCTGTCTCCGCCTGGGCCTGGGGATTGAGCCGGATCATGGACTATCTGATCACTGATTCAGACATTGATTCCGGTCGCGTCGCGGTGATGGGTCATTCCCGTCTCGGTAAAACAGCGCTGTGGGCAGGTGCCCGGGATGAACGCTTTGCCCTGGTGATTTCCAATAATTCCGGCTGTGGCGGTGCCGCCCTCAGCCGCAGGCATTTCGGCGAAACCGTAAAACGCATCAACAACCACTTTCCGCATTGGTTTTGCGATCGTTTCAACCGCTATAACGACAATGAAGAAAGCCTCCCCGTCGATCAACACATGCTTATCGCCCTGATCGCTCCCCGACCGGTTTACATTGCCAGCGCGAAGGAAGACCTGTGGGCCGATCCAAGGGGGAAATTTTTAGCCGCGCTGCACGCTGACCCGGTTTACAAACTGCTGGGAACAAACGGACTTGCTACCGATAACATGCCCCCACTAAAGCAGCCCATAATGAGTACGATCGGCTATCATATTCGCCCCGGCAAGCACGATGTGACCAAATATGACTGGAACCGTTTTATGGATTTTGCGGATATGCATCTTAATCCCAATCCTTCTGAAAAAAAGAGTAATGATAAAATATAATCTACAGCATTGTATTGCCGTTAACCCTGCTGCTTTTGCTTTATTTTCCCGACCGGTGGTTCCTAAAAGCCAAACTCTGCAAAGCCCGAAATCCTGTTTTGGCTTTTAGCCCGGTAGCTATAAATTGCTGATCAATAACGATCTCGGCCCGGATATTGATTTTTTATCGTAATCGCAAGCCAATCAAAATAAAAAGGAAAACACTATGCATATCATCTATTTTATTGCGACCTTTTTTTTGACCTCTATTGCGCTCCATGGTCAAACTTTGAACCAGCACACAACATTATCGAAAACACTTGAACACCGCATGGCAAGCGAACGAAAAACAGCTGTTGATCTGGCAATGAAACAGAATTTTCCGGTCAGAACAATCACTTCTGATGGGATTTTGGTTGAATTGCAGGCTATAGACCACGGCAGGCCGCTCTATTATGTCACTCACAATGCAAAGGCAGCCGAAACCATCAGTGCCGACAAAATCGGCAAAGGAGGAGTGCTGGGATATGCCCTGAGCGGTTCTGGATACAGTTTGGCCATGTGGGAAGGGGGGTCGGCATTCTCCGATCATAGCGAATTCGAGGGACGGATAAGTATTGGTGATAGCGACACTCAGGTTACCCTCCACGCCACTCATACAGCCGGCACTTTGGTTGCCGCCGGCTTGAAGGAAAAAGCCAAAGGCATGGCGTCTGAAGCGTCATTGCGATCCTTTGATTGGAACAAAGATCTGGCAGAGATGGCTGCAGAAGCAAGCCGGAACATGACCCTGTCGAATCACTCTTATGGCCCCCAGGCGGGCTGGTTTTATGATTTGTTCGATGATGGTCTGTGGGTTTGGTACGGCGATACCGCGATTAACGCCAGAGAGGATTATCAGTTCGGCTATTATCTCGACCGGGCCCGTCAATGGGATAACTTTGTCCATCAGTTTCCACAATACATGATCGTGGCTTCTGCCGGCAACGACCGCTCTGAAACCGGTCCCGTTGCCGGTGTCGAGCACTGGATTTTTAACGGAACCTCATGGCAAAAATCGACTGCCCAACGCCAAATAGACGGCGGAGCTGACGGCTTTGACAGCATCAACGGTTTTGCCCTGGCCAAAAACATTCTGACTGTTGGCGCGGTAAAACCTTTACAGGGCAGAACCAGAACGCCTGCCGATATATCGATGACTCGATTCAGCAGCTGGGGGCCAACGGATGATGGCCGCATTAAACCGGATATCGTTGCCGACGGTCTCGGCGTCTATTCGACCTCAAACGAATCGATAAATGCCTACGCCGTGCGCAACGGCACCTCCAGTGCTACTCCGTCAGTAACGGGTTCTATTTTACTCTTAAAAGAGCATTACCATTCCCTCTTCGAAGAGACAGCCTTACCGGCTTGTTTGTTAAAGGCAATAGTTCTTCACACCGCTGATGAGGCGGGAGACACGCCGGGCCCGGATTACCAATTCGGCTGGGGCTTGATGAACAGTGGCCGGGCTGTAGACTTGATCAGCATGGATCATGCCGGAGGCGGAGGCCTGTTTATACAACAACATACCCTAAAGAGCGGCCAAACGATCGAATTCGAGATTCAGGCAAGCGGTGAAGCACCGCTCAAGGCAACCCTGTGCTGGATCGATCCGGCCGGTGCGGAAATGGAACCCGCCCTGAACAACCGCGAAAGCGTTTTGGTCAATGACCTCGATTTGCGCATCCTTGGACCAGACCATACCGATTACAAGCCCTGGGGTCTCGACCCGGATCATCCCTCACAGGCAGCCGGCAGCGGCGATAATGACCGGGACAATGTGGAGCAGGTGCTGATTCAAGCACCTGAACAGAACACCTATACCGTACGCATAACCGGCAAAGGTGATTTACAGGATGGTGAGCAGGCACTCGGACTGGTTTTGTCCGGTATTATTTCCAGCGATACGGAACCCCCTAATGCTCCCGTGCCGAAACAACCGCTCGACAACGCCACTCTTGAAAAAGCTGAAACCCAACTGCAATGGCAACATGTTGACAACGCTGTTTCCTATATGCTGCAGATATCCCATGACCGCGATTTTGAAGTTCTCCGGCTGCAGGAAAACGGTATCCGCTCAAACACTTACCCGCTGCATGGTCTCGGACAAAATCTCGATTTTTACTGGCGCGTTTTTGCTGTCAATCCGGCCGGAACAAGTTCCGCCTCCCAAACCCGCAAATTTTCCACTACAGGAAATGCCGTTCCCGTGACCTGGGAAAAAATCACCCCACCACAATTGGATTTATCCGTCAGGGATATTATCGTCAACAATCTTGGTCATATTATTGCGAGCTTTAGCGCCGCAGTGTCATTTGATGACAGTGCCTTTTGGGAACAAATGTCAACCTATCGCTCTGTCGATGAGGGTAAAACCTGGGAAAAAATCAATCAATCATTTTATAAATTTGTTATCAATAGTAAAGGGATAATATACGCTTTTGATGAAGTTAGGTTATTCCGAATCGGATCAACTGGTGAAGAGAAAACCAGTTTATACCTGAGCCGGGATTCGGATTATAGAGGAATTTGCCTGGATGATAATGATGGAATCTGGGCCCTGCTAAACAATGGCATGATTATTTATTCTTCTGACGGTGGGATGGAATGGCAGGAATTCAACACCCTTCCCATGCAGGGGGGAAAAGGTACGCAATCGATAGAGTGGATAAACGACAAGCTCATTGTCTCTACCTGGGGCAAGGGAATCTTTTGCAGCAGCGACAGTGCTCAAACCTGGGAGCCGGTTGGAAGAAGCACCTGTCCAAATTTTGTCTATATGGTTAAAAGCACCAAAGATGGTCACTATCTGGCCGGTGCGTCCTCAGGGCTCTACCGTTCTCCTGTAGAAGAACCGGAATGGAAGAAGGTAGGCCATGAAACGCTGGGGATGGCGAATATCTCGACGATTTTGGTCAAGGATTGCGGTGTTATCTATGTTGGCAACTATGCTTGTCAGTCTGTGGGGATTGGTGTTCACGTCTCCGTCGACCATGGAACCACCTGGATACCGGTCAATTCCGGTCTGGACCATTTGCAAACGGATGTCATTTACGAATCACCACACGGAGAACTTTTTACCGGCATAAATACAGGCAATCCCAAAGAAGGGGGTGCGATTTACCGGGGATGGCATGAAAAAGTGATGGAAACCGTAGGAAGAGAACTCGGTGAATCCCCTCCGGCTCGAATTGTCCTTTCAGAGCCGGCCGATGCTGATGTACAACACGAAGAAACTCTGACGCTGGAGTGGCAGCCAGCAGACAAGGTTTGCTATTATCAGGTACAGGTGTCTGTAAATCCGGATTTTCTGGGTTTTCTAATCGATCGCAGGATAGAAAATAACCAGACCGTTATGAGCGGCTTGTTAAAGTCTACACAATATTATTGGCGCGTTCGAGCAATCAATGCTCTGGGAACAGGTCCGTGGTCTGAAACACGATCATTTACCACCGACCCGACGGTAGCCGTCTCAAAAACAAAGATGAATCTGCCGGAAAAATTTTCTCTGTACACCAACTATCCCAATCCGTTTAATCCCGAAACCACCATCTCCTTTGATATTGCTGAAAAATCGACTGTTCGTATAACGATTTATAATCTTCAGGGCAGATCGGTGAAAACCCTGTTATCCCGAGAAGTTACTCCCGGCACATACAAGGTAGTCTGGAATGCGCATAACTATAGCAGTGGAATGTATATCATAACTCTGCAAGCCGGAGATTACAAGGCATCAAGGAAATGCTTGTTGTTAAAATAGCTTGATTTGGGCTACTTTTATTCATTTATAGTCAGGCTATATATAAGATAAACTCGATAGTGATATTGGTTCTACCGGAAGAACCAGAAGGCCGGATAGCGGAAAAAACCATTGATTAATTCCAGTGAAATTCAT
>WJMF01000228.1 GCA_014728085.1 Candidatus Zhuqueibacterota bacterium
ATGGCCACTCTGCGGGGACGTAGTGGTTGTTATGCGTGTTTTCCAGGCAACGCAGACCATAGATACCGCAACAGACACCAACCGATGCTTTTCATTTTTTCTCAACATTCTGCGGAGCGAGATCCTTCCGCTGTTCATCGCAACGGAATTTTATTCAATCTACAGATATCTAAAATGAGCGATAAACAACAAAAAGAAAGCGGAAGAGCTCGCGGAGCCCGCGGAGGATCACCCCCGACACAATCTCCTGTCACAATCCGGCCATTATCATTCCAGGTTCTGTCTGCACGATTCCGTCCTGCTGCCGTTTACTGTGGAGATTGGGGCGGGGGTAGCCGGAGCGGACCCTTGATATACAGCAAACGCCATGAACCATTTTTCTCGTTCCAACGCTCACAGTGTGTGTGAAATCGAAAAATTTTATATCAAGGGGGTCTGGGAAAAAATAGCTAATCGCCAAGTCGTGAAAAAAAAGTTGCCTTGCAGTTTGAATCTGTTCGCCCGGGGAGTAATCAACTTTATCATCTTTATTTTTATGGAATAGTGTCCCGTCCTCTTTGCGAATGCCTGCAAAAATCCCGGCCAACCCCTTGGCCGCCGAGATAAAATCGAATATCAGCGAAAAACGCTTGCATAAAAACGTTCCGCTCACTACATTTGTCACAGAGAAAAACAGCAACAAGGGGAGCGGAATGCGATTGAGACAACTGCTTTTACTGACGGGCTTGCTACTATTCTGTTCTGGACAGATCAAGGCACAAACAACACGATCCCTGTGGGTGACGCGCTGGGACTATAAAACCCCTCAGGACATAAAAAACATCATTGATAACGCTGCAAAGTATCATTTCAACACCTTGCTGTTTCAGGTACGCGGCAATGCAACCGTATTTTATCCTTCAGATATTGAACCTTGGGCCGAGGAATTCAACTTTGAAAATCCGGGCTGGGATCCGTTACAACTTGCAATCGACCTTGCCCACAACCGCGGTCTGGCGCTGCACGCCTGGGTAAACGTTTACCCCGGCTGGCGCGGTGACTCTCCACCGGATATCAGGAATCAACTCTATCACCTGCACCGTGACTGGTTTATGCAGGATAAATACGGATACCGGCAGGCCCTCAATGACCACTATCTGTGGCTCTCTCCCACGCATCCGCAAACCCCGGATTATTTGCTCAGTCTGATGCGGGAAATCTACAGTAACTATGATATTGATGGTTTGCACCTTGATTATATTCGCTACCCCTCCTCTTCCTATTCGTGGGACGACGCTTCTCTGAAAATGTTCAAAATAGCCTTTGGTGGTCTGCCGGAGGATCAGCCGGACAAGTGGGATATCTGGCGGCGCCAGTCCATTACCGATTTTATTACCGATCTCTACGGCCAATTAAAAGCCTATAACCCTCAAACCATTCTCAGCGCTTCCGTGGTTAGCGATTACCGCAGAGGCTATCATCTCTATATGCAAGACAGCCACAGCTGGCTCAGCAAAGGCGTTATAGATATTATTTACCCGATGATCTATACCAGAGATCATTTGCTTTTTTATCGCCAATTAAAAGATCACCGCAAAAACAATCATAGCCGCGACGTCTACGCCGGCATTTTCGCATACGATTCAAAAAAGCTTTCGATGCAGGTTCGCATAGCAGAAAAGATGGCTTGCGGCGGTGTATCGATTTTTGCCTATAGCAAACTTTTTCCCGACCACACCCCGAATGCAGAGTTTTCACAAACCCTGATCAGGCTCTGGCCGGCCGCCGCCACGCCCCGGTCGCTGAACTGGAAAAGCATTCATCATGACACCCAGGGCCCGCTCATTACCCAGGTTCATACCGTACCGGTAAATATATATAAAAACAATAGCTTTAAAATCGTCGCCAAAATCACTGATCCATCCGGGGTCTATGACGATAAAACAACAGCCGAGGGCAAAGGGGTTTATCTCAGATATGAAAGCACCTCTTCTTCAACCCCTGACATCATCGGCATGCGAAGGATTTCAAAAGAGAGCGATTGGTTTGTGACAGAAAAATCGATTCCTCCGCAAAAATCGGGTCTGAATTTTCGCTGCAGAATATTTGCCTGGGATGATTTCAAAGTATCCGCAGGGCATTCGAAACGAAACATGGGCTATAGCGATGTCTGGTCTCTGGATATCCTGGAACCGAATGAATCCTATATCAATCAGGGAGAATTCGGCGATCATCTATGGAATCCGAGCGCTCTCGAGGTGGACCCGTATGGCAAAGTCTGGGTGATCGCCGGAAAAGAAAATAGAATCACGGTTCTGAATCCGGATGGCAGTGAATCCGAACTGAGCCATGCGCAAAATCCGGACAACTCGGCCCTCAGAGCTCTTAAGGGCCTTGCCGGACTGGCTTATTCCCCGCATGATATCATGTGCGCGGTAAAGGATTCCACTATTTTTCGCATCAATGTCAAGAGCGGCGATCTTCTCAAACCCGTAAAGCTGGGCTTTTCAACCACGGCTATAGATTGTGATGCGGAGGGACACATCTTTGCCCTGGAGGAGATGTTCAGCCGGTTTCATGTATTGGCGCCCACCGGAGTAGAATTGCAAAACAGTCCTTTTGGTATAGATCACAGCGCCAACCACATCACTGTGTTCGACAATGCGATGATGGTCTTGATCAGCGATCGCTCCGCGGACAGCATACAGTGCTGGAAAGGCGCTATCGAAGGCAGGCGGGCGCGGTACTGGCGGGCGGATAACCTTCAGACATTCGATATTGATATCGGCAAGGTGGTCACAGATAAAAACGGCAGAATCTATATTCCGCACTCACCGCGGGGTTTGATTTCAATCATGGACCGGAGCGGCAGAGTGCTGGAATATCTCAAGGGAGGCAAACCGCCTTTAAGAACACCCAGAACCGTTGGTATTTCACCGTCC
>WJMF01000229.1 GCA_014728085.1 Candidatus Zhuqueibacterota bacterium
TCTTCGAGAGCTTCGTGGTTCATAACCAGCCTTGTAAAACACGATTGACAATAATGATTGTATTTTCACACACCCTCGAGGCGTTGGAACGAGATAATATTTTTTTCTCAACATTCTGCGGAGCGAGATCCTTCCGCCTTTCATTGCCACGGATTTTTATACCATCTTCTGACCTCTCGTAGGGGCAGAAACCCAAAAAAGGAAAGCGGAAGAGCTCGCGTAGCCCGCGGAGGATCACCCCCGCCACAATCTCCTTCCATAATCCGGCCATTATCAGTCATCATTCTGTTCTGCCAGATTCCGACCTGCTGCCATTTGTTATTGAGATTGTGGCGGGGGTAGCCGGAGCGGACCCAAATATCCATGATATGCCTGGTGACATTCAAAATTATATAATTAAAAATCATATTTTCTCTATATACTGTGTTTTGAAATATTTTTAGAGCGTCGGAAGGAAATTACCCGTCCGGGGGTTTATTCCAGCGATGGCCTGGTAAGTGGTTCCGCGTTTAAGTCGCAATCCAGTATTAGTCCCGGGGTTCGTTCTGACAGGCACCCATTTTGGGCACATATTTACAATGGGTTACACTCTGTGTTTGTCTAATGAGGCATTATGGGTGACTGGACGCAGAGCGTCCGGACGGCATTCCAACGCAGAGCATTGGAACGAGAAAATCTCTTCTTTGTGGCTCTGTGGCTCTGTGTGAGTCACACGAGCTGGACCATACGAATAGCACATCCTCATGTACTAACATACCGTATATTTTATATCGCGAACGAGCCGTGATTATTTACGGGTGACTGGACGCAGAGCGTCCGGACGGCATTCCAACGCAGAGCATTGGAACGAGAAAACGTGAGAACGTGGGAACGTGAGAACGTGAGAGAGAGCGTGTGAAAAGAGTCATTTTTATCAATTGTGTTTCATTTGACAAAAGATAAACCGCGAAGATCGCGAAGAGAAATGTTTTAATGCATTGTTTTTATTTTATTTGTTAGTTTCTCTTCGTGGACTTGGCGGTTAGCTATTTTTGAACCAGACCCTCTTGATATAAAATTTTTCGCTTTCACACAATCTCAGAGCATTGGAACGAGCAAGTCACAATAAATTATCCCTCAGTGGCTGCTCCAAATAAAAACGCCCGGTTTTGCTTTTTTCGATCTCCAAGAGATCGGAGCAAAACCGGGCGTTTCGAATGGTATGTCTGCTGTCTATTTGACGAACAGCATCTTTTTTACATCTGAAAAGAGGATTTCATCGCCCTGTAAACTCTGCATTTCGATGCGATAAAAGTAGATACCGGTGGCAACCAGTTGGCCGTGCTGGTTGATGCCATTCCAGGGGATATGGTGTTCACCGGTTGTCCATTGCCCATGTACCAATGTTTTCACCAATCTGCCGCGAATGTCATAGATGTTGATCAACACCTCCGCCGGTTGCGTCAGTTGGAAAGCGATGGTGGTCGTCGGATTGAAGGGGTTGGGATAGTTTTGCAGCAGGTTGAACTGATCCGGTTGAGAGAGTTCCCGCTTTGTTTCCACGTCGGTCATGTAGGAAATCGAGAGGGTGTGATCTTCAACCTCGCCGCCGATGGCCAGACCGGTGGGGGACAGTCCGCCGCTGCCGCTGAAGCGAAATCTGCTCGTATAGGTAGAGGCCTCGATAAAGGGCGGGATGTTGATGATGAGATTATTGTTGCCTCTATGTACGGGCATGTCAATGAGAATCTGTTCTGCATTGTCGGTCCAGTCTCCGTCTGAATTGTAATCTATCCAGGCATTTAAAATACCGCGGCACGAGGCATCCACCACCAGTTGCGCGACGCTGCCGGCGCGTATTTCATCCGGAAATTCGACGCCGTCTTCGTCATCGCTGTTTTCCTGGTCATCCCGGCTGGCATCGCTGTTGCCGAGACCGTCCGGTTCCAGGTCGATGCTTTCTCCAAGATGGATGCCCGGCCAGTAAAAGTGATGCGCACCGTTGTTTTTGAACAGGGTGGCATAAGTGGTTGTATCGGCATCGCCGTAATCGAAATCCATTTCATAGAGGTTGGTGATCAATTCGAACGCCATGTCAAAGTTCGGATGAATGGTGACACCTTGTCTGAATAACGAATCCACAGCCGGAGATGCGGGTTGTATGATTTTATATCCCGGCGACCTGAAATAGCGTTCTCTGGTTTTCCATCCCCATCTATTGCTGTAGGGCATACCGTCATTGTATTTTGCGGCAATGCTGAGCCAGTAATAGGTCGAGTCGCCGTTTTGATAGAACCAGGAGCTCATGGGGATATCATAATAGTATTCGAAACAGGTATCGGGTTGGGCCATGCTTTCGTTATAGAAATTGCTGCCCACCGCGGTTTCATTGAGCTGATTGCGGTTGACCGTTTTTTCCCAAATCAGTTTATTGGGTTGGGCTTCGCCAAAGGCAGCGTTTCGGGTCGAGTCGGTCCAGATGGCGAGGTAAAACTCTTCCGGTGCTGCAGCCGGCGGCTCGGTGTCTTGCCATTCATCATAGCCTCCCCACCAGCGAATGCCGGTAACGGGGCGGTCGTCGCCGCAGAACCAGTCATCAGCCATAATATGTTGCGCAAAAGCCGATGATTCATCCCATCCCCAGTAACTGTTGCCATAATAGGATTTTTTATTTTTCAGCGGCGGTTGATACCATTTTTGCGCCTCGACCGCAGAATTGATCTGTACCATATAGTCTTCGACTTCGCCGGGAGGACCTGATCCATAGCTATAATTTTCTTCAAAAGGGAATATGATCATGCTTCTGGTGAAACGGAAGCGCAGATAGACCTTACCGGCTCCGGTCCAGGAGGGAACGTCAAAAGATAAATCGGTTGTTCCTTCCATGAGGTTAACGTTTCTAAAGACAGTTTCCTCGGCATCGGAAAAATCACCGTCCTGATTAAAATCGGCCCAGCACCAGAGAAAACCAAGTCCGAGGTTGGTGACACTGATTCGGGCCGGCTGGCCCGGGATGATATCATCGAGAAACACTATTCCGTCTTCATCGCTGTTTGTAATATCGTCTCCGGTTGCCGAGGCATTGGGTTGACCGTCAAGCTCGGGGTCGACTGTCGAGCCGAGAAGATGGCTCTCCGACAAGGGGTGGCGAGCCCCATTGTTGCTGAGATAGGTGCCATAACTATCCGGTGCATCGCCGAAATCGTATGCGCTGTCGTCGATGTAGACGAGATAATCTTCCACTTCACCGCGGCCGCCATAGCCGCTATAGGTAACAGCAACGGGTTCAGCGGTCAGTCTGAATCTGGCCCAGGTGTGGCCGGGGACGGCATCGGCCGGCACGTTGATGCCAAAGGTGTGCACCGGTTCGTGTATGGTAACACCGGTGACCGCGTATTCGCCCGGATCCTCCCAGTCGCCATCGCGGTTGAAATCGATCCAGCCATATAGACCGGCAACGGGAAAATCGCGTTCCGGATCGAGATGAACCGTGGCCTGCAACGTCGCCGGTTGCCCGACTCTGAGCAGTGGAATGATAATGCCGTCCTCATCATCTATAGAGGTGTTTTCATCATCGCCGTCTGCCGTCATTCTGGGCAGACCGTCCTGTTCGTGATCGATAAACTCACCGAGATAGCACTGTCGCGTAACGGTATGATAGGCGCCGTCCTCGGCTCTGGTGGTGGGATAGTTAAATCCCAGTTCGGAACCCGGGGCATCGCCAAAATCAAATCCCAGGGGTACGAGGTAATCCTCAACCTCTCCATACCCCCCCAGGCCCGAGGTGCCGAGGCGGGCATCGGTGCTGTAGCGCAGTCTCAGAGGGGCATAAAGCGGATCGATCATAAAAGGCAGGTTAAATTTTATTGCGTACAGACCTGTGCCCAGTTCAATCCCATCGATGATCTTTTCAGCCGGTTCATCCAGATGGTCATTTTTATTGAGATCCATCCAGCCGTGCAAATAAGCGCTGCGGTCGCTGCTGTTATGGGTTTGGATATGCAGAATCGCGATGGGATCTCCGGGTGAGAGCACATTATAGTCCCAGCCGTCTTCGTCATCGGCTGCATCATGGTCATCGGCCAGCGAGGGGATAACATCTACGGCAACATCTTCTTCACCGTCGATGATATCTCCCAGGCGAATGTCGGGATGAATGGGATGCCTCGGTCCGTTTTCAGCCAGGGTAGTGCGTATGCCGGCGATCCGCATATCGCCAAAATCCAGACCGTCGTTGGTGACGATTTCGATTTGATAATCTTCGACCTCACCGGCACCTCCCGGACCGTTAAAAGAAAGATCGCTTTGCGAAGAGAGGCGAAAGCGGGCAAAGGTAGGGCCGGTTCTGGCCCAAATGGGCACCATTATGTTCAGTTCTTCGCTGATGGGGC
Source organism: Candidatus Zhuqueibacterota bacterium (assembly GCA_014728085.1). GTDB lineage: Bacteria > Zhuqueibacterota > Zhuqueibacteria > Residuimicrobiales > Oceaniaggregativiventaceae > Oceaniaggregativivens_A. The sequence continues at coordinate 4,371 of WJMF01000229.1, forward strand.
CGGAGCCGCTGAGTTCATGTATGAAAACATATTCACCCGGTTCGCTAAAATCCCCGTTTTGGTTGTAATCGATCCAGCAATAGAGCAACGCTTCCACCCCGTCTCTGACAGCGTGGATACTGATCCTGCTCAATTCGCCGGGAATAAATGGATCGACGAACGTGATGCCGTTTTCGTCATCCGCCCCGGCGTTATCATCTCCGTCCGCATTTGCGCTGACATGGGCATCGCTTTCCGTATCGGCCATGGTGGCACCGAGATGCAGTCTTGGACTGGGCACATGGCTGGGACCTCCGCTCGCCTCTGTGGTGGAATAGCTGTCCGGCGCATCGCCAAAATCGTGGGTATTGGCGGGCAGAATAACCACAGCGTAATCTTCAACTTCGCCATAACCGCCCCTGCCGGTGGGAGAGAGAAAGCTATCATCGCTGTAGCGAAAACGGGCATAAGTATGTCCTTCGGCGGCATCCATGGGAATGCTGATAAGCGGGGTAAACTCTCCTTCTCCCAGAGCGGTGCGGAGGACATTTTCATCCGGATGATCGAAACGGTGATTGCCGTTCAGGTCGATCCAGGCGTGTAAAGCGCCGCTGCCATGGGTGGTGACCCGTATGGAATTCGATGTCCCTTTGACCAGCATGGGCAGGACGACGCCATCTTCATCATTCGGACTGCCGTCAGTATCGTCTCCGGTGGCGCCGAGGCTCGGTTGACCGTTTGGTTCACCGTCTACATGACTTCCCAGATAGCGTTGAAAGGAGATGTGGTGTTTTGGCGCTGTCAGACCGGTTGTGGCATAGTCATATTCAATGCCGTCATCCCCCATAACGCCGTGCGGTGCATCGCCAAAATCATAGGGATGCAGGATACGGATCATATGGTCCTCGACCTCTCCCGGCGCACCGGGGCCGGTCGGGCCGAGCGTTTCATCACTGCTGATACGAAAACGGCCTGTGGTTCTGCCGACATAAGCATCTGCAGGCACGGTCATCACCGGGTGCAGAAATCCTCCGTCACGTACAAAAGTGCCGGAAAATATCGTTTCTCCCGGATCCTCAAAATCGCCGTCCGCATTAAAATCGATCCAGCCATGTAAATAGCCGGTACCATGAATATCAAATCTGATATCAAGAATACCATTCGGGATCAGAGGACTTGGGAAGGTTACACCGTCTTCATCATCGCGGTTGTTTTCGTCATCGCCGGATGCATCGAGTGTCGGAATGCCATCCTCTTCGGCGTCCGGCGGTGTGCCCAGATAAAGCGTATCACAAACAATATGGCGCGGTCCGTCATCGGCTTCCAGAGTATGATAAAGATTGTTGGCATCACCCCAGTCCAGTTCATAGGCAAGAACATGAATGTATCGGTTTTTCGTTTCATGCCTGTAAACACTGCCGCTTCGCATCAGGCGCATGGTGACATCATAATAGCCCGGTTCATGGTAGGTAACCGTGGTGGTGCTGCCGGTGGATCGTTCCGGTGTTCCCCCCGGACAAAACCATTGAACTTCATCATACTCACCTGGCTTGAACCCGGTTGATTCGTCCTGAAACTCCACAACCAGTGGCGCATAGCCTTCGCGAGGTGAACCGCTAAAATCGATACCCGCGTAGAGGGATAGCGGGAAAATCAAACTGCAAAAAACACAAACCACCACACCACACCTCCACATATTCAACGTCTTAATGGTCTCAGTAAAGGGTCCCATATTGTTTCCTTTTTATTTGTGAAGGATTGCGCAAATTGTATAGAAATGATCTATTTCATTGTTGTAAACAAGACCGGGTTTTGATTATCTGAAAAGAGTGAATTCAGATAACCTTCCGTCATTCGAGCTGTAGAAAAGTGAAAAAAAAAGACTGGTGATATTAAAAAGTATTTACAAAAGCAAACCCTGTGCATGGATATGCAACTCACCCTGCGAGGTGGCATAACTTAATTAAATTAACAATATTAGACAAAAAGTCCACTCTTTTTTGCGTTTTTTTTGCGAAAAATCACATCTCGTATCACGGGGTAAGCAATTTTTTTCAGGATTTTTTAGGTCGCCTTGTCCGGATTAACGGTTTTGAGACCGCTTTGGCCCCCCTGTGATAAATTATTGTATTGAAATAAACCAATATTTTTTTAAATTATAGGATAATCAAGCCAAAGATCATAACAGGGATATTTCGTATGAGCGACAAGAATCAGGACAATACAAAGCCGACTAATTTTATACGTGCTATCATAGACAAAGATTTGGAAACGGGCAAACACGATTACATCATCACCCGCTTTCCGCCCGAGCCCAACGGTTATTTGCATATCGGACACGCCAAATCAATTTGCTTGAATTTTGGCATTGCCCGCGACTATAATGGCCGCTGTCATTTGAGATTTGATGATACCAATCCGATGAAAGAGGAAATGGAGTATATCGAATCGATCAAACAGGATGTCAAATGGCTGGGATTCGACTGGGGCGAACACGAGTACCACGCTTCGGATTACTTTGATCAGCTGTATCAATATGCGATCGAGCTGATCAAAAAGAGCAAAGCTTATGTCGAACATTCGACGCAGGAGGAAATCCGGCAAATGCGGGGGACGTTAAAAGAACCCGGAAAAGAATCTCCATACCGCAATCGCACGGTTGAGGAAAACCTCGATCTTTTTGAACGCATGCGTGATGGCGAGTTTGATGAGGGCGAGTGCGTCCTTCGTGCGAGAATCGATATGGCATCCCCAAATCTAAATATGCGCGATCCCGTCATTTACCGGATTTTAAAAGCACCTCATCCGCGTACCGGTAAAAAATGGTCGATCTATCCCATGTACGATTTTGCCCATGGAATCTCTGATGCCATAGAAGGCATTACCCACTCTATCTGTACGCTGGAGTTCGAGGACCACCGGCCGTTATACGACTGGTTTTTGGATCAGGTGTCGGTTCCCTGTCATCCGCAGCAGATCGAATTTGCACGCCTTAATCTCAGCTACACGCTCATGAGCAAGCGCAAATTGCTGCAGCTGGTCAGGGAAAAAATCGTTGATGGTTGGGATGATCCCCGTATGCCCACTGTTTCCGGATTGCGCCGTCGCGGCTATACGCCGGAATCCATCCGTGATTTTTCCGACCGGATCGGCGTCGCCAAACGCGACAGCATGGTCGATCTGGCATTGCTGGAGTATTGTGTTCGTGAAGACCTGAACAAACGCGCCCGGCGATATATGGGTGTTCTGGATCCGATCAAAGTCGTCATCACCAACTATCCCGAAGACAAAGTCGAGATGCTGAAAGCGGTGAATAATCCTGAGGATGAAAGCATGGGCACGCGTCAGGTTCCCTTTTCACGGGTTATTTATATCGAGAGAGATGATTTTAAGGAAGACCCCCCGAAAAAGTTTTTCCGCTTATCACCCGGCAAAGAAGTGCGTTTGCGTTATGCATACTATATAACCTGTGTAGAGGTGATCAAAGATGAAGAGGATAATATTGTCGAACTGCATTGTACTTTTGACCCGAAGAGCCGCGGTGGCTTTACACCCGACCGGCGCCGCGTCAAAGGGACACTGCACTGGGTTTCTGCACAACATGCGGCAGAGGCGACGGTGCGCCTGTATGAGCCGCTTTTCACGCTTGCAGACTTGAATGATATGGAAGAAGACAAGGATTTCCACGATTATCTGAATCCGGATTCTCTTACGGTATTGGAAAACTGTCAGCTGGAACCTGCGCTTGCAGACCTGGACACATCTGACCGGGTTCAGTTCGAGCGCAAAGGGTATTTTGTGCCGGATCATAAAGAATACAGCAGCGAAAAACCGGTTTTTAACCGTATCGTTACCCTTCGCGACACCTGGGCGAAAATAGAAAAATCGATGAAAAAAGGAGAGTGATTTTGAAAGTAAGCGCATTTGCCGATGAAATATCAGATGATCTGCAGGAACAAATTAAACATCTCAAAGCCAACAATGTCGGATTTATAGAACTGAGAAGCGTAGCGGGCAAGAACGTTCTCGATTTGAGTCGCAGTGAAATCGAGCAAATCAGAAATCAAGCAAGCGATGAAGGGATCGGCTTTTCTGCTATCGGATCTCCATTGGGCAAATTCCCATTGGATGGTTATTTTACTGATCAGCTCGATGGTCTGAAAAAAGCTCTGGATTATGCCGCAAGATTAAACGCGCCTTATATTCGCATGTTTTCGTTTTATATACCCAAAGATGAAAATCCCGCACAACACCGGTCTCAGGTATTGGATTGGCTCGGCAAAATGGCGCTGGAAGCGGAAAAGACCGATATCGTGCTGGCGCATGAAAACGAAAGCGGTATCTATGGCGATACCGGTGATCGTTGCCTCGATATCTATGAACAGATAAAATCAGACTCTTTTACCGGTATTTTCGATTTTGCCAATTTTGTTCAGTGCAATCAACATCCCTATCAGGATTGCTGGTTGAAAATAAAATCCTATATTTCCTATTTTCATATCAAAGATGCCATGATTACCACCGGTGAAGTGGTGCCGCCAGGAAAAGGAGACGGAGCGGTGGAAACCATTCTCACCGAGGCCATACACGATGGCTTTGATAACTTTTTGACCCTGGAACCGCATCTATCGGTTGCTGAAGCGAATTATGGAAAAACCACATCCGATTTATTCAAAACAGCCACCGATGCCCTGAAAGAAATTTTGGATCGGATTTAGCCGGAGATCACTCTGGTCTCTGTTCAAGCGAGTTTCCGAAAAACGGTTACAGAAAAAGCCGGATTCGTTTTCCGGCAAGAAGGTTGTTCCGATCCAGTCCATGAA
>WJMF01000230.1 GCA_014728085.1 Candidatus Zhuqueibacterota bacterium
AGTATTTTTCCGCCAATTTACCGATTTCCGATAATGCCATTTTACCGTCGATAACATTGCCAAAATAACAGGTGTGGTTTTTCGTGCAGATGGTGACAAAATAGACGGCATTCCAGCCATAGTCCCAATGTTTTAGGCGTGCGGACGGGACACGGTATTTGTTTTTGAATTTTTTCACGGTTTACTTTATCCCGGGCCCCTGATTTATTGATTATAATGGATTTATATTGTTAAATCAAAATAAAATGTTATGGTGTTTGGTTTGAATTTGTTTGTGATTATCATAGGCATCCCCTCGTGACTTGTAAAATCAACATATTATATCATCCTCCTGGAAAAGATTCAGGCAAAAGCGTCAAAAAGAGAAAAAATGTTACTCTGGTTATGGTTTCCTGTTTTCGTTTAGACTATTTGAGCAAAAGCATTTTTCCGGACAGATGGATCGTGTCGTGGTTGTTCAAACGGTACACATAGACACCCGACGGTACCGGTTTGCCGGTATCGTCGCGGCCATTCCAGTAGAGGTGATGATGTCCGGCGGGTAAAAAGCCGTTGTAAAGGGTTTTGACCTTTTTACCGAGCATATCGTAAACCGCAACCCGTAGATTCGATCCCTTCGCCAGGGTGAGGGGGAGGGTTGTCGATGGGTTGAAGGGGTTGGGAAAATTTTGCTGCAATGAAAAGGTTTGCGGTATCGGTTGCTGTTTCTGCCCGATACGGGTCGTTGTTTCCCATTTTTGAATGGCGACCCAGATATTGCTGTCGCTCTCGTCAAAACCATCGATTACCGTTTGTACCTGGCCGGATTTGTCGTAACTCTTGACTTTGTTATCCAGGCTTGCCCAGATCAGCCCATGGAACTGGTCGATGGTCAGTGCATTCCCCCTTCCTTCGTCAATAATCGTCCATTTAGCTACCGCCGGGTCGTATTTGTACAAGCCGCTTCTGGCTGCCACCCAGATCATATTCTCCTTCCGGTCGACCCTGATGCACAGGGGCAGGAACCAATCCGGATTTTCGAGTGAGTCGAGGATGGTGCCGTTCGTATCGATATGCAAAATTCTGTCTTTAGCAGCGGGACCAAGTGCTCTATTTGCTCTTTCAACGAGCCAGGCTGTGCCATCGGCAGCAAAGTCTACAGAGGAGGCGCTCCAATTGATGGGATCAATGGTCATTAAAAGCTGCAGATCCTTGCTCAGTCTTTTAACATCTGCTCCTACTACCCATATGGCGTTATGGTTATCATCGACGACGAGGTCATATCCCGATTCCCCGGTCCCCTTGAGATATTGTCCGTCACTGTCAAGTACGATCAGACTATCCCCTTTTATTGTTCCCGATGTTGTCAATATGTAAACGTTGCCGTTGCGCCCCACATCCACGGCACCGGGGCCCAGCTCGCGCTGTAAAACGGTTTGTCCGTTGAGATCGATCAAGCTGGTAACGACGCTGGGAGGACATTCAGCCAGCCAGCAGTACTGTCCATCAGGCGTAACCGCCAACCGCCGGGGCGTGCCGATTTCCGGAGTGACAATGAAACCGCCGGCGGCCGCAACTCTGGTGCCCTCGTGTGTATAGATTTTCAGGCTGTCATTAAAGGGCGGATTGAAAACATCAAAATCACCATCATTTAGAATCCAAATATGCTGAGCAAAAGCACCTTTGATAAAGGCAGTAACCGTCGAGTACATGCAGGGCCGCAAAGAAAACAAGTCGCGGTCGTTTTTAGCCATCTGCTGGTAGCTTGTCGCTTTGATCTCGTCTGGATCGTATAAATCCCGGTATTTTTTCGGTGCGGTAAAAGGCAGATGGGGCCGTTCAAAGCTGATGGCGATGAATAGGATGTTTTTAGGTTTATGTTGTGAACAGCTTATAAAGGGCGGGGCAGAAACAGCTGCCCGGGAGCTCAATGTCTCTTTACTAAATTATCGTCTTGTTTTCATGGTTGCGACTTTTATCGCTTGTTTTAGGTTTCGGTTATGATTGGTTTTAATGAGATGACAAGCTTATTTCTTCAACAACCAAATACTACTGCTTTCCCTGTCCGGATATTTCTTCAACGTGGGGCATTTTGCTGATAATTCAGGGAAATGGTGATGATGGAGATAATTTAACGAGCCGATTATTTGATATTCGCTGTTGTTTGTCAGGAAAGCTTCTAATAGATATTGCTCATTCCAAAGCCGAATTTCATCGACAATCCATCGTTTTGGATAATTTTTGGGCGTAAAAATGTCGTGAATATGCACATAAACGCCGGAACTCAACGAGGGCAATATTTCCAGGTATTCAAATACAACATCTCCCTGGGGACGAATAATATGGGACGAATCGATAAACAAAATATCATTTTCCCCCAAGTTTTTAAAATAATCCGGTTGAATATATTCAACCGGAATACGTTTCAGTTTCACATTTAATTTTTCCAGCCAGGGTCTTTCATAGGGCTCGATGCAAATTTGTTGACAGTGGTAAGTTTTATCTTCAGATTTGTTTTTATCAATAGCTTCTAATGCCATTAATGTAGAATGTCCGCATCCAATCTCGATTATTGTCTTAGGTTTTAAAAATCTTATCATGTTATACAAGTAATCAGCGCTTCCCGCTCCAAAAAGGTCGTTGTCAAAATTGTACCCCCCCGGAATTTTGCGTTGCGCTATTGCAAGAATTTCATCGTTATAATTAAATTTATTTAACTGTTGCAATTGACCTTCAACGTTCATATTAATTCCTGGTAGATTCCGATCATTGTTCAAAGGATGCCTTAATTCATCCATTTTGAACATGGGCTCATAGTAATGATTTCGTATTGGAAACAGACCAACCTTATAAAATATATACTTGCTCATTTTCATGCGATCGACACCAATTCTGCGCACCAGTTTCAGTAATAGGGAGCTTGCTAATGTAAAAGGAATTATCACTATATCAATAATCTTGCACACAAAAATTAACATCTTTTTCATTTTACCTCCACTAATATTTAATTTCTCTGTCTTGTTACCAATTTGACCAAATGATCTCTAGTTGAAAATATTGTCCAAAATGACCAGGGCTTTGCTTATCACTTTTATCTCATTTGTTCGTGAGTTTTCCGGGAATTTTTCCGGTTTTGTCTTTATCCGTTGATAACGTATTGTGTCGTCCGGTTGCGGCTCTACTCCGTCTGCAGTTTTTGAATCTTCCGGCGCAGTAAAAACGGCACAGTGACACAGGTGATGGCGGAGACCAGGATCATGGCAGAGTAGATGTTTTCGGATATGACTCCGCCGGAGCTTTCATGGGCGCGTTGCATGATGAGCATGGTGATCTCGGCCCGCGGTATCATGGAGACGCCGAGAAGCAGAGCACCGGCGGTGCCAAGGCTGCGCCATGCAGGCAGACAGGTGCCGATGATTTTGCCGGCAACGGCCGCGATCAGGAGCACCAGCAGCGCCAATAGCATCGACGATGACATGGCCGACGGTGCCATGCGCATGGCGATGCCGATAAAAAAGAAGGGGGTAAAGAGATCATAGATCGAGCTAAAGGCGGCATCGACCTTGACGCGCTGCGGGTCGCGGCTAAAGGCGAGTCCGGCAAAAAAGGCGCCGATGGCGGCGGAGAATCCCAGCAATCCGGCAACCGCGGCGATGACGACGCCGGTACCGGCGACAACGAGCATGAGGTCGGGTCCCGATTCCTTTTTACGCAAATAGCCGGTAAAGCGTTCTTCCAGGTAGTTCGAAAAGAGAAAACAGGCGCCGGCAAAACCAACGAGTTTGAGGACAAAAAGTCCGAGGTTTTTCATCGTTACAGCCAGCAATCCCCCGTCTCCGCTGCCGCTTTGCAGCACCGGCAGAATGGAAAAGAGCAACGACATGAGGACCACGCCGGAGACGTCGTCGAGTTCGGCGACATCGAGAAAGAGCTCGCCCTGGGGGGTATCGAGTTTTTTCTCATCGCTCCAGACCTTGGCCGGAATGCCGACGCTGGTGGCGGTCATGGCAACGGCAATGACCAGCGATGAGAGGAACGGCAGTCCCAGCAGATAATAGGCAGCGGCATATCCGATCGCACCGCTGATGATAATATTAAAAATCCAGATAAAACTGGCACTGCGCAGCTGTTTGAGCAATCCGCTGAGATGGCTTTCCAGACCGACGCGGAAAAGCAGGGTGATGACGCCGATTTGCGCCAAAAAGTGAACCACCTCTTCGCCCTCTTTGCTGAGCATACCGGTCTGGTCGGCGATGATGCGCAGAGCCAGTCCCAGGGCCAGATAGCCGATCATCGGCGGGATGCCGATGCGGCTGAGCCATGTTTTGAGCAGAATGGCGGCAACGATGAGGCCGCCGAAGAGCAGTACCAGCAGGGATAAGTGCATAGGTTTTCAACTTTTATTTTATATTATTTGTACGCTTTTGCCTGTTCCAACGTTCTCAGCGTCTGTGAAAACACAGCATAAACTCAAAATATTGCGTTTTCACACGGTCTGTCTGCGTTAGAATATTTCCTGCGACGCTCCGTGTGGCATAAATTTGCGGGGGCTATATTCAAAGTTTTTGCAATAGTCCCCTTTGTTTTTGTAAAGACTACCGGGTTTTCAGATGAACAAACCTGCTATTAAATAATTATATTCATTTCAAGCATCAACTTCAAGAGGAAAGAATGATTTTATGTTTTTGCACTGAGAGGCGTGGATTTATGAGTCATTTTCTATAAATATGTCGTCCCTAAAGGGACTTTTGGCAGATGTGTGTTCTACAAACATGTTGTACCGGATGGGGCTGGGAGGTAGGGTTGGATTCGGGATTTTGTTGTGAGAGGGTGATTTTGTTCCATTGGTCAGATGCGGCTTTTCGCAAAAATCATCGGCAAGCCAGCGTCCCCATAGGGACGCCATGTTTATAGCAAAACGCTATTAATATCGTTCCGAGTTCCTTTAGGAACGACATTAGAACGTTGCAAGCGAGTTTAGCACAGCCGCCAGCGCATCGAGCATATCATCGTCGACGGTGCGCAGATCGAGAAAGAGACGCTCATTTTTAATATAGCCGATCACCGGGGTTTCCTGCAGGCGCAGGTGGCGGGCGAGTTTTTCAGCCGGGATTTGTTGGCTATGCATGACCACGGCATAGCCGGGCAATGTTTCCAGCGGCAGGGCGCCGCTGCCGGTCTGGCCTTCACTCTCCTCAAGGTCGATTTGAAACTCGTTTTTCAGATCCGGTGATAGCCGGTTCATCAGCTGTTGACAGCGTTTTTTTATGCTTTCGGGGGTTTGTGCCAGATAGCGCAGGGTTTTGTTGTCTGTCATCAGCGTTTTTGGCTGCAGATAGAGTTTGAGCGTGGCTTCCAGAGCGGCATACACGAGTTTGTCGCAGCGCATGGCCCGCATCACCGGGTTGCTGTTGATCTTTTCGATCCACTCTTTTTTGCCGGCGATAATGCCGCACTGCGGACCACCCAATACTTTGTCACCGCTAAAGGTGACCACATCGGTACCGGCAATAATGCTGTCCTGAACCAGGGGTTCATCTGGCAGGCCGATGGTCGTCAGGTCGAAGAGGATACCACCGCCGATATCATGCAGCACCGGCAGGTGATGGCGATGGGCGATTTCGACCACCTTTGGGAGCGGTACCTGCTCGGTGAAACCGAGGATACGGTAATTGGAGGTATGGGCCACCACGAGCGCACCGGTTTTGTCGTTGATGGCGTTTTCGTAATCGGTCGCTTTGGTTTTATTGGTTGAACCCACTTCGCGCATGATGGAGCCGCTTTTTTCCATCACTTCGGGCATGCGGAACGAGCCGCCGATCTCGACGAGCTCACCTCTGGAGATAATCGCCTCTTTTTGAAAAGTCATGGTATTGAGGGCGAGGAACACGGCTGCGGCGTTGTTGTTGACGACCGCAACATCTTCAGCACCGGTAATTCGGCACAAAAGATCGGCAACATGATTACGGCGGTGTCCGCGTTTACCGGTATTGAGATCGATTTCGAGATTAACATAGCCCTGTATGATCGTTTCGATACTTTCCCGCGCCGCCTGCGACAATGGCGCGCGTCCGAGATTGGTGTGCAGCACAATACCGGTACAGTTGATTAGCGGTTTGAGGCTGGGCGCCATCAGATCATTCACCTCATCGATGGTTTTGTTGAGAATCCAGTTGCTCAAAGCCGTCCGATCGGATTCCCCGGACCAGCGATCCTGCAAGATAAGTGCCTTTAGCACTTCCACAGTATGGCGAATCTGATCCTTGAGAAGATCGCGATCAAGGGCACTTAGTGAAGGCTGTTTCAGCGCTTTATCGAGCAGCTGATCGATGGGGGGAATGGTTTTCAACCGGTCCTGTTTGTTCATAGCGGTTTAGTGTCCCTGATTTAGAGTGTGCAGCCAGGATTTCAGGGCCTCGGCATCCCGGAGAAATTGTTCCGGATCATCGTTGCGCACGAATTCAATTAAAACCGGCAGCTCGGTATTGCTTTGGTTGGCGATATCGAGAAAGCGGAGCCAGCGCTCTTCGCCCTCCTGCAGAGGCCGGCGTTCACCATGACCGTTGCTAAAGCGCCATTGAAAGGCATGGATGACCGTCAGTCTGGGCAAGATGGTTTGCAGGCCTTTGGCGCAGTAATCCTCATCCATTTTATTTGGCGGTTGCCAGTAGGTATAGAGATTGGCATGATCGACCTGCCGGAGAAGCTCAGCTGCGGACAAGTTGGTATCGGTGAGGGTTTCTTTATGGTATTCATAGGCGACTTTGATTTTCCGTTCAGCGGCCAGTTCGCAGATACGTCTCGAGTCCTCGATGACGCGGTTGCGGTAGCCGGCGTCGGCATCGGCGGATCCTATATTACCGGCCCAGACGCGTATGACGGGTGCGCCCAGTGCCTCTGCCGTGTCGAGCACAGTTTCAAAGGCGAGTCCCTCTTTTTCGCTTTCAGCAGTGCGATAGTAAGAGCCATACGAGCAGATACCGATTCCGTTCTCCCGGGATTGCTGTTTTATCTTTTTGGCCACAGCGATATCACCATGCGGGACGTGTATATCACCGCCCCATTCGATCAATTCGAGTCCTGATTTTTGCATCAGTTTTATGATTTTTTCCGCTGTCAACTGCCGCAAGGTCACGGAGACCAGACCACTTTTCAGCATAATTTCCTCTGTGCTTTTGCATTGCTTTATTTTTATAATATACAAAGATGCAGTAAATAAACAAGCTTGAAATCCAGTTTTGGGTTGCAATTAAATTCCTTTTGGTTTAACTTTCAAAATTGGAAATCAAGGAAGCGGTGGCACAGAGGGCTGCTGTTTTCAGGGTTTTCAGGCAGCAGGTGTTTTGATCAAATGATCAAAGGGGACGTTGGGCTGGGGCGAGTTGAAATTTTCAGGTCAATCCAACAAAAGGAGGTAGAAAGATGTTAAGCGCGAAAAGAGTCATTATTACCACCCTTTGCGGCGTTTTGTTCGGTTTTGTTTGTCTGGGTCTGGCAACCATGGATCCGGGTGCTGAACCCCTCAGTGGTTCGATCAAAGTCTCCATCGTTCTGGGACGCATTATGCTCGGTTTTATGCTCGGCATCAGCGCTCTGCGCCTCTCCTGGTGGCTGCACGGCATTGTCATCGGTATTATCGCCAGCATTCCCATGGCCGTACCCATTGTACCGGACTGGAACATAGCCATTTCCACCGTGGTGATGGGCATCATTTATGGCTTCCTCACAGAGCTGATCACCAGCAAGCTGTTCAAATCTCCACCGGTGGGAACGCTGAAAGTAACTGCGTAACCGCCGGATGGTGAAGGTTCACTCCCCGGCATAGAAAACAAACAGCGCCGTTTTCTGCACTATTTTTGCAGAGAACGGCTTTTTAATATTCCGTTGCAGAATCCTGACGAAAAATGATGGAGGAGATTTTTATGATTTTTCTTGCGGCCTGGCGCATTTGCGATTAAAACCGTAGATGGTACAAAGATAGGCGAATTCAATATCGGATTGATTTTTCTAGGCGCACAACCCCGTGGTGATTAAAAGCCGGAGAAATCTAAAAAAACTTGAATTTTTTCAAAAGTAATTACTTTGTATGTATGAAGACACATATCATTAAAATAGGTAATTCCCGGGGTGTTCGGATTTCCAAAGTTCTCCCGGAAGAAAGCCGGTTTGGTGATCAGGTAGAACTGATTGCCGAACATGAGCGGATCATTATTCGCTCGGCAAAAAAGCCCACGTGCCGGATGGAAAGAGGCGTTCAAATCCATGGCTGAGAATCATGATGATGAATTGCTCGACAAGGAGTCGCTTGCCCGACAGAGTTCATGGGATGACGAAGAATGGATTTGGGAGTGATTTGCTGAATGCGTGTCAGACGATTTGATGTCTATCTTTTAGATTTAAAGCAAACCTCAATGGTTACTGTTCTGTCTTGTGATCGTCAAGCCCCTGATGCAAATAGAGAAACTGATAATATTGCCTGCTGCTTGAATTTTTATATATCCTCTTCAGCTTATACTTTTGCATTTCGGGACGCACGAGCAGACAGTCTGTTTCGTTGTTATAGTAGAGCGAGTCGGCTGAGTAGCTGGTTATTGCCAGGGCGGCCGGGTTTTTGCTGAAGAGATAATCCAGGCGTTGGGAAATCGTCAGGCCGGGATGGTGGGCAAGATATTCATCGTTGAGGGCGCCAAAATCGATGGTTTTGCGTTGGGCATGATAGGGGATGGCCCCGGCATCCTTGTAGACCGCGATCCATGCCGCTTCCGGAACGATTTCGTTGAGATCCTTTCCCGCGGCGATATGCATTTCTTTTAAACTGGTGCGATAGGATTTTGCGATGGGTTTTTCATGAGTAAACCAGAGACTCATCTGCCGGCCGGTTTGAATATACAACAGCAACAACGCCACCATAATAACGACATTATAGCTCAGGGGGCGCGATGGCCGGTTTCTTTTTATGGTTTCCAGTCCCGGCGCCAGAATCACATTCAGCTGGATCAGGAGCAGCGGATAAAAGGGGATGTAAAAGCGATAGGAAAAGTTCATTTCCAGCGTCGACCGGGTATAGTGCAACATGACGATAAGGATAAAGAGAACAACAGTCAGCATCGCAAGCGGTAATGCCGGTGTTGTCTTTTTTTGTCGGGCTAACTCTCTGGCGCTTTCATCCACCGAGGTGATAAAAGGCAGGATGGCGATGATGGCCGGCAGCAGCAGGTATTGTTTCAAAAAGGCTTTAAAACCAACCAGTGTACCGGCGGTATCGATACCACCGAGTTTGGCATAAAAGGTATTGGGCAGGATATAGTCGTAATAAGACCAGCGCCAGAGAAAATAGATGGCGCCGGGCAGTAACAAGCCCAGCGTAAACGCCGGCAACCATTTCTGCGTCTCGCGTTTTCGAACCGCGGCATATCCTGTTACCAATGTGGCCAGGAGGGCAAAGAGGGCGCCTTCCGGACGGCAGAGGGCCGGCAGCAAAAACAAGAGGGCAGTAATTGCATATTGACTGCGGCAACCGGGTTTGGCTTCCAATATTCTGAAGAACTGATAAAAGGCGAGAAACAGCAGAGCGGTGAACAGCATGGTTTCCATGCCGCTAAAAACGTGGGGATAGAGCATGGCAGATGTTGCGAATAGCAACAGCGTTGCCAGCCGTTGCCAGGGGTTGATCTCAAGTTTGGTGAGAAATCGCTGCAGGAGCAACAGGCAGGCGGCAAAGGCGACGACACCGATAAGTTGTCCGATCATGACAGGAGGCAGACCGGCATAGATTGCAGCAGCCAGTAGCATCGGCAGAAGGATACCGGTATAGCCCTCCACCGGGTCCTCACCGACATTAAAGGTCAGCTCGCCGTGCTCTGTCAGATTTGTCGCATAGCGGATGGTGATATAGGCATCATCCGCGGTCCAGCGGGGAAAACCGAGTGTTAGGAATATGGCAACAAGCAATATAGCGCTATAGAGCAAAGTTTGAAGACGTTTCACCGTCTGGCCTTCATGCGAAAGATAATCATTTTTAGGCACATATTTATGCATTTTTCTTGTATTTTTACACAGTCTCGGGGCCTTGGTAAAAATTCCGGAAATGTTTTTTCATTGTCTCTATAATTTAATCCCGGACTTTTAGTCCGGCGTGTATCCTTTGGTTTTCATTTCGCTGAGAAAAAAAGGGACTTTTAAATCGCCCACCAGGTACGCATGCTCATTTCACCGCTGTCTCTGGTGCGGTCGGGTTGTTCTTTGGCGAAGAGCCTGGAGAGGATTTCCGGGGCGCTGAATCCGATGGCCAATGCTTCGGCCAACTGGGTTGGCTTGATCAGATAAACCGCCAGACCACCGAGTATCACAGCGAAAAAGAGCCCGAGCCAAAAGGACCAGGATTTCCAGTAATCGCCGATGTTGGGGTCGTGACGGCCTTTTACCAGGCGGAGAATATCCGGCAACAGGCCACCGGCGCAGCCCAAAAGAATCATGGTTGTGTCACTCATGTCGAACCTCCTTTGGTCTTGGTTAATATTGGATTTTTATGAACCAGGCAGATCATGAAGAGCTGCAGAGAAAACCGGTTCCGTTGAGAATCATACCCTTTATATTGATTAAAGATATTGTGGCCAAAGAAAGAGTAACGGCCGGCTTTGCTCTCTATCCGGTGAGTTCCTCCCACGCCTGAAAGACAGCTTTCACCGTTTCGGGGTTGGCGCCGGCACCGAACTCGAGCTGAGCAATGACGCCGCCGGCCGGATCATATAAATGATCGACCACGCTTTGCACTGCTTTTCGTCCCGCAGTCGGGTCGGGAGAGGTGAGGATATGCTGCCGGTCGATTTCGCCCCAAAAGGTCAGTTTGCCCTTGACGCTTTCTGCGAGATTCTTAAAATCCATGCAAAAAAGCTGTGAATTGACAGCATCGACACCGATTTCAGCGAGAGCGGGATAAATGGCCTCGATATGTCCGTCCGAGTGCATAAAGATAAACTTGTTCGCAGCATGCGCCATTTCCACATACTCTATATAGAGCGGTTTAAAAATTTCATGCCATAGGGCTGGTGGTATGAGCAATTGTGACTGCGCTCCCCAGTCGTCCATAAAAAAGATTGCATCGATATCCGTGCTTGTCCAGAATTCGACCTCTTTGAGATAAAAGTCATGGATTGATTTCAACAGCTTGAGCGCCCGTTCATCCGCATCCATAACGTCCATCATCGCATTGACGGTGCCGCGGATAAACTGATATCGTTCCCATGGACGCGGGCAACAGCCCGAGGTGACAAATTTATCGGTGGAATGGCAAAAAGCATTGACCTGGTCTCTTGCTTTTTGCACAGCGTCCGGTAAAGTTTCAAAAGGCGGTTTGAGTGTTTGCCAATCGTCGATATCTTTTACAAGGGGGTCGCGGACTTCGCCAATGACCCCTTTTTGAATATTGATAAAGGTGCAACCCCATTCATCGACATAGGTACCGATTTCATAGGGATCGCCTTTGACGCGGGGAGAGGGTTTGTATACATCCACAGCGTTGATGAAATCCCCCGGATATTGTGCCTCGATTTCTGCGAGTTGTTCCGGATAGTGAGTCTCTGCCCAGGGAAGTACCCACAAGTCGCGGGGAACCCGTTGCGGATGTTCGAATTTCAGGCAGCGCTGTACCAGTTCTCTTGAAGTCTGAGTCATTTCTTTTCTTTCTCTTTTGTCAGGGTTCTGATAATGATGACAATACCGGCAACGACCAGTGCCAATGAAAACAGCAGGGTCGTATCGATCTCTCTTAAAAAGGCCTGAAACAGCAAAAGAAAGCTCAACAGCAGAGATGCGATAGCGACAAACAGAGCCCATGCGGTTTTATGTCGTATTTTATGGTTGATCCAGAGATAGAGGAACGTCAGACCTGTGCCAAGAAAAAAAGTGGCGTTCATTTCACTACCGGAGAGCCAATCAAGGCGATCGATCAGTTGAATGACGGCCAGAGTGAAAAAAATACCTGACGGAATCACCGCCCACCAAAGGTTGTCGTTGCGGATATATACCGATGTAAAAGTGATCGATACGGCGAACAGGAAAAGCACTCCCGCAAAATTATCCAGTCCGGGCCAAAGGAATTTTACAAGTAATAGCAGACCCAGAATCAGACAAAAGACTGCCATGAATTTGTGCCTGGTTTTTGCCGGTTGTAACTGATGAAAGTACCAGGCACAGGCCAGCAGTAAAAGCGCAGCGATGAATGACGGCCTGATCGTTAGCCATTGATGATTGACGGAGAAAGCGACAAGTCCCAGTAAAATGATCGCAATTCCCAGAAGGATATATTTTTCTTCTTTTTTCATTTTTTTCATCTCCTTTTCCTGCATAAGAAATTAAAAATAATATAAAAATACAATAAAAAAAAGCGCAGTAAGAAAAGTTTTACTGCGCTTTTGAGGGAAAGAAGAATGAAAAAATGGGACATATATATCATTCTTCTTCTTTGTTTAAAACGCCCCTTTGGGCTTGAGGCGACAACAAATTTTGTTACACCGCTGCATGTTTGCCCGCAAGCAGGTCTGTTTTGTTCTCAAATGGGCTCAACTGCATCGAATGATTTGTCAGCGGACTGGATTGTCTAGAGTATTGTAAAGCATTTACCAGGAAACCCTTCCTGGAGGTTTGGAAATTGTTATGGTTGCCATGGTACATTTTGGTGGAAATAAACCCGGCTCTATTCCCCGGCGTGCAGGCGTTTTTGTGGATTTCCCCGTTGTGTTTCTCTAGTGTGAATGGATTGCCCGTTTCAGTGCGTGTTGACCGAACAAAGCTCTTTTTTTGGTTTATTGCCTTTACTGCGCCGGCAACAGACTTTGCCTTTTTCTCTACTATCGTTCCTGATATAATGTAAGAACCAAAGTCTTCAGGTGCAAGTGGAAAATGAAAATTTTTATTCCCTGTTATATTTGTTTCAGGGCTGAGGGTACGGTAAAAAAACGAAATGAAAAACGTTTCAGGCATAAAAACAGAGGCAATACAATCCGGAATATTCATACCGCCCGGGGCACCGCTCTTTTGATCTTTCTCTGTCTTTGGCGCGGACAGCGCATCAAGTCTGCGAGATAAGGGGATATGTCTTATCATTGTATTTCCGTTTTCTGTTTAGCTTTTTCCTATATAATTAAAATCGTTTGGCTTTCTGTGCCAGATCAATACCGATTTTTGAATACTCGTTTGCGAGTAAAAGCTGTCCGGCGTTTTTTGCTGCCACAGCCTGTCCGTACATTTTTTGCGCGACGCTGTAAAGTTCCCGGTCTATTTTGTTCTCATCAGAACATGCTTCAAGTTCTTCTTCCAACAGGATGATATTTTGATTGACATTTAATGAATTCGGATTTTCAGTCCTTTCGCTGGCCGGCAGAAACCTGTTGGCCGCCAGAATGGATTCCAGTGCCAGACGTATTTTTCCGTCCTGTAAATAAACCACGGCATCCCGGGCGCATTGTTCCGCTGCTTTTATGATTTGTAGATTGGCGTCGCTGTTTGCGGCTTTGATACGGCTGATTTCGCTCTGAATTTTTTCCAGCTCATATTGCGCCCTGTCGGCAACAGAGTTGGAAGGTTGTTGAGCCCGCAGCCGGGTAAGCAGGTTTTTCGCCAGGTGGATTTCGCAAATAGCTGTATCGTATTGCTCCTCGTCGATGAGCCCCTTTGCATTATCGTATAGCCTGTTTGCGGATTGAAGAGTCATGTTTTGTGGCGTATTGTTGGCGGTTATATGGATCTCGAACCATTCTATCATACCCTGTAACCACTGCAATTCCTCAACAGCCTGGTCATATTTCGAGGGGGTAATACCGCGACACAGATCAATTACGCGTAAGAGCATGCGCGACGTGTTGTAGATGAGGTTGAGGGCCAGTTGCGGGTTGTTATGTTTCAGGACGGATTCGATATAGTTCATTTGGCGACTTGCCTGATTAAAGAGTTTCTCAGCCTGAGGATTGTCGCATTCGGGCAAGGTACTTTCGGCACGGAAAAGGAGGTTGTTGAGCTGTTCCTTCTCCACCTCAACTTTATTCCCGGGGGAAAGGGGTATATTTTGTTTTTCAGGCGGCGGTTGCGTTAGCTGATTTTTCGTTTTTGTATCGTTTTCCGCCCGGCCGGATAACAATCCAAAAGTGAAAAGCGTTACTATAATAACCAAGGATTTTTTCATTTTCACAGTCTCTTTGTCCATTCGTCCAAATTCTCTGCAACCCCTGTGCCAAAATTCAGCTCTTTCGGGAGACCTCTTTTAACTATAGTAAAATTAAGAGAACATGGGATAAAATGTCCCCTGCATGGCGCACTTGTGGTAGAATGTGTACCCTGAGGTACATTTTAATGTGCGGATCGGTTCACAGCAAATGGCTATCTGTCATTTGCCTTTGACTCTTTTTCCCCTTTACTGTCATAAATAGTCGGGATGGTGATCCGATAAGTGCAATTGTTTCTCAATTATCGAGGGGTACATAGTGATAATCATCTGTTGAATTGAGAAACGATTTCAGTTGATTCATGATTTCTTTCTGGTCGCCGATTGCGGTATCGCAGACCGGCAGTGATCTCAAAAATTTTCTGCCATAACTTTTTTTCACCACCCGGCTATCGAAAATCACAACGGTACCGCGGTCGGTACGGCTTCTGATCAGGCGTCCAAATCCCTGTTTGAGTTTGATGACGGCGATAGGTACGGCATACTCCATAAAGGCGTTGCCGCCGGCTTTTTCAATGGCTTCGTATCGTGCTTCGATGATAGGTTCATTGGGCACCTTAAAGGGCAGACGGGTGATCATCACATTTTCCAGCGCCTCGCCGACGACATCGACGCCTTCCCAAAAGCTGTCTGTTGCGAAAAGCACGGAATCTTTGTCGCGGCGAAAGCGATTGAGCAGTTCATGCCTGTTCATGGTTCCCTGTTTGAGGGTGGTAATCCCCATGCTTTCCAGGGTGCCGCTGATTTGCTGAAAGATTTTATTGAGCAGACCATAGGAGGTGAAGAGTATAAAGGCTTTTCCTTCTGTTGTGGCAAGTATCTCCAACATGCTTTTCGACAACTGCCCGGCAAAATCAGAGTGATTGGGTGCGGGCAGTTCAGTCGGTATAATGAGCAGAACCTGTTTTTCAAATTCGAAGGGGGATTCCAGAATATGGCTGTTTACCCGATCCGAAGGCAGCAGCGATAATCCCACCCGTTTTTTCAAAAAGGTAAACTCCTGATCCACTGCCAGCGTCGCTGATGTCATAATCACGCTGTTGTAACTCTCGTAGACGGCCTCTGCCATGGTTTGTGAAATATCGAGTGGTGAGGTGGCAAAGCGGACGATATCATTGCCATATCTGGAGATTCGGGTTTCGATCCAGCGAACGTTTTGATCGTCGTCCTGAAACAGTACATCTTCAATTGTGGCGGCGGCCAGGAGCAGACGCTCCGCCTGCGCTTCGATCTCGAGTATCAGAGAAGACCAGTCCGCTTTTATCTGGCGCTGGCAATTTTTTATCCAGTCGATCAGTTCATGGATTTTGGAGGCAAAGGATTTTAATGATTGTAAATAATCACGCATATCATCGCCCAGCGGGGAATGATGAAAGAGCTTTTGGGAAATCTCCGGGCTGAGGCGGGTTTTGAGCTCGTATTGGTTGTTCTCGACGGAGAGAGTTTTCATGGTTTCGAAAACAATTTCCATGACCTGGTCGGTGCGTTGATTGAGATGTAATAGCTCTTTTACGAGGTGATGGGAGAGATGATTCTGGATTTTGTTGACCAGATCCGGTGTCAGGTTGTGTGATTCTTTATCCAGCCTTCTTTTCAGGCTTGGTAGTAAACCAAGAATGCGGTTTTTCTTCTGGCGTTGCAATCTCGACAGTATTCGCAGGATGCCGGCACGGGTGATGCGGCCGCCGAAATAGTGAGAGGCTACATCTTCCAGGTGGTGGGCTTCATCGAAGATAATTCGTTGATAAGGGGGTAAAACGGCAACGTCGCCGGCGGTTCCGATATGGTGACGCAGGGCCAGGTCAGCGAAGAGGAGATGATGGTTGACCACAAGAATCTGAGCTTGAGAAGCGCGTCTTCTTGCTTTATTGACGAAACACTCTCTAAAATGGGGGCACTTGGCTCTGCTGCAGGTATCGCTTTCGGAAGCGATTTTTTCCCACAGGTCCTGATCGGGTATGAACGATAGGTCGGATTTGCTGCCGTCGCTGGAATTTTTCGCCCATTTTATCAGGGTTTGGAGCTCTTCTTTTTCACTTTCATCGAACTGGAAAAAATCATTTTCAATGTCATCGATCTTGCGCAAACAGACATAGTTTCGTCTTCCCTTTACCAGCACGGCCTGAAATTCTTTCTTGATGACATTTTTCAAAAAGGGCAGATCTTTTTTGATCAGCTGTTCCTGCAGATTGATGGTATTGGTCGATACGACGATCCGTTCTTTGTTTTCCAGGGCCCAGTGAATGGCCGGCAGTAGATAGGCCAGTGTTTTACCGGTACCGGTACCGGCTTCGATGACGGTAATCTTGTCTTCATTAAATGCGGCACAGACATAGTCGATCATCAGTCGCTGTTCCCGGCGGTCTTCGAAACCCGCAAGTTTTTTCCGCACAGGTCCGTCTTCAAGCAGGTAGGCTTTGATCCTCCCGGCATCGAGATGTTTGGTTTCTTTTTTGCCAAAGGGTTCGATCACGGCGTAGATATCATCGACCGGGTTGTTGACGATATAGAAGGCCACCTGAAACCCATCGAGATAGCCGGCAATATTGAGATCGGCCTCGGAAGGCGCCAATTTGCCGCCGGGGTGGTTATGGATAACGACATCGCTATCCTGGGCCATCTCTGTCACCGCAGGGACGGCGGTTTTATGTCCACGGGCAATAACCTCGACGCGATTGACGATGAGATCGTCATCGGTATAGCCGATAAAAAAGACCTCGTTATCCAGAGCCTCCTCGATCGATTGCCGTATCGCTTTGATGGCATCGGCCGACAAATATTTAAAAATTTTTTCAGGGTTACTCATACAGATCGTCAGTTATAAGAAGGATAATTGTATTGTATCCGTTAGCAGTTGGGCATCAAAGCCCATCTCCCTTAAATAAGCTGGAAATTGTTCGAATCCATGGGTGGTAAAAATTTTTTGAGCACCGGAGCGTTTGATAAATGAAATCAGGTCATCAAAATCGGCGTGATCGCTAAGGGGAATTTGATGGTCACACTGAAAAAATGAATTGCCCTGTTTTGCCCAGCCGCTCAGGAGAACGGAACGCTTGTTTGGAATGCGGTAGTATTCCGGTTTTCTGCTCAGATGCGGCGGGTAGAGCAGTACGTCAAAATTCGATAGTGCTGTATCCTGAGACCATCGTTCGCATTGCGGAAATGTGATGCCAAACTCTTCATAGATTCCGGCGAATCTCCATATCGCGGGATGAACAGCCACCCGGTACCCTTTGTCCGAGAGTATTTTCATCGCTTCCTGCCCTTTGCCCAGGCTGTAGGCCAGAACGACGGGAACCTTTTTCCGGGTTATGGTATCCTGAATAAAGTCTTCAAGTGCGCTGACGAGAGTATCCAGTGCGGGAAAGTAGCGGTAATCCGGATGGCCAAAGGTGGATTCGATGATCAGAATATCTGTTTTTGGAATCTGAATTTTTTCAGCGGTAAGGCTGGTTTTTATTTTGAAATCGCCGGTGTAGAGCAGTGACAGATCATTGCAGGTGATGTGAATCATGGCTGAACCGAGAATATGGCCTGCCGGATACAGTTTTATTTCCAGATCGTGATAAAAATAGGCAGTGGAATACTCCAGCTCGACCGCTTTTTGCTGTTTTGCCCGCATGGCATGAAAACGAACGGTTGGCGGTGTTGCCAGAATGGTCTTGTGATTTTTTAAATGATCGGCATGGCCATGGCTGAC
This sequence comes from Candidatus Zhuqueibacterota bacterium, assembly GCA_014728085.1. Classification (GTDB taxonomy): domain Bacteria; phylum Zhuqueibacterota; class Zhuqueibacteria; order Residuimicrobiales; family Oceaniaggregativiventaceae; genus Oceaniaggregativivens_A. The sequence continues at coordinate 17,898 of WJMF01000230.1, forward strand.
AAAACTAAAGTCAACTTTTCTCCTGGCATCCAGCCAAAAGTTATGTTGTTTAATTTTTATGCCTCTCTCTTCAAGAACGATCATGACTGTTTTTCCGTACCTTTTCGATAAAGTATTGATGAATGCAGCTATCCGCCGTTATTTCGGGATGAAAGGTCGAGGCCATAATATGTTCATTTTCAACCATTACCGGCGATTGCTGATAGCGCCCCAGTACTTTGACCTCTTTGCCAACATCGACAATTTTGGGCGCGCGGATAAAAACACCTTCAAAGTTCAATTTTTTATGGTTCAGCTGCAGATCAACCGTATCGATAAAAGAATCGATTTGTCTGCCATAGGCATTTCGTTCCACAGTGATATCGATCAGCGACAGGGAATCCAGCCGGTTATGGACCAATCTATTGGCCAACAGTATAAGCCCTGCACAGGTTCCAAAGATGGTCTTCTGCAGGCCGAACTCGTGTACGCTTTGCCAGAGACCGTGTTTTTTCAGCAGATTCACCAGAGTTGTCGATTCGCCACCCGGGATAATCAGGCCGTCGCACTGCTGTAGATGGTTTTTATCTTTTACCAAAAGCGTGGAGCAATTCAGAGTTTCCAGCGTCTGTTGATGTTTTTCAAAGTCTCCCTGTATCGCAAGTATTCCTGTTGTCATCCGTCATCATCTTTCTGCATTACCAGCCTCTTCCGGCTAGTCGTTCTTCTTCCGATAGTCTGGCGTTTTCTCTGCCCACCATCGGTTCACCCAGATTTTCCGATACTTTGGCGACAAGGTCAAAATCCATATAATGGGTGGTGGCGCTGACAATCGCTTTGGCCCGTTTTTCGGGTTCTTTCGACATAAAGATGCCGCTGCCGACAAAAACCGTTTCCGCCCCGAGCTGCATCATCAGAGAAGCATCGGCAGGAGTGGCTACCCCCCCGGCTGAAAAGTTGGGAACAGGAAGTTTACCGTTTTGTTGTATATACTTTAAGATTTCGAGCGAGGTTCCGAGGCTTTTCGCTTCGGCGATCAATTCGTCATCGCCCAGGCTGTGAATGCGTTTGATGCCGCTTTGAACGGCCCGCATATGTCTGACTGCTTCAACAATGTCGCCTGTTCCGGCTTCGCCTTTTGTCCGGATCAGGGCGGCTCCCTCGGCAACTCGCCTCAGGGCTTCGCCGATATTTCGACAGCCACAGACAAACGGCACTTTGAATTTTGTTTTATCGACGTGATGTTCCTCATCGGCAGGGGTCAGCACTTCGCTCTCATCGATAAAATCGACACCAAGCGCCTGAAGGAGTTGTGCTTCGGCGAAATGTCCGATGCGGCACTTGGCCATAACCGGAATGGATACTATTTTTTGAATTGCTTTGATAATCGCGGGGTCGGACATTCTTGCCACACCGCCATCGGCGCGTATCTGGGCGGGAATGCGTTCCAGGGCCATCACGGCGACAGCACCCGCATCTTCCGCGATTTTGGCATGCTCGGGCGTGGTGACATCCATGATCACACCGCCTTTGAGCATTTCAGCCAGGCCGATTTTTAATTTCATATCTTTATCCAGCAACATAAGAACCCTCTTTTTTGGTTGATGGTCACATGACACGGAGGTGTCCAACCTGTAACCATACAGGATGTTTCAATTTATCAATTTAGTAACCGCCAACAACGTCAAGAGCCAAAAAAAAGAAACGATTCTGTTTTGGTACTGATCTGAAAAACAGCGAAGCTTAACTTGCATCAACGTTGTTGTAAACACGATCGTGGTTTTAGATGCAACATGAACGGTCGAACATTAATTTTATAAAAATTTTTGGTAAAATTCAATATAAAAGAAATCAGAGCTGTAAAGGATTAATGCAGGAGAAGGATTTTTTGTTGTTTTTTATCATCTCCGGTTTTTATCTGCAAAACATACACCCCTGCAGGCTGGAAGGAGAGGTTGAAATTGAGGCGATATCGGCCGGCCTGCTGCGTATCCCGAAGCACCGGTAGTTTCTGCAGAGCGGTGTTCATCAGCGTAATCTCTACATTCGACGCTAACGGCAGGTTGTACTCGATATAAAAACAGGGTTCCAGAGAGAGTCGTGGTGCCTGCAGAAGGAAATAGTTCGCGGCTTTGCCGTTTTGCTCAATCAGCTCGACCACGGGGTGGGAGATGATGCGCATGCAGGGCGATCGCGGATAGCGGCTTTTGCTGATGCGGCCCTGAAGGGCGCTGGTGAGATAGTTTACGCAAGCTTGTTGGTAGGTTATACCCAATGAAATATGATATGATCCCTGAAATGGAAATTGGTCTCCTCCTCTGGCAACGAAATCGATGCCGGCGATGTCAACCGGGGGCGCTTTGTCTACGACCTTGCCGTTTCTGATAATATAGATACCATTGTCCAGAGCCGCATCTATAATGCGGTTACCCGCGCACAGGATATTGCCCTCGCGGTCCAGTTTTTGTGCCGGGTTATTGGGATTCCACACCATCCGGAATCCCGAAATCTGCAAAAATCGGCCCGCCGGCCTCGAAATTTTGGATACGGCGTTTTCGAGAACGTTCTTGAACTGTTGCGGGGAGATATTCGGGATGATGGTGACAAAGCTGGGATAGGGCAACAGTGCAAAGGTACTGAGTTCGGAAACCGGTCCTGCTGGTATGAGCTGATCGCCGCGAATGCTGCCTGCCGATTGAATGGCTATCGCGGGCAGGGGGGCATTGTATTGCACTGCGCTCTGGCGCGCCTGCCACAACAGGGCATCAGCAATCAGATTTCCCAAATTGGTTTCCCTGGTCCTTAAATTGCAGCGACGACCGTCCAGTTGGATTTCCGATTCGGCAATGATGTTGTGTGCCTGGGCGGTAAGGGTATTCCTTATTGGTTTGGTGACCAGGCGGGTAATCAGGGAATCGGCTTTAACCCCGTCCGGGAAACAAGGAGAGACAACGCGAAGAGGGCCACTTTCGGGATCGACGGTCGTAATGTTGCCGCTGGTATCAAAAGTAACTTTCAATTGGCCTACATATCTGTAACCGCCGGATGTTGTTACGATACAGACATTGTCGCCGCGTTTATCCTTTGCGACCAAAGGATAGGGCCCGTAGATTTTTTTATCGTCACCGGGAATGAGGCTGCTCTTTGGATTGATCAGTAATTCGTCGCCGCCACCGGCAATCATAATATCAATGCCGGATAACCGGGTGGCCAGCAACGAGTCTTCTGAAATGCTCTGCAGGTGACTGATCAGGATAATTTTATTGATGCCTTTTTTATTGAATTTTTTTATTTCGTTTTCGATGAGCGGCACCAGATGACAATTTACCCGTACATTTCTCGGGCTGGAAATATCTGCGAGTCCGGGTGTTATAGCGCCGATAACACCGATACGGTGATGATCGCGTTGCAGCACGGTACTTTTTGTGATCAGGTTTTTTTTTTCCAGTCTGAAGAGAGCGGGTTCGTTGCTGACGTCGATATTCACGCACAGGAACGGCGCTGTTGTTCGGGAAAAACTGCCGATAAAGCGGGCAAGAACATCGGGGCCAAAATCAAAATCGTGATTGCCCAGACAAAAGGCATCATAGCCGATCAAGTCCAGAGCCACGGCGTCGTAAAACGGTTGATGCGGCGGTCGTTGCAAACTGGCATTGAACACGGGACCGGCGAGAAAATTATCCCCTGATGAGAGCAGCACGACGCTGCGATCATCCTTTTCAGCCACGGCTTTGAGGGAATCCACCAGTGTTTTCAGACGGGCGATGCCGCCAAAATCTTCTCCATCGGGATAGCTTTGCAATAAATGGGATTCTCCGTCATTGCTGTGCAGGAGGGTCAGCTTAAATTCTTCCCGGGCGTGAACGTCGTGAGTCGCGACAAAAAAACAGGTTACAAGCAAGAGCGTGAAGAGTAAAATTTTCATAATTGCAAAAGGTCAGTGTCGGTTGGTTTGATGGCATTTAATCAGTAGCGGATTCGACGTTTTTTGTTTCTATAGGCATCCTGAGGGTCGCGGTCTCTTTTGCCCGTATGCAAATCGCACTGTTCTGTTGGTTGATAGCGAACATCAAAAATTTCGGTTATAATATTGGGACAGTATTCTGTTGCCAGCTTTTTGGTTTGATCACAGATTTCGAGTTCAACGATGCCGTCAGGCCTTTTAAAATCCTCGATGGGCAGTTGCAGGGTATCGTGTGCGGTTTTCATAAATGTTGCTGCAATGGGCAGAGCCGCAATAGCACCGGATTGTCCGTCGCCAAGGGAGAGGGCATAATCGTCCAAGCCCACCCAGACACCGGCGACGATTTGCGGCGTAAAGGTCACATACCAGGCGTCGGTAAAATCATTGGTGGTGCCGGTTTTACCGCCGGCGGGGCGCAGAAACTGATAAACCGAACGTGAAGCGGCACCCGTGCCGCGGGAGGCAACGGTTTGCAGCATGTTGGTCATAATATAAGCGGTCTCTTCGCGCAAGACGCCTTTGCTTTGTGGCTTGGTTTTTTCAAGAAGATTTCCATATTTATCTTCTACCTGCAGCACCGAAGTCGGTTTTACCAGAACGCCATGATTGGGAAAAACGCTAAAGGCGGAAATCATTTCAAGGGGGATAACACCGATAGCTCCAAGAGCAATAGCGTCGACAGCTTCGAGTGGTGTGGTTATGCCCAAATTCCGCGCATATCGAACCACCTGTTCCGGCGGTACGTCCTCCTGTACAAGCCTTGCCGATACCAGGTTGAGCGATCTTCTCAGTGCTTCCCGCAGAGTTGTTTTGCCGCCGATTGAGCCATCATAATTTACCGGTGTCCAGCGCGTTCCGTCCATCATCTGTACCACGATAGGTTGATTCAGCTTTTCATGACTCGGCATGTAGCCGTTATCGATTGCCGCGGTATAAACGATGGGTTTAAACACGGAACCGGGTTGCCGTCTGATCTGGATGGCGCGATTAAACTGGCTTTCGGTAAAATCTCTGCCTCCGATCATGGCGAGCATCTGTCCGTTTTGAGCATCGAGTGCAATCAGGGCTATTTGGACGATGCATTTTTTTTCGATCAAAGAGTCGACATAGGCTTTATCTGCAAAGAGCTGTTCAAGTGTTCTATCTTCCAGGTCCGCTTCCGGTATAATTTCTTTAAAATTTTTACGTCTTTGCATATAGGCTTTGACGCGTTCCTGTACTTTTGGAAGAAATTTATTCACAGCTTGTTCCGCAGCGGTCTGTGCGCGGCTATCCAGAGTGGTATAAACTTTCATACCGCCTTTATAGAGATTCCAACCGTAATTTTTCTGCAAATTTTGACGGATATATTCGGTAAAATAGGGGGCAATGCCCAGGGTGCTGCGTTGTTCTTTCGGTAAAAGATTCAGGCCACTGTCCACCGCTCTGTTGAAATCGTCTTTGGTGATAAATCCTTCTGCCAGCATACGCGACAATACAACATTTCTTCGTGCAATCGCCCGTTCCGGATATTTGTATGGATTTAAAAGCGCCGGTGTTTGCAGCATACCGGTCAGGAGGGCGCACTCGTCCAGAGTCAATTCCTGCACCTTTTTGCCGAAAAAATGGCGGGCAGCGGATTCGACGCCATAGGTGCCATGTCCGAAGGACATGTGATTCATATACATCTCGAGGATTTCCGGTTTGGTGTAGGTGCGCTCGAGCTGAATAGCGGTTATGATTTCCCGGATTTTACGGGTAATTTTTTTCTCCAGAGTGAGATAGAGCTGTCTTGCCAGCTGTTGCGTCAGGGTACTGGCACCCTGTTGTTTGCTCAGAGTGAGAATATCGGTAATAACCACTTTAACAAAGCGAACCGGTACAAATCCCCAATGGTCAAAAAAGCGGTGATCTTCGGTTGCCAGAACCGCATTGACGAGCGTGTCCGGAATTTGGGAAAGCGGTATATAAAAACGTCGTTCGGTAAAAAACTCCTTGATCAGGACGCCATCGGCGGAATAGACCTTTGTGGCCAGTTCCGGGGTATAGTTTTCCAGTTGATCGAAAGAGGGCAAATCTTTGCTCAACCAGGCGACCCACATGAGCACCAGCGTACAGAAGAGAGTAAAAAGGGTAAGAAACCTGCGCCGCCAGTTTGCCCAAAAAAAGTCTTTAATTTTCGTCTTTTTTTTCACTTCCACAGGAGTATGTTTTAGAGTCATTTCTATGTCAGTCCTGAATTTTTATTATCGAATACGCCTGTTGCGAAAAATAGTTCCGCACTAATATTTTTTGATATGAGAGAGGACTTTGCGATATTTGTTCAGATCTTCGAGTACCATGCCGGTTCCTCTGACGACGGCCAAAAGCGGCTCTTCTGCCAGGATAACCGGCAGGTTGGTCTCCTGTCGCAACCGTTCGTCTATACCCTTTAGCAGGGCACCTCCGCCGGTCAGCAGAATACCGCGGTCCAGAATGTCGGCCGAGAGTTCGGGAGGCGTCATTTCCAGGCACATTTTTACCGATTCGACCATGGACTGGACAGTTTCCGCCAGAGCGTCCTGTACCTGTTTTGAGGAGATATTAACGGTTTTGGGTATTCCGGCGACCAAATCTCTTCCCTTTACCACCATGGTACCTTTATCTTCATAGGGTGCTGCCGAGCCGAGCTGACATTTGATTTGTTCGGCGGTGATGTTGCCGATGAGCAAATTAAACTGTTTTTTGAAAAACTGGATAATGGATTCATTCATTTCATCGCCACCAATCCGGATCGAGATGGAATTGACGATGCCATACATGGCGATGACGGCGATTTCGGTGGTACCGCCACCGATATCGATAATCATGCTACCGACCGGTTTTTGAATCGGCAATCCCAGCCCGATGGCAGCTGCCATCGGTTCCTCAACCAGATAAACCTCACGGGCACCGGCGTGTTCTGCCGCATCGCGAACCGCGCGTTTTTCCACTTCGGTGATTCCGGTCGGCACACAGATGGCTATTCTCGGGCGCGGGAAACGGCTGGGCAGGGATTTGCGAATAAAATAGCGTATCATCTGTTCAGCAAGATCAAAGTCTGCAATAACGCCGTCCTTCAGGGGGCGAATGGTGATAATTTCGTCCGGTGTCCTGCCGACCATTTCCCTGGCTTCGCTTCCAAACGCAACGGTTTGGTGATCACTTTTGCGCAGCGCCACAACGGAAGGTTCATTGAGGACGATATCGCGTTTACAAAGATAAACCAGCGTATTGGCGGTGCCGAGGTCGATGGCGATATCATTTAAAAGAAAGGTGTGAAGATTGAATTTCATAGTATTACCATAAATTACTGATGATCGGGAAAGAAGGTAAAAATATTTTATTATAAAGTCCAGTTACATTTTTAGTGGCGAAAATGCCTGACACCTGAAAAGAGCATGAACATCTTGTGTTCATTGGCAGCGTCAATAACCTCCTGATCGCGTATAGAACCACCGGGTTGTATCACACCGATAGCCCCGGCCTCCGCAGCGACATCGACGCCATCGCGGAAAGGAAAGAATGCATCGGAAATGAGAATGGAACCATGAAGATCTAGTTTAGCGTCGGCTGCCTTGCGGACAGCAAGCCTGGAGGCATCCACCCGAGACATTTGCCCGGCTCCAATACCCAACGTTCGTCTGTCCTTGACATAAACAATTGCATTGCTCTTTACCCACTTTCCGACTTGCCAGCCAAACAGAATGGTTTGCCGGTCATTTTCCGACGGCTTGGTTTCTGTAACGCAATTAAAGCCAGCCAAATTTTCTTCAATGCGATCCAGCGTCTGTAACAGAAGGCCCTGATGCGATCTCTTAATGTCAAAAGCCTCTTGCGGCAGAGTTTCTCCGCTCCATTGTATCAGGCGGATATTCTTTTTTCGCGTTAGCACGGACAAGGCATTTTCTTCAAACGAAGGGGCGATGATAACTTCGAGAAAAATTTTGGACAACTTTTCGGCAAGTGCAAGTGTCAGTGGCCGGTTGAGCGCGACAACGCCGCCAAACGCGGAAAGAGAATCGGTTGCAAAGGCGCGTTCAAAGGCTGATTCTATTTTGTCATCAAGGGCTGCTCCGCAGGGGGTATTGTGTTTGACGACAATGGCACAAGGGGAATCAAACTCATTTACCAATCCGATGGCCGAGTACATGTCGAGAATATTGTTAAACGAGAGCGCCTTTCCGTGCAATTGCTTGCCGGATACAGCTGTGGACATGTCGTTATAAAGGGCGGCCTTTTGATGCGGATTTTCGCCGTAGCGCAGATCCTGAATTTTTTCGAGATTCAGGGTGATGTGCTGCGGGAAAAGCTCCTCTTCGGTTTCGCTTTCGGCCTTTAAATAGCTCTGAATGGTATGATCATAACGGCTGGTGCGCAAAAATGCGGATCGGGCAAATTTTTTCCGCGTTTCAGCGGATATCTCACCCTTGTTCTGTTTGAATTCCCCGATAAATTCCGGATATTGTTTCGGGTCTGTAAGCACGACAACTGCGGGAAAGTTTTTGGCGGCTGCCCGGATCATGCAGGGCCCTCCGATATCGATGTTTTCCAGCGCGGTGTCCAGATTACAGTCGGGGTTGGCTATCGTTTTTTCAAAAGGATAGAGGTTGATCACCACCAGGTCGATGGGTGTGATTTGATGCGAGTCCAACTCTTGCATCTGTTCAGGCTTGTCCCGTTTTGCCAGTATGCCGCCATGTATACGCGGATGCAGGGTTTTGACTCTGCCGCCCAATATTTCCGGAAAACCGGTGATATCCGAGACCGGTTGTACGGAAACGCCATTGTCCATAAGAAATTTCGCCGTACCTCCTGTGGAGAGTATTTCCACATTATTTGCGGCCAGCAGCCGGGCCAGATCGAGTATATCGCTTTTGTCATAAACACTGATAAGGGCTCGTTTGATGCTCGATTGTTTTGTCACGATTTTACCTCATAGATTTTATGAATCAAATTTTTGCTCGTCTTTGTTTTGATTCGGTTTTTGGCGGAGGATGTCGATGCGGCCGGACTGTTTTTTTGCCTTCAGGGTTCATCTCTGTTTATGAATACTCTTCTTCCCTGAATTGAAATTTTTCCATCGGCAAAGAGCTGGATGGTTTTTGGTAAAATTTTGTGCTCAATTTCCAGAACCCGGGATGCCAATGTTTCTACCGTATCATCATCCAATACCGGCACGCATTCCTGAATAACCGGTCCTCCGGTATCGTATTCTTCATCCACAATATGAACGGTGGCACCGGTTACCTTGCAGCCGTGATCGAGAACGGCCTGATGTACGCGCTTGCCATAAAGTCCCTTACCACCAAAAGAGGGCAAAAGTGCCGGGTGTATATTGATAATTTTGTTTTTATACATCTGAACAACAGCCGTGGGTATTATTTTCAGATAGCCGGCGAGAACGACAAGCTCGACCTGATGATCCTTTAGCAAATTGAGAAGCTCTTCGGTATAGGTTGCCATGTCGTCATACTGATTGGGCGATATATGTATGGCCGTTATATTATTTTCACGTGCGAACATCAATCCACCGGCTGTGGATTTGTTGCTGATCACCAGGGCGATTTTCGCGTTCAAGTGTCCATTTTGAATTGCGTTATAGATGGATACGAGATTAGAGCCTGTACCGGAAACGAAAACAGCAATGGAAAGCGGCGATTTTTTAGTCATCGCGAACTCCTGCTTGTAACATTTTCAAGTATCCGTGTTCTGTGTTCAATTCGACGGGACAGCCGACAGGCAATGTGTGTTTGATGGCGCCGTGTCCGTAGGGAAAACCGGACAATATTGGAATGTCGAGCCTGGCGGTATAGTCCCGGATCACTTCATAGAGATTCTGATCTCCTGCTGTTTGATCGGCGTTGATAAATTCACCCAAAACGAGTCCATTGATTTCATCCAGAATGCCGGCGTTTTTGAGCTGACCAAAATGGCGGTCCAGACAATAGGTTTCTTCATCGATATCCTCCAGAATGAGAATGGCGCCGCTGATATCGGGGAAATAGGGCGTTCCAATTGAAGCGGTTACCAGTGAAAAACATCCGCCGATGAGTTTACCGGAGGCAATACCCGGATTCAGAATCTGCGGCCGGAAAGGCCCCCAATTGGCGGGCAATGTATGTGGACTGGGTTTGGTGATCATATCCCAGAAAGATTGCTCCGTCAGGGCATCGATTCCATTGCCGAATTCAACGGCGACCATAGGACCTGAAAAGGTGATCAAGCCTGTTTTTGTCAACATGGCCAATTGCAAACTGGTCACGTCGCTATATCCGACGAAAATTTTGCTCTGATTTTTCAGAGCCTCATAATCGATTTCCCCGAGCAATCTCAGGCTGCCATAACCGCCACGGCTGCAGATAATGGCCTTGACTGCCGGGTTGTTGATCATTTCGTTCAAATCACCCAGGCGGGAATCGTCCGTTCCTGCCAGATAACCATGATCGTCGAGCACATGTTTCCCCTCGACGATCTTGTATCCTTTTTCTTGTAAATAGGAAATTCCGTTCAAATACGCCGGTTTTTTCTTGTCACGTAGCGGGCTTGCGGGAGAAAAGACGCCGATGGTATCTCCCGGAGCGAGTTTGGAACTTTGCATATTTTATCTCATCAGTCTTTGCACTTCATAAATTGACATGGGTGTTGCCAGGCGATAATCTCCGAATCCGGTTGGATCATAAAATTCAAAATAGCGATTGATACCGTAATAATGCCAGATTTCGTAGGGATATCTGCTGTATTTGGGAAAGACATTGCGATCGACCTCATCCGGCGCTGAAAGCAGGATATATACCATGCCTCTGTCGGTTTGCCATCCTTCGCGGTTCATGACGGAAAAATGACGGTTGGCATATTCAACCCGGGCATAGTGAGCTTCCATGGCTTCGTTTTGTTCCGTACCCGGCGTGGGGTCATGCGCTTTCCAGAAGGCCTTTAATGCTTGTGATTTTTTAGCATCCGGTGTTTTTTCGAGCTTTTTCCATTCTTCGCGGGTTGCAATATAGCGCAGCTGTTCAATCGCGGTGTTGATATCCGTGATTATTTTGGGCATGCCGTCCCATCGCACAAAAAAGATTTTTTTGTTTTTATCTTTACCTTTATCTGCGTTTGCCTCGATTTCCAGGGTATATTTGTCCACCAGCAGACTGTCGGCAGGAATTTTAAGAATTTCGGCTGATCTTAACCCATCAATGGTTTTGACATATTCGCCTGTAATGTTTTCTTTGGTTGAATGGCCATACATCGAGTATTTAATATCGACCTCAGTTTGGTTTTTCGGGTTATAGATTTCAAAATAGGCGAGTATTTCGCCGCGGAACCCTTTATCCTTGTCGCTGATAATCGGCATCGTATTCTGACTGGTAATCGAATCCGGATTGTCGGAGGATAAAAAGATAACGTCACTTAGTGCCAGATCTTCTTTCGCAAAGTTCTTGATCTTGATTTCACTGTCGTATTTGTTGCTACGGCCTGATTCCAGATCTTCAATCATAACGGAGATGTCATACTTGCCCGGATCAAGCTCAAACGATTGCTCGGAATGATGGTAATAAGCTCTTTTATTGGTCTGATCGTACTCTTTAACATAAACTTCCTCTTTCCATATTCTGCCGTCGATCTGTTCGCCGTCGTCCAGAATAATCGCAGAGAGCTCATATTCTCCTTCAAATCCGTCTCCGACTTTGACAAATTGTATCTCGTCGAATTCAACACTTGTATAGATATGCAGCAGGGATTTGGAAAAATCGTTTTGCTTTGCCATAACGGCGGTATCTATATGAAAAGGCAATTTGTTTACATCATAGGATGTGCTCATTTCCGTCTGCGAGGCAAGTGAAAACGCCATTAACAAAACAATGATAAATATTACTTTATATGACATGAATATGCCTTTCAATAAATAAAACCTGTCAAACTTTGGGGCGGATAACAGGCAGCCCCGAATGCCTTTACGAATTATATTGACAACGACCGTCCTCGTTGGACACTTTATGTTCAGTTTAATCGACTGGATGCTCTGAATGGTTTCAATTTTAACAGCTATACCCTATATTTTATACAAATATAACGATTAATTCAACGTTAAAATTTCCCCGCATTGTCCGGCCTGTGACAGGGTCACGTTTTGGCGGCTCTGCCGATGAGATCATGATAATCTGCAGAGGTCACCTGAACATCGAGAAGCGTACCGGGAGAAAGGGGCTGGTAGAGAATTACACTATTATCGATTTCCGGTGCATCCCATTGCGTTCGCCCGGCGGAGATGCCATTTTCAGATTCATCGATGAGAACAGTAACTGTTTTGCCGATCAGCGATTCATTGAATTGGCGGTTGATCTCTGCCTGGCGGTGCATGATTTTTTCCTGTCTTCTGATTTTTGTCTCCCGGCGCACCGAATCTGGCAGTTGATAGGCTCTGGTGTCTTCTTCATGTGAATAGGTAAAAACACCCAGCCTTTCAAATTTAAAATGGTTGATAAAGTCAAAAAGTTCCTGGAATTCTTTTTCCGTTTCGCCGGGATAGCCTGCGATCAGCGAGGTCCGCAGGGCCAGGTCGGGAATCCGCCGGCGTAATTTTTGCAAAAGTGTTGCGATCTGCTTCCGCGTCACGTTGCGACCCATTTGTTGCAAAATCCGGTTGTTGATGTGTTGGATGGGCAGGTCTATATAGTTAACGACTTTATCCAGTTCCGCGATACACTCGATCAGTTCGTCGTTCCAATGGGCCGGATGGGTATATAATAAGCGTATCCATCTGAGTTGCCCGATTCGGTTCAAGCCGGTGAGCAAGCCGGCGAGATTGGTACCGGCGCCGAGCTCATGTCCGTAAAACGTGGTATCCTGTGCCACCAGGATCAGCTCTTTGGCACCGGATTGCACCAGCTGTTCCGCCTCATCGAGGATTTCTTCGGGTAGCCGGCTGATATGATTGCCTTTAATCAGCGGAATCGCACAATAGGCGCATCGATTGCTGCAGCCCTTGGAGATTTCCAGATAGGCGTAGTGTTTCAATGTCAGTCGTTGACGGGGCTGTTGCGGGCCGGAGGGCTTTTTGATCAGGGTTAATAATTGCTGCGCTGTTATTTTGGGGTCTGTAGAGGTCAGACAGGCGTCGATTTCCGGAATTTCCCGGCACAGGTCGTTTTGATAACGCTGTGGCAAACAGCCACTCACCCAGAGTTGATGCGAAGGGTGTTCTCGCTTCAGCCGGGCGATATTGAGGATGTAATCGATGGCTTGTTCTTTTGCAGAGTCGATAAACGCACAGGTGTTGACAAGCGTGACATCAGCGTTTTCGGGGCTGTCGCTAAATTCCACATGGGGTTTAATTATACCGAGGATAATTTCAAGGTCGACTACATTTTTGGGACAACCCAGGTTTATAAAAGCCAGCTTCACTGAAACAATGCCTCAACGAATTCACCCGGATCAAAGCGTTGCAGATCGTCCGGTTTTTCTCCGATACCGATATATTTAACCGGAACCTTGAGTTGTTTTTGTATCGAGAAGACGATACCGCCTTTGGCTGTGCCGTCGAGTTTGGTCAGTATGATACCGGTAACCCCGACTGCCTGCATAAAGGTGCGGGCTTGAGCCAGACCATTTTGGCCGGTATTGGCATCGATAACGAGAAGGATCTCATGCGGGGCACCTGGCATTGCTTTATCGAGTACGCGGTGTATCTTTTGCAACTCTTGCATCAAATTGGATTTTGTATGCAATCGACCGGCTGTATCGATGATCAAGATATCTTTATGACGCGCTTTTGCGGCGTTGACGGCATCAAAAGCAACGGCTGCCGGGTCCCCTCCGGGAGAGGTTTTGATGATATCGGACCGGACGCGTTCTCCCCAGATACTCAGCTGTTCGGTGGCGGCAGCCCTGAATGTGTCTGCTGCCGCCAACAAGACGTTATAGTTTTTTTGCTGATACCGGCCGGCGAGTTTTCCGATCGAAGTGGTTTTGCCGGTACCGTTCACGCCGATGACACTAATCACATGGGGTTTTGTATTTATAACGTTTTCAGGATCATTTGCGCTGACGGAACTGTTTAGTTCTTCGGCGAGGATAGCTTTAAACAGGTTGAAGACCTCTTCCTCATTATCGATTATGCCATCTTTATATTTTTCGCGTAACCGTTCGATGAGATGTTCCGTGGTATCGAGCCCGACATCGGAAAGAATGAGCAGTTCTTCTATTTCATCGAGCGTATTCTCATCGATCCTGCTGGATGATTTTAAAATACGGCCGATACCCTTGACCAGTCCGGTTCTTGTTTTTGACAATCCTTGTTGCAGTTTGGTGAATTTCTTCAGCACAAAACTATCCTTTCTACCTTCCGGAATTGAATTTTTCAATTAAGACGCTTTTATAAATTCTAAAATAGGTTATGATGGAAAACGGAATCAGAATCGCCGAGATGATCATGACGTAGCGATTGTAGGGTTCCAGTTCGAGCATATAGAAGACGATCACCGCCAAAAAAGAAACCAGGGTGTATTTTCCCATCAGATTTGATTCTTTGACTTTCTGGATTCGGGAGATAATATGCAGACTGGCGACAAGGATGAGAATATCTCTCGCGATGACCATAAAGACGTACCAGTAGGGAAGCCCTTTATAGGCTGCCAAAAAGAACATAATGACACCGACGGTGATTTTGTCGACAACGGGGTCGAGCATGCGGCCGAGTTCGGACCGCATTTTCAGTTTTCTGGCAAAATAGCCGTCAAAATAGTCGGTTATGCCGGATAGGCAAAGGCATAATGTGGCCAGCAGGTCTGTTTTCATTGTATTTTTTGATATAAAATAGACGATTAAGGGCAGAAAGACCAGCCTTACGAGCGTAATCAGATTGGGTAATCCGAGGTTGTGTTTGTCTTTTTTTACCAAATCAAAAAATGCTTTCATTTTTCCCCTTTATGTAAATAACTTGATGACATCAAGGATCAAAGATGGCTTTTTTACCAGGGCAACTTTGAAAATATTTACCAGTGTTCTTTTTTCCTCTGGTAACTTTGTCACGCCTTTCTCAATATTTATCAGGTCTTCATCGGAGAGGTTATAGACAAATTCTTTTATTCTATAAAATTTCGCTAAATTTTTGCCCTCGGTTTTGTTGAAGGTTTCGGCATAGTCGAGCAGGCGATTTTTGCTGACATTTTTTTCTTTTACCGCGGCAGCGGCGATTTCTCCCGCCAGTTTCCCTGCCGTCATGCCGCTGGCAATACCCCCGCCGGTAAGCGGATTGCTGTGTCTCGCGGCATCTCCGGTGAGCACGAGTCCGTCGGTCACGATATGCTTTAAGGGTTTGGAGGCGGTCACGCCCCCCAGGGAGGTGGTTAGGACAGAGGCTTGTGAAAAATGATGTTGCATAAATTCCATTAAATAGTTATAGGGAGATTTTTTACGGCAATACTCACCGGATATGCCCAGGCCGATATTGGCGATTTTATCGCCTTTGGGAAAAATCCACAAGTATCCACCCGGCGCCAGCTTGTGTGAAAAGTAAAGATGAATAGAGTCCGGATCGATGTCAATATTCGCGGCGGTGACTTGTGCGCAGGTTTCCATGTCTTTAAGCGCGACATGTGTTTTCAGTCCGGCCCAGCGTCCCACTCTCGATTCCACCCCGTCGGCGCCGATCACGACATCCGCACGGATGGTTTTTTCTTCACCCAGATGGTTGACTTTGACTCCGGATATCCTATTCTCTTCTCTGACCAGGTCATACACCCACGCCCGGGTGTGAACCTCTGCGCCCTGATCGGCCGCCATGCGGGCCAGATCGTAATCGAAGCGTTTGCGATGCAAGACATATCCGACCTCATCGGATTGAATATTGAGCTGTTTGCCGCTTGGAGAATGGAAAACAACACCGGTGATCCGCCGTGCGATCCAGGCGTCCTGAACCGGTACGAGTTTTTCAATCGATTTGGAATTGACGCCCTCTGCGCAGCGCACAGGCAGGCCGATATGGCTGTCTTTTTCCAAAAGCAGCACCGACACCCCGGCTTTGACACCCCAATAGGCCGCCATACTGCCGGCAGGTCCGGCTCCGACAACGATGATATCATATTTTGGCTTCATCTTCAGCCTCCAGGGCGTGGATGGGACATATCGCAATACATCGTTCACAGGCCGTACAGCGATCATATAGAATGTATAGAACGAATTCCCGCAGTTCGATGGCATCGGCCGGGCAAACCGCCACACAGGTGCCACAGTAATCGCATTTGTCTGCATGATGTCGGATTGCAATCATATCTGGCTCACTGGCATGGTTTGAGACTCGGATAATTCACCTGAAATCGTTTCTTATAATACCATTTGCAAAAAAAATAGATGAATATGATGATAAGCAAATAAAGCGGAAATCTGTAGCATATCATCAGAGACAAAAAGAGCGTTGCATATTTATTGGCTTCAAGAACGCGTTTGACGCTTTTGGTTTTCAGAGATACAACAAAAAACGGTACTGACAGTGCGGTGGGTAAAAGGACCACAATATCTTCAGCGACGGCTGCCAGTGCAACCGCAACAACCATTAAAATCGTTCCGGCGATTAAAACGGGTTTGACACCGTGCTTGACGGCAATTGTAATTTTGCCGGCCAGGAGATCTCCCCCGACATCCGGAATTGTGGTAAAAAAATAGACTGCAAGAAAGCCGCTGATATATGGCAGAGCATGAAAGAGCAAGTTTGTATTGATTTCTCCGCTGATGTTCCATCCCACGGTAAAAATCAATAATCCACCGACAAGATTGGCGAAAATACCGCCATACGGCCGGTTTTTCAGATGAAACGGGTTTCCGCTGTAAAGATAACCGGTGACGAGATAAATCAAAACCATAATGGCAAAAAGATCATAACGCCCGAAAAAGAGCAATAAAATCGGACTGAGCATTAAAAGGATCATCTCCAGGTGGGCTGCTTGTTTTGGAATTGCCCCTGAAGCGATGAGATAGAGCTTGTCGTTTATTTTATCGGTTTCAACATCAAAGAGTTGATTCAAAATAAAAACGCTGCCCATCATCAGGGTCAAAATCGCAATGACCAGTATCGGACTGATATCCCCGTGCTCCGCGGTCATACGCGCTGATTCTTTTGCCTGGGGGCCAAAGCGTTCCTGGGCCCAGAATCCTGCCAGGGAAACCGTCCACACCGGGAAAAAGAGTGTTGGTCGCAAAACAAAGAAATAATCAAGGGTTTTAAGCTTCATTTTGCTCGTGTTGGTATTTACCGATTTTATCTTCAATGGGAATGGGATATGTACCTGTAAAACAGGCTGTACAGAAACCACACCCATGTGGTTTAACGGATTCTAACAGACCTTCGTGCGACAAATAGTGCAGGGAATCGCAATCGAGATAGGTTTTAATATTTTCGATCGATTTATTGTTGGCAATGAGTTCTGCTTTGCTGGGAAAGTCCATTCCATAGAAACAGGGAGAAACGATCGGTGGTGAACTTACCCGAACATGTACTTCTTTGGCGCCATTTTCGCGGATATGCTTAACCAGCTGTTTCAGGGTTGTACCCCGCACAATCGAATCCTCTACAACCACGACTCTGCGGCCGTCGAGGATTCCTTTCACGGCATTGAATTTGACTCTGACGCCGAAATCTCTCATGTTTTGAGATGGATGTATAAATGTCCGGCCCACATAGTGATTTCTAATCAGCCCCAGCTCGAATTTTAGATTGGAACGCCTGGAATAGCCCAATGCTGCGGTATTGCTGGAATCGGGCACGGAAATGACAATATCGGCCGCCACATCTGATTCCAGAGCCAGAATTTTACCCAATTTTCGCCGCACCCGGTCAACATTATCATTAAATATACGGCTATCCGGTCGGGCGAAATAGATGAGTTCAAAAATACACGAATAGCAGGGTTGTTGAGTCTGAAAGGGAAAGGCGGTGATCCCATTTTCATCGATTTTTATCAATTCACCCGGTTGAATTTCACGCACCAATTCCGCTTTCAACAGATCAAGGGCACAGGTTTCGGAGACGACGCAATAGGTGTTCTGTCGCTTGCCGATGCACAGGGGGCGCACACCATGCGGATCTCTGGCAGCATAAATGCCATCCCGTGTCAGCATCACCAGTGAATAGGCTCCGGTAATTTGCTTCAGGGCCTCGATGATGCGTTTAGAAATGGTCTCTTTATTTGAACACGCAATCAGATGGGGGATGATTTCCGTATCTGTGGTGGTTTGGAACAGGGAGCCGGTTTTTTCGAGTTGTTTACGAATGATACCGCTGTTGGTAAAATTACCGTTATGGGCGATGGCAAAAGGCCCCATCATATAGTTGTTGAAGGTCAGGGGTTGGGCATTGAGGGCCTGAGTGGATCCGGTGGTTGAGTAGCGATTGTGTCCTATAGCCCAGGTGCCTTTGAGTTGTTTAAATCTTTCCTGATCCGAGAATACATCCGCAACCAGGCCTTGTCCGGTTTGTTTATGTAATTTACCGTCATAGCTGACGATACCGGCGCTTTCCTGGCCCCGGTGTTGCAGCGCATAGAGTGCCAGATAGGCCAAATGAGCGGCATCGGGTGTTCCGTAGATTGCGGTGACACCGCAATTGGATTTGGGTTTGTCAATTTTTTTCTTAGCCATTGAGGATATCAGTTATCCTTCATTTTATGATGTTCCGGCCATGAGTAAAAGATACCCTAAAAATATGCCGGCAATGTCGGCAACAATATCTTTTAAACTGAATATACCTTTTTCGCTGATCTTATCATATGCTTCTTTCGACAGGCCAAGGGTGAGGGAAAAGCTTGCGGCCAGATTTGCAGAGGCTGAAACCGACTTGTTTGTGAGCTTTCTCGCTCCATAATACCCCAGGCCGGCAAAAAAAGCACTCATGATCAGGTGGTCTGCCTTGTCTTTGGCGAGCCATGGATCTGTTTGTTTTGTGTGTTGAAGAGACAGCGTTATAGAATCTTTCTGCGCGGCAATGATGTTTGATTTTATTTCGTCAGCACCGGCTGCAGAACTCAGGAAAAGAGCCACAACACACCATTGCTTAATCATTCTAGAGCCCCAATTCATCGTCAATACTTTGCATTGCTGCAATAGAAATATCGAAGAACGCCTGCAAGGAGAGGTTCATCTCTTCACAAGTTGCGATTTGTTCGCGGCTGGCACCGCGGGCGAAACTTTTTTCTTTAAAGCGGCGCAGACAAAAATCGCTATCCACGGATTTTAGTTTTTTGTCCGGATGCATCAGGGTGGCGGCAACGATGAGGCCGGTTACCGGATCTGCGGCATAGAGCGCTTTATCCATCAGCGTTTTACGGGCTGCCAGATTGTTATGACATTTGATGGCATAGACGATGTCCGGGGGAACGTCATATTCCTTTAAGATCGTTTCCGTGATCAAACCGTGTTTTTCGGGTGTTTTTTGTGTTTCTTCGTAATCCAAATCGTGCAAAAGTCCTGCGAGCGCCCATTTCTCCTCATCTTCGTTTAAGTGACGCGCCAGGCCCCGCATGACGGCTTCTACGGCGAGGACATGTTTAAACAGATTTTTGTTGCTGAATCTTGGTTTTGCCAATTGATAGGCTTGTTCTCTTGTCATCATAGAAAAATCCACACTTAGAAGTAATTTCCGGTTAGCAGAATATACAATAAAATTACGATTATTGCAACGGGACAAAGGTAACGAATGACGATGGCCCAGAATGGTCTTCCATAGAAATGATTATTTTCAATCGTTATTTCCGCGCTTAAATTTTTGATCCCCCATTTGTAGCCGACAAAGATGGCGATGAGCAGAGCTCCGATGGTCAGTGAATAGTTCCCGAGAAGGATATTGGCAAAATCCAGAAAGCCAAGGTGGACGAGTGGAAGATTGGACAGCAAGCTGTTAGCGCCTTGCGAAAGTGCGGAAGGGATGCCCAGCACAAAGGCGAGTCCCGACATAAGCAAAACAGCGCGCCGTCTTTGCCAGTTAAATTCATCGACAAAATAGGTGACAGCGACTTCGAGCAGGGAGATGGTCGAGGTCAGTGCGGCCACAGTTAAAAGGAGAAAAAAGCCGGCGCCGAAAAATATGCCGCCCGGCATTTTATCAAAAATAGAGGGCAGGACGACGAACACCAGTCCCGGTCCGCCCGACGGATCGAGTCCCATGGAAAAGAGAGCGGGGAAGATCATGAGACCGCTGACCACAGCGATAAGGGTATCGAAGAGGCAGACATACCCGGCAGAGATGGCCAGATTGTCTTTTTTGGATATGTAACTTCCATAAGTGATCATGGCTCCCATACCCAGACTGAGAGAGAACAAGGCTTGTCCCAGGGCGCTGGCAATGGTGCCGGCGTTAATTTTTCCGAAATTCGGTGCCAGATAGAACTCGAGTCCTGCTTTGGCATTCGGTAACGTGACCGAGCGCAGGGTCAGCAAAAGCAATAAAACAAACAAAAGGGGCATGAGTATTTTTGCCCATTTTTCAATACCTCCGGATATACCTCCAAGGACCACAAAACCGGTAGCGGTCAGAAAGACAAACAAATAGGCGATGCATTGATACGGATTTTTTACAAATTCGGTAAAAATCTGACTGGATTGTTCAGCAGAGGTCAGGTTGCTAAAGCTCCCGCCCAGGGCTTTTATAAAATATCCAAAGGTCCATCCGGCGATGACGCTATAATAGGAGAGGATACCGATGCCGGTGACCACGCCCATGAGACCCACCAACGGCCAGAGTGATTTTGGTGCAATCTTGCGAAAGGCCCCTACGGGATTTCGCTGGGCATGGCGGCCGATGGCCAGCTCGGACAACATAACCGGTACACCGATGAGAACGATGAAAATAATATAGAGCAGGACGAATGCGGCTCCGCCGTTTTCTCCGGTAACATAGGGAAAGCGCCATATGTTTCCGAGTCCGATTGCCGATCCGGCGGCTGCCAGAACGAATCCAATTTTCGATCCCCATACGTCTCGTTTTTTAGAAGGTGTGTTCACAGTTTCCTCCGCGATGAATTTTCGAGATTAGAAATTGAAGGTCATGGTTGTCAAGAGTATATGGTTTTCCATTTTGATATTCAAAGTCAGGCTTTTCTCATCATCAAAATGATATAAATGTGCATCGACATAGGCATCGCCCATGCTGTAGAGGATGACCCCTGCGAGCCACCAGACAGAGAGACTGCGGTTGTTGCGATAGTATTCCTCTTCCGCCCAGTTGGTTGCCTTTTGTTTGTACTGATTCTGGACGATGGCGTTGGCGGCGAGTCCGATTTCGGCGGCGGCGAATATCCCGGTTTTTAGCCATTTTTTGTTATAGGCCTGTCCCCAGCCGGGAACAACCAGCGAGCGCCACATCGCACCACCGGGGGAGGGATAGTCGTCACCGGTGGTTGTTGTGTCTGTGCTGGTTTGTTGTGCCCGAGCCGCTATTGCTATCAACAGGAGCATGATCAGAATAAGGGCTTTATTCATTTTCATCCATTACGGCAATGGCTTCGATTTCCACGAGAGCATCTTTGGGCAGTCTGGCCGCCTGAAAGGCCGCCCGCGCCGGCGGCTGTTGCGGGAAAAACCGTGCATAGACTTTATTCATGGTACCAAAGTTTTCCATGTCGCTGAGCAGAACTGTGGTTTTGACCACATGTTTCATCTCTGCTCCGGCTTGTTTTAAAATCGCCTCCAGGTTTTTCAATGCCTGTTCGGTTTGGTCAGCAATTTTTTCTGAAACAAATTCTCCGCTGCTTGCGCGCAGGCCGAGCTGGCCGGCAACAAAGATCATTCGGCCTGCTGTAACCGATATCGCCTGGCTGTAGGGGCCGATGGCGGCCGGTGCCTGTTCACTGTTTATCACTTTTTTCATCTTTACCTCTTTGCAAATATTCTCGTGTATAGTATTTATTAAATATATTGACAAGGGTTTCTTTATGCCGGGATGATGCGTCTTCCATGGCATAAACAAGATCGACAATGTCGACCCGGCTGAAAAGGTCAAGATCCTCTTGATCGATATATTCGAGATGATCGGATTCGAGGATTTTGATCAGTTCGTTTATCTTGATTTTCTTAAAAGCCGCCACAAAAAATTCATCAAGGTGGGTTCCGGCTTCAGAAGTGAGAAAGTCGATCACCTGTGTGAATTCCATGCGGTCACGATAGTGCCTTTTCGAGGTGATGGCATCGAACACATCGGCAACAGCCAGAATGCGCGACAGTTTTGGGATGTGATTTTCTGCCAGACCGCTGGGATACCCCTCGCCGTCGATTCTCTCGTGGTGTGATGCCGCGATAAGGGGAACATTGCGCAATTCTTTGCTAAAGTTGATTTTTTCAAGAATGATTTTTGTATAATAGGGATGATCCTGAATGTGTTTGAATTCATCCCGGGTCAGTTTGCCATTTTTGGTCAATACCGCTTCGCGCACGGCAATTTTGCCATAATCATGCAACATGGCGGATGTTTTTAAAATTTCTCTTTCGTTTTCGTCGAGCTTGACCACCTGTGCAATCTGGTCTGCATAGAGGGCGATGCGCTTGGAATGGCCTGCGGTTAAGGGGTCGCGGGCATCGATGGTTGAGGCCAGGGTTTCCACAAAACTCTCAAACGTCTTTTTTTGTTCTGCATAAAGCTGGGCATTCTCGATTTGAGTCGCCGCTATGGTGGAAAGTGCATCCAGCAGCTCTTCATCATCTTTGCTAAAAGCCCCGCCGATTTTATTCAGGGCCTGAAAAACCCCGATAATTTCACCGAGGCGGTTGCGCATGGGAACGGTTAGAATCGTTCGGGTGTGGTATCCCGTTTTTTTGTCGATATTGCGGTTAAAGCGCGTATCCGCATAAGCGTTGGGAATATTCATAATTTCGCCGGAAGAGGCCACATAGCCGGCGATACCCAGGTTTGCCGGGAAACGGATCTCTTTTTCGCCGTGAGCCACACGCGACCACAGTTCATTTTTTCCCTTGTCGATGAGAAAGACGCTACAGCGGTCGCATTGCAGTACGCTTTTGACTTCATCCATAATCAGCATAAGCAGATTGTTGAGTTTGAGTTCCCGGGAGATATTTCGCGTTATATTGAACAAGCGCCTCAACTTATCGTGTTCTCTTTTATATTGCTCGAGTTCGAGGCGTAGATTGTGTTTGGGAGCTGCTTTTTGTTTTTTATCGTCTTTCATGGATGATAGCATCAGGTGCGAAATTGCATATTATACAGTTTTTGATAAAGGCCTTTTTGCGCGATCAGCTGTTCGTGTTTTCCCTCTTGTACGATTTTTCCGTTTTCGAGTACGATGATTTTGTCAGCATTGAGCACAGTTGAGAGTCTGTGGGCGATGACCACCGAGGTACGGTTTTCCATCAAACGTTCGATGGCCTGTTGTACCAGCACTTCCGATTCCGTATCCAGGGCCGAGGTGGCTTCATCGAGAATAAGAATGGGCGGATTTTTAAGTACCGCCCGGGCTATGGCAATTCGCTGTCGCTGACCGCCGGAGAGCTCGATTCCCCGTTCACCGATATTGGTTTCATATTGATGCGGCAGGTGTACGATAAAGTCATGGGCATTGGCTATTTGGGCTGCATTGATGACATCCTGCAGGGGGTTATCCGTCATTCCATAAGCGATATTATTGAGAACGGTATCGTTAAACAGAATGGTTTCCTGGGTGACGATACCCATTAGACGACGTAAACCGGCGATATCGATTTTTTTGATATCCGTTCCATCGATCGTGATAAAACCGCTTTGCGGATCATAAAATCTGGGGATTAAATCGACCAGAGTCGATTTGCCGGCACCGCTGGGTCCGACCAGGGCAACCACCTCACCCTTTTTTATGGTTAAATTGATAGTGTCGAGAACGATGTCGTTTTGCGTATAGCTAAAGGTGACCTTTTGCAGGATGATCCGGTCATCAAAGCGGTTTACTGTTTTTGCCTCCGGGGCATTACGAATAGCGGGTTCTTTGTCGATAACGCGGAAAATGCGCGTGGCTGCAGCCAGTGCTTCCTGGATACGGTTATTGACGCTGGACAGCTCTTTAACCGGATTCATAATGCTGAGTATGATAACCAGAAAACCGATAAATTCCTCCGGAGACATAATATCTCCTCTAAGAACCTGGCGCCCGCCGAACCAGAGAATACCGACGGCAACCAGAGTGCCGAGAAACTCGGTCAGCGGCGAGGCGAGGTTGCGTGTGCGCGTAATGCGCAGCAGGGTTTTGTAAAAGGCGTGCGTTTCCTTTATGAATTTTTTTATTTCAAAATTTTCCATGGCAAAAGCTTTTACGACCCGGGCGCCCGAAATGGTTTCCTGCAATACCGATGTGACATCAGCCATTTTTTCCTGTGACTCGGTGCTCTCTTTTCGCAGGCGCAGACCGATCCAGCCGATGATGATGAGGCTAAAGGGTGTAACCACCAAAGACAACAAGGTTAATTGCCAGCTGAGATAAAACGCGACGCTCAAAGCCAATATGATGCTCAACGGATTTTTTATCAGTGTCACAAAACTGGCAGAGATGCCGCCGTTTACCAGGGTTACATCATTGGTGATACGCGATATGATATGACCGGTTTTGGTGCGGCTAAAATAACTCAGTGATTGTTTGTTGACCTGTTTATAGAGATCGTTGCGAATATCCCGAATGACGCTCTGTTCGACGTGGGCCATCAGATAGGTTTGCAGATAGGCAAAGATATTCTTGAACAAAGTGATGAAAAGGATCAGTATGCAAATTCTGAGCAGTGCATTGGAAGGATCATCGCCCTGGAAGAGAGAAAACACTTTTTCTTTAAGTTCCTCTTTTGACTTTTCGAAACGGTCCGGAATGGCTGCGGGTAAGCCGGCATTCTCTGATACCTGTTCTGTTTGTGTCTGTTTTTGATCGGATTGAAAGATGGTATTGAGAAAGGGAATGACAGCTATTTGAAACAGAAGATTAAAAACCGTGAAAAACAGAATACAAAATATCGAACCAACCAGACTGGCCCAATAAGGTTTCATGTATCGTAAAATTCTAAAGTATAATTTCATAGGAACGAATCATTATGAGTTTTGTTAGCCTGTTATGAATTATTTCGGTTATGCATTCCGGCCTTTTTGTTCGGCTCTATATGCCAATTTTGGCCGGAGCGCCATTGGATAGTGATCAGGAGTCTTTGTCCTCGTCCTCTTTAAATTTTACATCCTCAACGTCCTTTTTCGACAGGTCGAGAGGTTTGGAATCCGGATTTCCCTTTACGTTTGTTCTCCGCTCCCGGGGCAGAAAGATGGCTGAGAAGAGTTTGTATGCCAGGTAAAACAGGATTCCATAAATTAAAATGCGTACAAGTGCCGGCATGTTCATTTCCTTTATTTGAAAAATGAAAGGGTTATATCAAAAAGCGTTTGATGATGGGCTGAAAATCGCTGCAGCATCAAGAACATGGCTTTGGATGCAAAAGCGAGGCGCGTTTCCATGCCTGACGGTTTTTGATACAACCCCGACCTGACCGGGTCCTTTGGTGATGCTGCGGACGGGAATGGTTCAGTAACCCGGTGAATAATATTCTATACCAGAGTGCGGTCTGGTTATTTGGTCAACCAAATCTTCAAAATGTTTGGCATTGTTAACAAAATCAATTTGTGTTGTATTGATGACGAGCAATGGTGAACCGTGATAATGAAAAAAGAACCTGTTATAGGCTTCATTCAAAGAGTGTATATATTCTTCGGATATATTTTCTTCATAGTGCCGGTCTCTTTTGCGAATATTGGCCATTAATCGTTCGGTAGACGACTGCAAATAGAGAACCAGATCGGGTTTGGGAATTTCCTGTTCCAGCAAAACGGCGATCCGATCATAGAGAAAGAGTTCACGGTCATCGAGGTTCAGGGTAGCAAAGATGCGATCTTTGGCAAAGAGATAATCGGAGATCAGGGTTTCATGAAAGAGATCGGTTTGGAAAAATTCCTGTTGCTGTTTGTAACGGCTCAGGAGAAAGAAAAGCTGGGTTTGAAAAGCATATCGGGGTGGATCGGTATAAAAGTCTTCCAAAAACGGATTTTCTTCCGGTTGTTCGTACATGACTTTGGCGTTTAATATTTTGCCCAGCATACCCGCCAGACTGGTTTTACCCGCTCCGATAACGCCTTCGATACAAATATAATTTGGATATGCCACGAATAAACCTCATTTCACCAGTTGTAAAAAGGTTTTTGAATTCATAAAAGGGTTAACAGCGCTTTTGTCATTACACTTTTTATAGAGCACATAGATCGTATCACTGTGCAGCGGCGGCACATACTCTGCTGCAATCTCGGACAATGGTTTGAGAACGAACATGCGATTTTTAAATTCCGGATGTGGCACTGTGAGATCAGTGGACGAGATAACCTGAGCATTATAAAAGAGAATGTCTATGTCGATCGTTCTGGGGCCCCATTTTTCAAATCGTTGACGTCCGAGGCTGTTCTCGATATTTTGGGTCGCCCTGAACAGCTGCCGAACTGTGAATGTTGTGTTGAGCTCGACAACAATATTTAAAAAATGATTCTGCGCTTTATAGCCAACCGGTTCTGTTTCATAGACAGCTGACGTCTGAACCAGTTGAATGTTTTCAACTCTTTTCAGCTTGAACACGGCCTGAGTCAGGTAATCGATACGCTCGCCCAGGTTCGATCCCAGGCTCAGAAAGACACGGACCTTGTTCATATTATTCTGTTTTTTCTCTGAATATTTCTATTTCAGTGCCATTCGCAAGCCCACCCAGGGGAGCGAACGGTTTTCGCACCCGAACCGTCACGGAATCGATGGGAAAACTCTGCAGCAAGGTGTTGGCAATTTGTCGGCTCATCGCTTCGATGAGAAAAAATTTATGATCGGTTACCGCCTGTTTGACGTGGTCATAAACCTTGCGAACATCGATCGTATCTTTGATCCGGTCGGTGTTTGCTGCCTTACGGGCATCATACTGCATTTCCACATCCACCTCGAACCGCTGTCCGTTTTCGCGCTCACCGTCATAGAGACCGTGATAAGCATGAAAGATCATGCCCAAAACCCTGAGTTTATCGTTTGGCATTGTTTCTGCATTCAATCATTAATAACCATATATCGCAAAAATATATTAAAATAACCCCTTTTTGTCAAGCGAATTTACCGGTTGAAATTCGTATATAAGATATTAAAAAACAATCCATAGCAAAGGATGGATATAGCCGGTTCGGTGGCGTCCTGTCTTTTGCGAAATGTTTCAGTCTGCAACCCGGGTGTTTTGTGCTAATACATATTACGCGATATTCTGGTTTTAGCGGTGAGTATAGATTTGAACATTGCATGGAGCTCTAATGGAACGCAAAAATATTTCGCTGGTCGTTGCCCTTGTCTTGCTTTTGGCAAGCACTTCCCTGACTTTTTCCCAATCCTCAGAGTATACTGATGATCCCGCTTACTGGGAGCGAATAACCAGTCGAAACGAGCTTGAAATAAAGTACGAATCCTTTCCACATTATGACATCAAATCAAGGCTTGCAAAAAGCAATGCCTTTTTGTCTTCACTAAACCCTGTTCAGCCGGTTATTCTGGATTTTTCTGAAAAAGCCCTTCTCGGAAGAATTACAGTGCAATTAAAGCCATCGCTGGCTGCTATCGATTCACTGACGGTTTCCGTCCGTATCCGCCAGGAAAGCAGCGTAAACGTACCTGTAATAACGGTTGCGGAAAGCGTTTTTGATGAATATGGCCGGGCGGTTCTGGAGATCCCGGGCAAATATACCGAGGAAGTTCATCTCAGCCTCAATAAATCGGTATCGGCGGATTCTCCTTTTGAGACGATAAGCGTTGAAAGTATAACATTGAATGAAAATTTTCGTCTGCTTTTGGTTGGCGATTCCGTTACCCACGGCTTTGTGGGATCGAGTACCGGCCTGGGATTCAGACAGATATTATATAACGGACTGCGGGCTATCCGCCGCGATATCGATTTTGTCGGCTCTTATGGAGATCCTCCCTATGAGGGACATTTTTTGGGGGGTACAAAGGTTCGGGATTTTTTGCCCAACCGGTACGAGGAGATGGATATGAAATTTACCATGAATACTTCTCGGCCACATATGGTTGCGATTCATTTGGGGACTAATGATCTCAACAACAACGCCACCACCGGTCCCTACAGAGACCAAAATGGATTTACAGAAACCACATCCGGTCATCTCGGAATTTTGATTGATTATCTGCTCAAATGGCATAACGGAGAAAATGGGGATGAATTGCAATACGTGGTTGTCAGCTTGATCATCCCTGCTGAACGGCGTGAAGCACAGCAAGTTTTATTCAACAATGAACTCAGCAAAATGGTGCACGATTTTCGCAATGGTGTTCTGACGGGTCAACCGGAGCCGGTTTTTGTCTGCGATCATTACAGCCGCTTTGAAGAAAATCCGTTTTTATGGATCGATGACTGGCGTGATATTATGTTCGATAAACTCCATCCCAATGATCGCGGATACGAAATTATGGCTGAGACCTATCTGGATTGTATCAGCGAGCTTATCATCGGACCAAAGTGGTTCAGTGATTTATCCTGGGAAATGGGTATCGCTGCTCAGGATAAATACTGGAGTGCTCAGGGAATCGCCGTCGCCGATATTACCGGCGATGGTCTGGATGATATTTACATGAGCCGTGCTTCCGAAAAGGCCGAGGATCCGCGTGATTTTTTCTTTGTCAACAAGTCGACGATTCCGCTTGCTGACCGGTCGGTTGACTATCAAATCAACGATCTCGGTGTCAGCCGCGGTGTTGTTTTTGCCGATATTGATAACGACGGCGATTTTGATCTTTTTAATGGCCAGGAAGCGGGACAAAATCATCTGTATGAGAATAACGGTGCCTCGGCTTTTGTGAATATTTCTTCCCAGGCGGGTATTGAAGTATTGCCCGATCGAAAAACCACCTCGGTACTGGCTTTTGATTGTGAAAATGATGGAGATATCGATCTCTTTTGCGTTAATTCACAGGATCGGAACGAACAATATCTAAATAATGGAGCCGGCCGTTTTAAACGCGTTAATTATGGTTTTAACGATGCAGAAGAGCCAAATATACACAGCATGTCAGGTTCTGCCGCTGATTTTGATATGGATGGCGATGTGGATGTTTATATTGCCAAACGAAACGGTGCCAACAAGCTATATATCAATGACGGCAGCGGTCATTTTCAGGACAGAGCCGTCCAGCTCGGGGTGGATTTGTCTGCTGTCGATTGTAATGGCGTGATATGGTCTGATCTGGATAACGATGCGGATCTCGATTTGCTGGTTACCACAAACAGTGATGAAAAAATTCCGGACATAAAACTGCAGCTGTTCAGAAATAACGGCAATGGTACCTTTACGGGCATGAGCGATCAGGTGAATATTTTTTACCATGGCTATTCAGCTCTGGTTGCCGATTTTGACAATGATGGTGATATGGATATCATCACCACCCATGAAGGGACGGTGGGTGAATTTTGGCGCAATGACGGGGACTGGACCTTCCGTGAGGTTGAGGATACCGGTGCGGAAATTTTTAACGGTGATGTGCGCGCGGCCACGGTTTTCGACGCTGATAATGACGGCGACCAGGACCTCCTGGCCATGCGCAACGATTGTCCCAATATATTTCTGCGCAACAATCTGGATAACAATTATAATTATCTGAAAGTCAAAGCCTATGGGCCAAATGGTAATATTGGCGGCTTTGGCACCAAAGTATGGTTATATCAAAACGGTAAACTGGGAAATCCACAGGCATTGCTCGGCTACCGCGAAATTATGTCCGCGACCGGGCATCAATCGCAATACTCGCCGACGTTGCATTATGGACTTGCTTTGGAAGACCATTGCGATCTGCTCGCCCGCTTTACGGATGGCACCTGGCTTGCTCTGCGCAATGTCGGTGTGAATCAGACGCTGGTCATTCGGCCGGACAAACCCAGCGGCCAGGCAGGAGAGCCCGCGATTGTAGACCTTTACAGCGGTGATGGCCAGCAAAAAATGGTGGGGGAGATGTTCGACGAGCCTTTTGTGGTTCAGGTTCGCGATGGTGAGGGGCAGCCGGTTAAAGACGTTG
Organism: Candidatus Zhuqueibacterota bacterium; assembly: GCA_014728085.1. GTDB lineage: Bacteria > Zhuqueibacterota > Zhuqueibacteria > Residuimicrobiales > Oceaniaggregativiventaceae > Oceaniaggregativivens_A. Next base: position 47,928 of record WJMF01000230.1, read on the forward strand.
CTGTGGAGTTTGGCATAAAAACCGGAAATGCCCAAATCGTCGAGCCGGTCGTCAATCAGGAGAATATATGGAAGGAGATGGAAAACGCCGCTCTTGACAATACGGTTCGCTGGGTCTATGATGCCACCAGCTCCGGTAACGGCTTTATTTGGGTTCCTGATTTCCTCGGCAATAGCGGTGAGGCAGTGGTAACGGCAAGCATCGAATCGGGCCGTGACTATGTGCTTTGGATTAGAGCATCGCATTCCAATCAAAGCAGGTCAGTAACTCTGCAGGTGGATAATTACCCGGTGAGATCTGTTGAGGTCAGTTCCGAGAACTGGAAATGGTACCGGGTGAGCAATACATCGGGCGGCCCCGAGCTCTATTCGCTTTCTGCCGGGGATCACAATGTTGTATTGAATTTTGGTGATTTTATCCTTATAGACCGGATTCTGCTGAGCCCGGATATCAATTACACACCGCTGGGAACCGGTGATAGCGGCGAGAATCCCGATCTGACCGATATCAATGGCCTGGCCGGACGTATGGTACAGCTGGGGACCAGTTCGGGGCTCGTTGAGATTGAGGCCAGCGCAAGGATTCATGGCAGTCATATCAGCGGCAGCCCGGCACTCTTTACGGCCACTGCCCGGCCCGGCCCGGCCGCCAAATTTCATACGGAAGGAAGCGGGCAGATTGGTTCTGTGGGGGAACCTTTGGAACAACCCTTTACGGTAATTATCCAGGATGTTTTCAGCAACTATATCAAAGATGTTCCGGTTACCTTTCAGGTTACCGCAGGAGGGGGTACGATTTTGCCTGACGGGGAGGTGATGACCAACGCCCTCGGTCGCGCTTCTACCGTGCTCACGCCAGGTGACCAGAGTTCCCTTCAGCGGGTGAGTGCAACCATAACGGGTCTTAGCACGGATCCGATTGTTTTTCAGGCTGCCGTTCCCGGTGTCGCCAGCGAGATAAACTATATTTCCGGAACGGGACAGGCAGACACTGTCGGCAATATGCTGGCAGATCCCCTTTCTGTTCGTATCCTGAACGATCAAGAACAACCGGTGCCATCTTATCCGGTCAAATATAAAATTGTTCAGGGCGATGGCAGACTCTCCTTTAGCCGCCAGGGCAAAGTTTCCGACACGCTTTTGCAGGTATTATCCAATGAGAACGGCTATGCAAATATTTTCTGGACGATGGGGCCCGAAAGCGGGGAACAGCGGGTTCAGGCCATTGCACAGGGATTAACCGGTTCGCCGGTTCTCTTCCGCGCAACAGCGACCCCCCGGCACGCATATCGTTTAATGCCTGTCTCCGGCAACGACCAGTCGGCTCCACTGCTTAGTTTGCTGCCCAATCCTTTTGTGGTTCGGGTTCTGGACGAGTTTCACAATCCGGTATCCAACCATTCGGTGACCTTTACCTGTGCGAGCGAGAATGGAATTTTTCCACGCAGCAATTCCGCGACCTATTCGACCCTATCCGATAGTAATGGCTATGTCAGCACTCAGTTTCGCCTCGGTGAAGATGTTGGCGAGAACCTCTACCACATAAAAGTGAATTCTTCGCATCAACAACAACCGTTACAAAACACTCCTGTCGATTTTTATGCCAGCGGCAAGGCCGGTTTGCCATCCAGGGCGTTTAAATTGACCCAGGACGGACAGGTGGATACGGTTAACCATATTCTCGATCAACCGTTTCGCGTTCGCATTACAGACCAGTTTTCCAATCCGGTCGAGGATTATGTGGTGACGTTTAGTGTCATTAAGGGTGGTGGTTCTATTGATGGCCAACAGGAGGTGACGCGCCAGACCAACCTCAACGGTATTGCAGAGGCTCGCCTGAAACTGGGTTCCGCAGCCGGTAGTGAAAATCATCATGTTGCAGCTTTTTTTACCGGCATTACACCCAATGAAATTATCTTCAAGGCTTCTGCCGTGGCGGATTATCCGGTTGCTCTCGAGTATGTCTCCGGAAATGATCAAAAATCTCCTTTCCAGACCACCTTACCCATGCCATTTGTCGTTCGTGTCGAAGATCAGTTCAAAAACGGTGTTGCAGGTCATCCTGTTCTGTTTACCGTTCAGGGCGATCAGGGACATTTTGGCGGTATGGAATCCATTACCGTGAACACAGATGAATTCGGTGACGCACAAGCATACCTGACATTGGGTGAAGAAATAGGCGACTCTAACAATGTGGTATTGGCTTCCAGCCTTTATCAGGGGGTACCGTTATCTTCGCCGGTACAGTTTTATGCCTCCACATCACCGGCTTATCCGGTCAGACTCATTCCTATCAGTGATGACAAAAATATACTGGGCGCTGCAAACAGAGAGTTGCCGGATCCGGTTATCGTTAAGGTCCTGGATGAGGAGGACAAAGGGGTACCCGGAATTGCAGTCAATTTTACCATCGAGTCGGGTGACGGATATTTTGCTCCTGAGCAGCAAAATGCCACCTCTGTGACGACTGATAAGGAGGGCTTGTCGAGGGCGCGGTGGGTATTGGGATCTGCTGACCAGATTCAAAAAATTTCCGCTGCTGTTATATATAATAACGCGCATCTGATCAACTCGCCGAAAGCGTTTCAGGCGGTTGCGATTGAAACCCGTGCCAAGATGATAGAATTGGTCTCTGAAAATGAATTCAATGGCCAGGCCGGCAAAGCGTTACAAGACAGTCTTGTCGTACGAATATTGGATGAGTTTGGACAACCGCTGAAGAATCACCCGGTTCGTTTTGAAATTCAACAGGGTGATGCAACCCTCACCGCAGAGGGGGCCGGGTCATTGCTCGTTTATTCTGATGAAGAGGGACTGGCCAGATCGGGTCTGATTTTAGGCGGTACTGCAGGGTCCAATACCTGTGTGGTTTACGCCCGTTCCAGCAGTGCCCAGGGTACGCCGCTTACGGGTTCTCCGGTCCTTTTTTCTGTTGATGTTGTCGCCGGTGATCCCGACATGAGCGAATCATCGATAAGCTCCACATCGCTGGTCCCCTTGAACGGTGCTTCCAAAGCCGAGGTGGAGGTGCTTCTGCGGGATCGTTTTGGTAACCCTGTTGCCAATCGCACTGTAGAGCTGGTTTCCAATCCGGCGGGATTGATTTTCAGCGCTGAAAACAGTACGACGGATTTTACCGGTAAATATTATGCCGAGGCTAGTGCGGTCAACAGTGGCGATTTTCAGATTCGCGCTCGCGATCAGGAAAGCGGTTTATGGTTGCAGGAATCCGCATTGGTAACTTTTTTCGAGTCCGATGCGCAAAAATTCTTTTTCGCCGGTGGCAACAATCAGGTCGGATATCCCCATTCCCTGCTTGAAGAGATGTTGCAGGTCAGAGTCCTCGATGTCAATGATCGACCGGTGTCCAATTATCCGGTTGTCTTTACTGCCAATGCAGACAGTATCGCCACCATATATGATGATACGCTTTATACGGATAAACAGGGCATAGGGAAAACCGCTATATTGATCGGTCCTTACAGTGGAACGGTAACCGTCGCAGCCCATGCCGCAGGCCTGAAACCGGATCACTTGATTTTCAATCAGACCATTCGTTCCGTTTCCCGGGTGGTTCTCGTTAATGAGGGTGAGGACCGTATCAGTAAAAACATCGATGATATTGTACCGGATACACTCCGGATACGGATTCAGGATATGCAGGGACGCCCTGTGGGTGCTACCAGGCTGCTGTTCAGTACTGAAGCATCTGATATTGCCCGGCCGCAATCTGAAGAGAGGATCAGCGATAAAGAAGGTCGTCTAACAATGCCACTGATATTTGGTCCACAGACCGGCACGACCCGTATACTGGTTAAACCCGATGCATCACTGGGGGCGGCACTGGCGATAGATGTTGAGGTGAGTGCGGGAGCACCACATGAACTGCAGGTATATGGGGGGAATGAACAATCCGTTGTGGTGAATAATAATTTGGAAGAAGCGCTTCAGGTCAGGGTGGTTGATAAAGGCGGTCATCCGTTGCAGGAGGTGGGAGTGATTTTTTCCGTTGAGCAGGGATTTGCCGTTTTCCTCGATGAAACCAGGCAGGTTTCAGACCAGCAGGGGATCACGGCAACCCGGATGCGTATGGGAACACTTTCGGGACGAACCGTTATTTTGGCACGGCTGGAAGATCAACCGACTATCTCTGCGGCTTTTGTCTGTCATGGCCTGCCGGACGCACCTTATGAGCTTAAAAGCATTCTGGGTGATAAACAGGTTGGCATAGCCGGTCATAAATTAAATCTGGATCTTAAAGTCCAGATCCGCGATAAATACGGTAATGGAATACCACAAGCTTCTGTTTCTTTTATGCCGCAGACGGATTGCGGTAAAACCTATCCTTCCGGAACGGTTTTGAGCGACAGCAATGGTATTGCTGCCGTCAGCTGGGTACTGGGTCCTAAACTGGGACTGCAATCGATAGATGTGAGAAAGGAAAATCTGGTCAACTCGCCGATACAATTCACCGCCAATGCGATACCCAACAATGCACCCGTTATCGATATACCGGATCAATTCGTGCTGGATGAAAACGAGCCGTTTCAGTTTGATATTTTCGTTACAGATGAGGAAAACGATCCATTTTCAATTTTTGTACCGGAGATGCCTGATCGGGCCTATATCGATTCCATGACATTTTACTGGCAGCCCGGTTTCGATCAGGCCGGTTCTCACCGGCTGGTTTTTATTGCTCAGGACAGCGGCGGAGCAAAAAGTGAAAAGAGCGTTACCTTTTCAGTCAATAATGTCAATCGTCCGCCCTATATTATCGATTCCCGAAGCGTTCCGGTGAATCGCAATATCGGAAGCATTAAAAACAAGTGGCCGATTGATTTTCATGTTGAAGCCAAGGACCCGGATGAGGATTTTTTGCACTATTTATGGATGGTCAATGGTGTAAAAATCGGTGCTACTGCAGATTTTCGTTTTGAAGCGCAGCTCTACAGCGGAGGGGACAAGATAGTGCAGGTGCTGGTCTTCGATGCCCATGATACGGTCGGCACCTCCTGGCAGCTCGATCTACTGACGCCTGTAGAGTTAACTTCATTTACCGCCACCTTTGAGCCGTTTAACGGCATTACGCTGGCCTGGGAGACACGTCTTCAACGCCAAACATTGGGATATTATCTCTATCGTTCCGATCAGCCGGATGAGAATTTTACCTTGATCAGTGAACTGATCGAGCCCAATGATGAAGGGAAATATGTATATGAGGATATTGCTGATATTGATCATCGGGTCTATTATCTCCTGAAGGATATGCAAATTGATGGTGTGATAAACGAACATCCTGTCATATCGGTTGAGCCGATGCTGCCGGACGATTTGGAACTGGCACAGAATTATCCAAATCCCTTTAATCCGCAAACCCATATCCGTTTTGCTCTGCCTGAGCCGGCTTTTGTCAGTCTGAGGATATATAATATCAGAGGACATCAGGTCATGAGCCTGGCGGAAGGCGAGCGTAAAGCCGGGTATCACAGCGTCAACTGGAATGGGCGAAATACACAGAACAAACCGGTTGCTGCGGGTGTCTATTACTATGTTTTGGATACACCTCTAGAGAGGCGGGTAAAAAAGATGGTGCTGATTCGCTAGACAATTCACTTTTTGCAGGGATAACTTGTGTGCCGGGAGGTTGGATCAGGTTTGGTGATCGCCGCAAAAGCTGTCGTGACGGATTTGCATGATCATTCCCTGGTACCGGAACAGTTTGTTTACTGCGGTGCCGGGAATCAGGGAAAAAGAAGTTTTACAGCTTTTACATCGTGCTTGTATCATGAATTGATAACGATCCTGAAAACCGTAAATCAATCCGGTCCGACCCATTATTCGGTTGGTTGTTTTATGTTATATTTCACGAACTCTTCTCATTACCTCGCGAAAATCGATTTTACCACTTCCCATTCTGGGTAGGTCCTGCAGTACGACGAATTTTTTGGGTAGAGCTATTGATGGCAGCTCTTTGGCCATTTTTTTAAGAATTTCCCGCTCTCTAACCGGTCTGTTAAGAGCGGCGATTATTTTTGCTCCTTTGGTAGAATCGGGAATCTCAACGACACAACAGTCTGTCCCTTCCGGCAGACAGGTTTCCAAAACGCTTTCCGTACGAACCAGAGAGACCATTTCACCGGCAATCTTGACAAACCGTTTGAGCCGTCCCCGGTGGTAGAGAAAGCCATCCTGATCGAATAGACCCATATCACCGGTATCATACCAGCCATCCTTGATATGCAACAGAGTTTCCTCAAGATCATCAAAATAGCCTTTCATCACCAGGTCGCCTTTGACCAGAATTTTGCCTTCCTGTCCCGAAGGCAGTTTCCGGTTACTGTTGATGTCGACAATTTTCACCCGAACACTGGGCAGGACTTTGCCGATGCTTCCCGGACGATTGTGCTGTGGTGTGTTGAGGCTGATACCCGGACTGGTTTCTGTGGTTCCATAGGCTTCGAGCAAATCGATATTATGTTCGCGTTTATAGGCGTCTCTCAGCCAGGCGGGGGTTTTATCGGCTCCTGCCAGCACGATTCTCAGGGTACGAAAATCACCTGCTTTTGCTTCTCGCAGATATCCGGCGAAAAAGCTCGGTGTGGCTGCAATAATCGTTGTCTTTTCGCTGCGTATCAATTTTGGGATTTTTTTAAATTCAAGGGGGTTGGCATTGGTTACAGCGCATATCCCGGTTACCATTGGTAACCAAAAATTGGAGTGATATCCAAAAACGTGGAAGAGAGGCAGTATACACATCATAATATCGTCTACTGTGAATTCATATACAGAGGTGATATCTTTTATGTTCGATCCCAGGTTTTTGTGGGTTAGCTGAACCGCTTTGGGCTCTTTCTCGCTTCCGCTGGTAAACAGTATCACCACATTATCATCTATATGGCTTTTGGGCAGAGAATTAATAATCATTGTGGCCGGCAATTTGGCATATACAGCGGCCTGGAGTTTTTCAATAGAAGTGATACTTTCCAGAATATCTTCTATAAAGACCATGCCCCTGACCAGGCGGCAGTGGATTTTTTCGAGCAGGGCCCGGGAAGTGATGATGGTTTGAAATCCGCATTTTTGCTGTGCATATTCGGCGTTTTCTGCCGCTCCGGTAGAGTAGTTGATCATAACAGGTGTTTTTCCGGCCAGGACAATTCCAATCGTTGTCAGCATGGCTCCTGCAGAGGTGGGGATCATAACGCCGATATGCTTTTCCTTGATGTTTTTAAAGCGGCGTTTGAGTATGAGGCTGGCGATCAGCGTGCGTTCAAAGGTGATTTTGCGATCTGTAGTACGGTCATTGATGGCGACTTTGGATTTGTATGTTTTGGCAGTGCGGATAAATTCGTGGTGGAGGATCATTGTTTTTTCCTTTATATGAATTCAATTCAGTTTTCAGATAGTTAAAATATTGATGAGATGCAAGCAGTTTTTTAGATATTTTTATCAAAATAAGATTTTCCCTGAAGATGCCGGAATGGCATGCTTTTGCTTTGCAAAAGGGATAAAAATTTTCTACTTTCACTACAACTGGAAAGATGATCAGGCGCGTTGAAATTAACTTCTGAGGTACTGTTATGCCCATTTATGAATATAGCTGCCGTAGCTGCGGACATTTATTTGAAAAACTGGTTTCTGCCAGCAACGGTGCAATTACTTGTGAGCGCTGCGATTCTTCTGATGTGGAAAAGATGATATCCATAGTGGGAGGAATATTCAGCCATGGGCACAACAAAGAGTGCCCGGTGGAAACCTGCTGCAGGGAGAGAGGATTGAATTGTGGTAAAGGTGATTGTTCTCGGTATTCACAATTGGATTGAAAGGATGGGGGTAGCGAATTATCTCAGGGCTGCCATCGCTGCTGCTTTGTAATAGCGGCCGACGGGAAGTTCTCTTCCGGCGATTTCGATACCACTGCCGGAAAAGGAGATTACTTTATCGATATTGATGATGAATGATTTGTGTATTCTCAAGAAGCGGCAAGTCGGCAAACTTGCTTCCAGAGACTTTAAAGAGGTTTTACTGATGACGGTTCGGCGATTCATGTGAATCTGCACATAATCTTTCATACTTTCAATATAATAGATATCCTTTATCAATAGCCGTAATACTTTTCGATCCGCCTTAACCATCAGGATTTTTTTATCCTCCTGTCTGGATGTTCCCGTCAGTTCGGGCAGATTCTGATCTTTCTGCTTTAATTTATAATATTTATCCAGTGCCTGCAGCAAGCGTTCAAAGGCTATCGGTTTGAGCAAATAATCGACCACATCGAGTTCAAAGGCGTCAAATGCATAATCTCTGTATGCGGTTACAAAAATGACTTTTGGTGGTTTTTTCAATGAACGCAAAAGTTCGATGCCGCTGAGCTCCGGCATATCGATGTCGAGGAACAAGAGATCGACAGTGGTTTTTTGCAAAAGATGAAATGCCTTGACTGCATCTTCACAGGTGGCTGTGATTTCAAAATTTTCGAGTTTCTTCAATAATGTGCTTAATGCATTGATGGCCAGCGGTTCATCATCGACAATCATGCAACGAGTCATCATTTTCCTCATCCTTTTTTACGGGAAATGTTAGAGTGATGGTATATAATTCTTTTGTTTGCGAAATATCGAGTTGATAGTTCTTGTCAAAGAGCAAATCGAGCTGTCTGATAACGCTTTCCTGACCTATTCCCTCCGCATTTTTTTTGTTTTCAGGCGATGCAAAGTTATTTTGCATGTAAAATTTGGCGTGTTTTTCCTCGAGTATGATTACAATGTCGATGCTAATGCGTCCGCGTTTTTTCCTCGCTCCGTGTTTGAATGCGTTTTCAACAAACGGTAGCAAGATCATCGGCGGCACCATTACATTTGATGTTTGTGGAGAATCGAATTTGACCTCCAGCCTGTTGCCGTAGCGAAGCTTTTGTAATTCGATATAGTTTCCGAGAAAGCGTATTTCTTTGCTGAGGGGAAGGCGCTCCGATTTACAGTCATAGAGGATATAGTCGAGCATATCGGAAAGTTTGAGAACGGCAGCAGGGGCCTGATCTGATTTGTTCAGCGCCAGTGCGTAGATACTGTTTAGTGTATTGAATAAAAAGTGTGGATTGAGTTGTGTGCGCAACATGCGCAATTCCGCCTTTATTTTTTCCTGTAACAGTTTTTGGGCCTTGTTTTGTTCAGAGGCCCAATACAATAAGATACGAATCGATGTTGCCACGAGAATAATAAACAAAAGACCAATTACGACAACCAGTATGTCGATGGTGGTGTAATCCATTGGAGTTACGGATATTGACAGGATCTGATATAACAGGAATTGATAGATAATCAGTGCGGTCAGCCATACGAAGGCGATCAGGGTGTAAAAGGTAAAGAGAAGGAATAAGGGTATGGATCGTTTTTCGCGGTTGAAAATATAGCGGGGTAAAAGGAAATAGAGGAGGAGGTAGGCAGCGGCCATCGTTGGCGGCATCAGCCATGCTACAAATATGGCTGTTTGCCAATAGGCTTGTTGATGATGGCCGAAAAAGTAAACAAAAAAAATAAAAGCGATCGACCAGAAGGCGATATGTGCGAGCACAGGCCGGTGCTTCATAAGCAACCGGCCTGAAAAAATGTTTTTTATCGAAAAATTTTTCTTTACATTTAGTGTCATAAAAAAAGATAAGATTCTCAGAACAAAATGTCACGCAAAATCGTCGTAATGGCGCGCTGCGATGATAAAAAGATAATTCTTGTCGACAAACGGCATTTATCGCAGAATAAAGGGTTTGTCGCTTTATCATTTGAACGGTTGCCGATTCTTTCTGATTATATGCTCCTTCAGTGTTAGATTATGACAGCAACCTAAACGGTAAACTAAAATCTGAAAGGAGCTCGTTATGCATGGAAATCATCCTCCACAAATTTCTTTTTTTGAAGCAATGGGTGTTTGGGCCTGGATAATGGTTCCCCTTGCTCTCATCACGCTCTATTTTATCATCAAACGCACGATCGACGTTCTGCACGACAGGGAAAAAACGGTCTCTGAATGTTATCGGGAGCTGCATACTGTTCTTTTTTGGGGCAGCCTCACCGCTGTTTTCGGGCTGTTGGGACAAATTATGGGACTATGGAACGCCATTTTTACCATCATCAGAGCTACGGATATCAACCCTCAGATCGTGATGAAGGGATTTCGCATCTCTTTTTATCCCACCATTTTTGGTTTGATTACACTTGTCGTAGCCGCCATCGCCTGGTATGGGCTCACCATCGTTTTGCGAAAACGCAAGGGAGCAGATGCCTGAGATTTTTAAGAGTTAGCCGGATTACATGCCCGGCTCTGTTTGAGAGGTAAAATTGGCTTTGTTCAAAAAAAGGTCATTCCTGCATTAGGCTATGCGGGGGTGGCCTTTTTGCTAAAGCGGGGTTTGTTCTTGTCAAAAAAATGAAATTTGTAAAGGTTAACGGGCAGGGGGGCAAAATTTTCAGAAAAAGTTTTTAAAGGTCAACGGTCTTTATAAAAAAATCTTGTTTTGTGAATAAATAAATATTATAATGAATCGAAACTTTTATATTGCTCTATGCGGTATGCCCTCGGCAAACGGGAACATGCCGGCAATGCCGGTGTACCAATAGGATGAAATTTTCCCGGTGGTTGAATTGTTTATATTATTAGAGCAACGAGTTAGAACATACAAAATCCAAGGAGAACAATAATGAAACGATTTTTTTTGTTTTCAATTGTATTTATGCTGTTTTTTGTGTTTGTATTTCAGCTTCAGGCGGATGTTAAAAAAGAATCCGTTACCCAATTGGAGTTCAAGGGCACACTGGGAATGATGATGAAAGTCATGGGTGCCAGCAAACCGACCTATACGATTGAATATTATAAAGGCGATATGTTCAAGACAGAAACTTTGAATAAAAAGGAAAAGCTCCTTCAGGCGCAGATCATTGACCTTGACAATGAGCTGATTTATTCAATCGATCATGAAAATGAACAATATACGGAAATGACATTTGACGAATGGCGTCAGCTTTTGGAAACCCAGATGCAACAAGTCGAAGACGAGAGCCCGGAACAGGATGTTGAGGAAGGTGATACCAAAGTTGAATGGCAATTTGATGTAGATGTTAAAAAGCCGGGTAAAACAGAAACCGTTGCCGGGAAAAAATCCGAGAAAGCGGTGATTACGCTGAACCTCAAGGCTACGGCAACAGAGAAAGAAAGCGAAGAGGGCCCGGAAAAGAGATCGGAGGGTGAATTGATCGTTACCTCTACACATTGGCTGGCCAAAGAACTCGAGGGGAGAGAAGAGATCAATGCGTTCCGGAAAAAGCTGGTCGAAAAGCTTGGATTCGAACCCTCTGAAGGCGGTATGCGTGAAGTCTTTGGCAGAATTGCACAGAGTCACCCGCAACTGGCTGAGGCAATGAAAAAGTTGCAGGAAGAGAGTGCAAAGCTCGAGGGCGTATCGATGAAATCTCACACGCTATATGCGACAAAAGGAAGCGAGATGGGCAAAGAGGAAGAGAAAGAAGAAGAAAAAATACCCACTTCTGTGGGTGGATTCATGAAGGGACTCGGCAAAAAAGTGGCGGAGAGCCGCCAGTCAGATGATGAGGAAAAAATTCTCATAGAGTCGACGAGTGAAACCACGGCATACACCCTAACGACTATCGATGCAGCCGAATTCAACATACCGGATTCCTACAAAAAGAAATAAGGTTAACATGTTACAGAGCCGGGGCATTTAACACTCTTTTGTCCCGGCTCGTACTATTTATAACACATTCAGCCCCGGGGTGGAGGTCATTAGACATTGTTATTTTTCTGGTATATTATTTTTTGGTTTTTATTGATTCCTCCTATAAACGATTCTCTCAATCATGAGGATGTTTTTACCGTAGCAGAGCGCGTAACCCGGCCCCCAGGGTCACCCGCCTACAGTGATGTCTGTTTTTCCAGCCGCTGGCCGCGTCCGCTTGATTCCGGGGATTCGCATCATACATTTCGGGATGCGGCGGCTTTTCACGCGACACGGCTGGACCGGGTATACAGCCTTGATTCGACATGGTTTGCGGAATGTAAACAGCGCGGCTACTCCGTCGGCGGAACCCTGAACTCTATACTTTTTGATTTTCCTGGTGCATCAACGCGGCAAAGTGGACGCATTTTGAATTTTTTTTTATTTCATCAGGGTCATCTTTATACTTTTCTGAAAATCATTTATGACCAGGCTGCAGAAATAGATGCCGCTGGGCACAGGATATCCCATATCGTTGACGCCCTTCCATTCGATGCGATACTTGCCACTTGAAAGATGTTCGGACCGCAGGGTTGTGATTTTTTCCCCTTTGAGATTGTAGATAACGATAGATGCAAAACCGGCCTTTTCCAGGGAAAACTCGATAGTGGTTGACGGATTAAATGGATTGGGATAATTTTGCCTGAGCTCATAGTCTTGCGGCACCGCATAGTCCGCCCGTAAAGCCTGATGGAAGGTTAATTCACCGGCAAAACTGATGTCCGCCAGTTTGTAGTAATATGTTTTTCCCGGTTCCACATCATAGTCGATGAATTCATAAGTGTGTTCCGAATCGCTGTCTCCGGCTCCCGGAATAATTTGAACCGTGATTCTTTCATACCTGCCATTGAGCTCGTCGGAACGATAGATGTAATAGCCATAATTTTCGGTTTCCGACCGCGTTGTCCATTGTAATGCGATCGCATTGTTTAATGCTGTGGCTGTGAAGGAACTGAGTTCCACCGGATAGGGTTCCAGTAAGGTTACGTCGGTACTCATGGGATTATCGTAAAATATTGCCATTTCCTCGGCCGTAGCCACCGTTTGATTTGCCGGCATAAAGAAACGCGTATAGCCAATTTCGTAAAGACCTGTAATCGGCGATGATGCGTTTTCAAATGAAACACCGATATCTCCCCAGGATTCATAGTTCGGTGCATTGTCTCCGGTTTCAGGCATGCCGTCTCCGGAGTTATGGCTGCTGTTATCATCGTGGTAATAGAGGCTCTGGGTTATGCCCAAGTCCGGGAGATTTACCAGCTGAATGACACTTCCTGGTGTACCGGTTACCATGCTCCAAACGGATGTGCCTGGTGCGGGCAGGGAAGTGTCCACGGCATCGTTGGTTCCATCGATGGTGGCGCCTGTAACGGCGTTATTGGTGCTGTAAAATGTCATGGCGCTGGCGTTGCCGTTCAAATCCAGGGATTGACGTAAATAATGAATACCGTAATCGGCGAGGATATGTCCATAACTGCCGCCGGTGATGGAAAAACGATCATAATATTTTTCAGTTATATCCTTTTCCGCTACCTGATCGAACAAGGAAAAGGATATGTCAACCTGGCGAAGTACCCGAACGGTACCGTCTTTGATCTGGACATTGTTGAGGGTCATATCTTCCTCAGTGAAGTTGTAACTGTAGGTATTGTACTGGCCGCTGGAGCGAATTTTTTCGCGATCTATAATATCAACCCCATTGCCGCCGCCGGCAGCTGTGATCATGAGATCAGTAAGCGTTCCATCGCTGTTCAACCCCAACTGATAACAGGAAGATGTAATTTGATTTGTGGTATGGTTATAGGACAGGAGATCATCTGCAACATAGGTTAGGGTAGCAGAGCGATATAGATAGACCCAGGCAAAGCGGGAAGGATCAACGCTATCGGTAATTTTTATTTCATAACGGTTATATCCCTGAGAACTGATATCAGCAATCCAACTGGCAACCGTGCTGGAATCACCTGCATCCCGTGCCATAAATGTAAGTTCATCGTAATCATCCAGGATTTGATCGGTTTCTACAAAATAGTGCTCCTGATCATCTACATCATCGAATTGAAATGGTATTTGTGTCCAGCTGTTCGTGGTTTTGTCAAAAGCATAAAGAAAAAGCTGATCAAAGGGCACACCGTTGAAAATTGGAAATTGATCCGCCGTCATGGTTATCGCTTCAATATCTCTGTCCAGGTTGTCAAACTGCGCAGCCGCCTGATAGGTATATAAAATTGAAAAGAAAAGAAGACATGTGAATATGAATGGATTTTTTTTCATCTCAAATCTCCGCTATGGTTTATAGTTGTTCGCAGGTCATAGTGCAATTATAATACCAAAGGCAGTGTTGTTTTGGCGGAATTTTCGGGGAATGGCACCATTTAACATTTTCATTAGAGTCATTTTTTCTGATTTGGATAGCAGCAATACCGTGCATCAATGTTCTGTTTTTAATAACCTTGAAGGGGTTCGGTCTGATGGCGGGATTTTTTGCGGAAGCGATTTAATTTAGTGTGATGTTATACCCGATGATAACAGACGGGTGGTATGATCAAGGAGGAGAGTCAAGTTCGGCAACGTGTCGCTTTTTAGGGACAAGTTTAGTTTACCTGTGTCATGGTTGTCTCGGCATGACTTTGCTTGTATTCCGCCATTCAAATCTGTATATTATCAAGTTAACAACCGGATAACGATACTATGCAATCATCATTTCGAATCGAAAATCATAAAGATAGTGTTCAGGCGTTTATGCGTCATTATGGTATTCAGCCGCAGAGTGCCGAGACCCAATTTTTGAGCGAGATATTGCGTCATTTTTCCGGCTTTCCGTATGAAAACATCAGCAAGATCATTAAAGTCAATCAATTTTTTCGTTCTGAAGAACGGATTCGAAAACCGGAAGAGGTTTTAGAAGATCATTTGCAATATGGATTGGGGGGGACTTGTTTTTCCCTGACCTGGTTTTTACAGTCTATTCTGATGCATCATGGTTTTCGCTGTTATCCGGTTATCGCCCACATGCGCAACCGGCCCAATGAACACTGCGCTTTGGTGGTACAAATGGGGCGTGCCGCTTATCTGGTGGATCCGGGTTATCTGTTGCATAAACCTTTCAAGATGGATCCTGATCAACCGCGTCTTTATCATACGGAACATACCGGGGTTGAGATGTTTTTTGATCGCCGGACGGAACAATATCATCTCTATACATTTAATCGTCAGGAAAAAAAAT
Source organism: Candidatus Zhuqueibacterota bacterium (assembly GCA_014728085.1). Classification (GTDB taxonomy): domain Bacteria; phylum Zhuqueibacterota; class Zhuqueibacteria; order Residuimicrobiales; family Oceaniaggregativiventaceae; genus Oceaniaggregativivens_A. The sequence goes on from WJMF01000230.1 coordinate 62,938, forward strand.
GGCGCTATTGTTTCAGGAATCACGCTGTCACGGATGAGGCCTTAAAAACCTATTGGCTGGATTCCTTTTACCGGCGTACCATGCACGGTATTTGTCTGACCAGAGTCGATAATGACCAGATGATTTATCTGCACAATGATTATTTGCAAATCTCCACCATTCGGGGAAAACACAAGGAACGCATTAAAGCCGGGCTGGCTCTGAAAATAAAAGAGCTCTTTGGCATCGACCCGCAATGGGTTGAACAGGCATTGGAAAAATTACCACAAAATTTGGCGCTGGAAAAACAATGGGGATTGTATACGTCGAAAAGGGAAAAAGAGAATGAAACCGGTTGATCCTTTACCCGTAAAACTCGTTTTGGGGGTTTTATACAGCGACGAATCCCTGAGAGACGAGGCATTCTCCCGCCTTGAAGCGTGTTACGGCAAAACGGATTACAAGAGTAAAATTTTTAATTTTGATATTACCGATTATTATGTTCCGGAGATGGGCACTCCCATCTACCGTCAGTTCATCTCGTTTTATCGTTTAATTCACCCGAAGGAACTCCCTGCGATCAAGCTCGAGTGTAATGAGATAGAAAAAGAGGTTTCCTTAAAAGGAAACCGCAAGGTAAACCTTGATCCGGGATATATGGATTACGACAAGTTTGTACTGGCGTCAGCAAAATATAATGGTCACAAAGTCTATCTCGATCACGGTATCTATGCTGATGTTACCTATCAGTTTAGCCGCGGCCGATATGTGCCTGTGGATTTTGCCTTCCCTGATTTTAAAACGTCCCGGTATTCAGAGCTGTTTCTGCACATCCGCGCCAAGTATAAAGGTCAGATGCGTAAACGAATGCGTGAGACGGCCCGAACTGAATCATCCGGGCCGGTTGCCGGGCGGCGATGAATTGGGTGGATTAGAGCACCATTGCCATGGGGTTTTCGATTCTTTTTTTCAAGTCTCTCATAAACAGAGCAGCGGCAACACCATCGATCACCCTGTGATCTGAAGAGAGCGTTAGTTTCATGCGTTGACCGATGGAAATTTGATCCTCTTCGATTACCGGGACCTTTTTCACCGCCCCGACAGCCAGAATGGCTGCTTCGGGTGGATTGATGATAGCGCTGAACTCTTCAATGTTGTACATACCGAGATTGCTGATCGTAAAGGTTGCTTTGGTATACTCTTCGGGCACCAGTTTTCGCTCTTTGGCGCGTTTAACCATAGATCTGATTTCTTTTGATATGTCTCCGATGCTTTTCTGATCGCAATTTCGAACAACCGGTGTGATGAGACCTTCGTCCAGCGTTACAGCGACACCTATATCGATGCGGTCGTGCTGCAGGATATGATCGCCGGCAAATGATGCGTTAATGTTTTTGTGTTTTTTCAGAGCCAGGCTCACCGCTTTGACGATAATATCGTTGAAACTGATTTTGATATCGGATTGTGATTCGTTCAATGCTTTGCGGAATTCCGCTGTTTTTCGCACATCCACCTCCGTGGTGAGATAGAAATGCGGTATCGTGGTTTTGCTCAGGGTCATACGTCTGGAGATAACATCTCTCATGGTTGTGAGGTTTACTTTGACCGGCTCTTTTTCAGCGGCTTCACTGTTTTGGACTTTGTCGAGGAAATTGATGACATCGCGACGGATGATTCGGCCTCCGGTGCCGCTGCCCTGAAGGCTGCGCAAGTTCACGCCCTTTTCTCCGGCAAGCTTTTTGGCAAGGGGAGAGGCTTTGAGGCGGGTACCGTCAGAGGCCGTTTTTATATCTGTTTTTGCAGGAGGAGAAACGGTTGTTGGCGGTGGTGCCGCGACGGCAGGCTTTGGGGGTTCCGGAGCTTTGCTCTCCGTTTCGGTTTTATTTGTTTCTTTTGTTTTTTCCGGCTCCGGTTTTGTATCCTCTTCGTTGGCCTCGAGTATATCAGAAATATCTTCATCCTCCTCGCCAATTACCGCGATCAAACCGCCGACCCCGACTTTGCCTCCCTCCGGAACCACGATCTTTTTTAGAATCCCTTCATCAAAGGCTTCCAGTTCCATGGTGGCTTTGTCACTCTCGGCCTCGGCAACGACTTGACCGGCTTTTATCGCTTCGCCTTCTTTCTTTAGCCATTTGATTATCGTTCCTTCTTCCATGGTATCGCTGAGTTTGGGCATTGTCATTTTTATAGCCATAATATTTTCCTTGAACTTCTTTTTGTCCGATTAATTGATGAATCTAGTCGATATACAATGCTCTTTTTGCAGCATTTACAACTTTGCCGGCACCGGGTATGACCTCTTTTTCCAAATTATGCGCATAGGGCATGGGGATATCTTCGCCGCTAATGCGTTCAACCGGGGCGTCGAGATAATCAAAAGCCATCTTGTTGATCCGAAAGGCGATTTCAGCACCAACACCGGCATATGGCCATCCCTCTTCGACGACGACACAGCGGTTGGTTTTTTCAATAGAAGTGATGATCATCTGTTCATCCAGGGGTTTAAGCGTTCTCGGGTCGATCACTTCTGCATCAATTCCCTCTTTTTCAAGCAAAGAGGCCGCTTCCATACAAACATGCAACATTTTATTCCATCCAATCAGAGTGATATCTTTGCCCTCGCGTTTGATCTCACCGGTTCCGATGGGGATGATATATTCAGTATCCGGCACTTCGCCTTTCATGCCATACATCGCTTCGCTTTCGATAAATATGACCGGATTATCGTCCCGAAGAGCGGCCTTGAGCATGCCTTTACCGTCTCTTGGAGTACCGGGAGACATGACGATCAAACCGGGAACATTGCAGAACCACGGATCGAGACACTGGGAGTGTTGTGCACCGAGCATATGTGCCGCCCCGCCCGGTCCGCGAAAGACGATAGGTACTTTTATCTGTCCGCCGGACATATACCGCAGTTTGGCGGCGTTGTTGAATATCTGATCAAGTGCGAGTATGGAAAAATTAAATGTCATGAATTCAATAATGGGCCGTAGTCCTGTCATTGCGGCACCGATGCCGACGCCGGCAAAGCCGAGCTCGGCGATGGGCGTATCGATCACCCTTTTGGTGCCAAAGCGCTCCATCAGTCCCTGGCTAACCTTATATGCTCCCTGATAGTATCCGACTTCCTCTCCCATCAGAAAGATATTTTCATCGCGTTCCATTTCTTCAGCCATTGCCTGGTTCAAGGCTTCTCTAAACGTAATTTCTGCCATTTTTTATTCTCTCAGTTAATTGATTTTATACTTAGACATATACATCTTCAAAACGGGAGTCGAGCTCCGGCTCGGCACTTTTTTCCGCAAAATCCACCGAATCGAGAACGATTCTTTTCGTTTCACTTTCGATCTCTTTTATATCCTCTTTGGTCAGAACCTTATCTTTGAGAAGTTTTTCCTGAAAGCCTTTCAGGGGGTCCTTTAATTTTTGGTCTTCAACTTCTTCCCTGGTGCGATAGTGGGAGTGAACCGGATCCGACATCGAGTGGCCGCGAAAGCGATAGGTTCGGGCCTCGATCAGCGTCGGTTCACTTTCCTTGCGGGCTCTGTTGACAGCCTTCTCCATAACATCATAGACGGCCAAAACGTCCATTCCGTCTACAGTGTCTCTGGCCATATCGTATGAACAAGCTTTTTGTGACAGGTCCCATACTGCCGAGGCTCGTTCCAGCGGTGTTCCCATTCCGTATCGATTGTTTTCGATAAGATAAATGACCGGTAATTTCCATAATTTTGCCAGATTCAATGATTCGTGAAATGCACCCTGATGAACAGCGCCTTCACCAAACGAAACGACAACAACGCCGTCCTCTTCGCGGTATTTGATGGCAAATCCCACGCCCGTGGCGAGGGGGATTTGTCCGGCTACGATTCCATGACCGCCCAGATAGCGTTTTTCGATATCAAACAGATGCATCGATCCGCCTTTTCCTTTGGAGATTCCGGTTCCCTTTCCATAGAGTTCCGCCATGACGGCTTTGGGATCGGACCCCTTGGCCAAAATGTGACCATGATCCCGATAAGCGGAAATCAGGTAATCCTCCGGCCGCATTGCGGCCACGGTGCCCACCCCGGTTGCTTCCTGGCCGATATAGAGATGGCAAAATCCGCCTATTTTTTGCATGCCGTACATTTGTGCAGCCCGTTCTTCGAATCTGCGAATGAGCAACATCATGCGGTACATCCAAACGAGTTTTTCTTTTTTCATAATGCATTCCTGATTTGTTATGTTTTTCTGCTATTGACGCTGTCTTGATCATAAAGCTGTTGTATCAAGACTGCAAAGATAATTTTCTGTTATTGGTCGTTGTAATGCCCCGCGCCCGTTCCCCGTCGGCGTTGTTTGAATTGTTTTTATTTATGTTATATGATGCATGAACCCGGATTTTGATTCAATATACTACTTATAGTGTGGAAACCGGATCGACGTCTATTTGAACATCGATTTTGCTTTTTTTATTCTTTCGTATGTGGTCAAGTGTTTGCATCAAAATATATTTTGTCTTTACGGCATTGGTATCTATACTCTTTGCTGTAGATAACAAAATTTGCCAGCGAAAATTCCCCTGGATTTTAGAAAGCGGAGCGGGGGTAGGGCCTAACAGGCGGAATTCTTTTCTTCCTTTCAGCTGCGCAGCTAAAAGTTGTGCCTGTGTTTGAATTTCTTCTTCTGACGGACCCCGGAAGAGCAACCGGATAAAACGACTGAAAGGAGGGTAGAGTAGCTGTTTACGCTCGAGCATTTCATTTTTATAAAAGCTGATATAATCATGCGATTTAGCATAAATAAGACTGGGATGTTCGGGTGAATAGGTCTGGATGACCACAAGACCCTGTTTGTGTTTTCTTCCGGCTCTGCCGGCGACCTGGGTCAGCAACTGAAAGGCGTGTTCTCCGGCCCGAAAATCGGGCAAGAGCAGTTCGGTATCCGCAGAAATCACGCCGACGAGGGTCACGTTGGGGAAATCCAATCCCTTTGCGACCATCTGCGTTCCCAGCAGGATTTGATATTCCTTTTGAGCGAATTTTTTTAAAATTTTGTCATGAGCGTGTTTGCCCTTGGTGGTATCCATATCCATCCGGGTGGATTTAATCCCCGGGAAAAGGAGTTTTAGTTCCTCTTCCACCCGTTGGGTACCTATGCCCTTCATAATAATATCTTCACTTTGACACTGCGGACAAGTTACCGGTGCTTTGCGGGCATAACCGCAGTGATGGCATTTCAGTAAATTGATGGGAATATGATATGTCAGCGTAATATCACAATTTTCACAGCGGGCATCATATCCGCATTTTTTGCATTTTAAAATGGTAGCAAAGCCGCGCCGGTTTTGCAGAAGAATGACTTGTTCGCCGCGGGATAATTTCTCTTCCATAAGCTGGCGCAATGTTCGTGAAAAAATAGTCGGATCGTGTCGGCCAAGGGTACGCGGTTCACGACGCATGTCCACAATCCGGACTTTGGGCATCGAGAGCTCTTCAACCCGCTTTGGAAGCTGGAGGAGGTGAAATTTTCCGATATCTGCATTATAACGCGACTCAACAGAGGGGGTAGCAGAACCGAGAACGACAATGGCGTTGCTCAACCGGGCACGGATAATGGCCACCTCACGGGCGTGATACCGGGGTTCTATATCCGATTGCTTGTAGGAGCTATCGTGCTCTTCATCGACAACAATGAGACCGATATTTTTCAAGGGCGCAAATATTGCCGATCTGGGGCCGATAACAATTTGATGGTTTCCGCCCCATGTTCTGCGCCATGCATCATAGCGCTCGCCGGGCGACATGCGGCTGTGAAAGACAGCCACCCTGTCGCCAAAATGAGAACGGAAGCGTCGTACCATCTGCGGCGTCAGAGCGATTTCCGGTACCAATACGATGGCTGTTTTGCCTTGAGCCAGAACCCGGTAAATCGATTCGATGTATACCTGTGTCTTGCCGCTTCCGGTTACGCCGTGTAGCAACTGGGTTGAGAACCGATTCGAATCCAGTCTTTCATGAATGGCATTCAGAGCGTTTTTTTGTGCCGGATTCAGTGTAATTTGCGGAGGAGGCTCTGCTTCAAGATCAAAATAATAATCACGAAAAACCGTTTTTTTGAAAATGGTGACAAGTTTTTTTTCCTCGAGTTGCTGGATGGTCGACGTTGTGGTTTGTGCCTGCCTGACCAGCTCTGTGCGGTTGATTTCTTTTGCCTCTTTATGCAGTATCTCCATACAATGCGCTTGTTTGGGAGCATTGCTGCGATTTTTTGCAATCCACTCTGTTACTTGTGAAGAAGATATATTTGCAGGGATGCGAACAAAACAGTCAATTTTTTTTCCTACCCGCACTCGGGGAAGCGCAAGCTCTTGTCTGATCCAGTTCTTGCCGGCCATGGATTGCAGGCTGGTATAAAGTGAAGTGCGGCTGCTCTGGCGGAGTAGTTTTTTTATGCTCACCGGATTTTCCTGCATCAGGATTTGCAGTATTTTTAATTGCCGGGGTGCATTGTTTACTGTCGCAATGAGCTCGTGAGGATTTTTATGAATGAGGCGAACCACGCGTTCAGAATTCAAGTGTATGCCTGCAGGCAAAACCGCTTTGAGTACCTGTCCCCAGCTGCAAAGATAGTATTCTGATATCCATTTCGTCAGTTTCAGCACCTGGGGGGTAAATAGCGGCACCGGATCGAGAACTTGTTCAAGAGCTTTTATTTTGTTTTCAGCTATTCCCGGTGTCGAGACAATATCCACTACAAACCCGGTCATCTTGCGTGGTCCGAATGGTGCCAGGACGCGAATACCGGCAGCAATGTCGTTGCTAAAATGACAGGGTATTGAATAGGTAAAAGAATGGGATACCGGAACCGGAAAAACCACCTGAGCGTATTTATTTATTTTTGATTTCACGTTAAAAAAAGTAGAAAATTTTTACAGATTTTGCAAACTAAAAATCCAGCCAGAGCATTTAAATTCCTTGTTATTTACCCTATTTTTATTAAATTTTAAAAATATTTTCCACAACCAAGGCGGGGCCGGTATACCGCTGGCTTGTGACAGGAACCATGACTCTATTACCGGTGTATAATGAGATATATATTTAGTGGGGTCGGAATACGAGATTTGATTACAGGAGATACTATGAAAAACTGGATGCCGGTGTTAGTGATTGCAGTGTTACTCGTCGCTAATTGTGCAAAAGAAGATAACATGTTATCAAAGGAACAGGCTGAAGCATTATTGGAAAAAGTGGATCGCTTGTCTCTGGAACAGGTCGAGGAAAATGAAGTTGCCGTTCTGGTCACCAATTATGGAAAAATGGTTTTTGAATTTTTTCCGCAAAAGGCTCCACAGCACTGCGCCTCTTTTAAGCGCCTGGTTAAAGCGGGATACTATAATGGGACAACCTTTCACCGGATCATCAGGGGTTTTATGATACAGGGGGGCGATTTGAATACGCGCCTGGATTCCACGATACAAGGAAAAATCGATTCCCCCGGATTTACACTTCCGGCGGAATTTAATGATATTCCTCACGACAAGGGAATCCTGTCCATGGCCAGGGCGATGGATCCCAACAGCGCAGGGAGTCAGTTTTTCATCTGTTTGAGCAGAGAACAGACCAGCCGTCTTGATGGTAAATATACGGTTTTCGGCAGATTGATCGACGGGATGCCGGTGCTTGAGCAGATCGGTAACGTCGAAACCAAAATGTCTACGTGGGGTGAAAAAGCCGCGCCGGTTAATCCGGTTATTTTGGAAAAGGCCTATATGGCAAAACGGTAAGGAAATATGAAAAATATTATTGTTCTGAGCGCAATTGTTGTCTTTGTAGCGATTTTACCGGCACAAACGATTTCTCAAATCGATAAATACTGGATATTTTTTACAGATAAAGTTTCTTTGAACAGGCTTTCAAAGGCGCAACGCTATGATTTGATTACTGAACGCGCCCGCCTCAGGCGCCTCAGGGTTTCTGATGCTCAACATCTTGTTGACTATACAGACCTTCCTTTAGATCGGGCATGGATCGATTCGCTCAAACAGAGCAGCATTGCGATTGTTCACCGGAGCAAGTGGTTTAACGCGGTGAGTGCCTATCTGAGTGGCTCGCAACGCGATCTCTTGCGACAAAAATCATTTATAGAGAGAATTGAACCGGTAAGCGTTTTTCGCCGCACTCCGGTCAAAGACAACCCGCTACTCAAATCTTCACCATTTGGTGATTTGCTTGACGATATTGATCCCAGTTATGGATATTCATATAACCAAAATGCACTTTCACAGATACCGCAGGTGCATGAATTGGGATTTACCGGCCAGGATGTGCTCATTGGTGTATTCGATAGTGGTTTCAGGCTGAATCATGAGGCGTTCGCCAATATCAATGTCCTGGCAGCATATGATTTTGTCCATCAGGATGATAATGTCGATTATGATCCGGCCCAGGATATCGCTTCTCAAATTTCTCATGGCACCAAGGTGCTTTCAATCATTGCCGGTTACCGGCTCAATAAACTGATCGGCCCGGCCTACAACAGCAGCTATTTGCTCGCCAAAACCGAGGATGTGAGCTCTGAAACACGAATAGAGGAAGATTTTTGGATTGCTGCAGCGGAATGGGCTGACAGTCTGGGTGCTGATATTATTACATCGAGTGTGGGGTATAACGACTGGTATTCCTATTCGGACATGGATGGGAACACAGCTCTGATTACGCGCGCCGCGGATCTTGCGGTCAAAAAGGGGATTATCGTGGTAACTTCTGCCGGCAACGAGCGCCAGGCCCCATGGAAATATATCATCGCCCCTGCGGACGGAGATAGCGTCATTGCGGCTGGAGCGGTTGATCAGAACAGCGACATTGCTTCTTTCAGTTCCAGCGGTCCAACGGCTGACGGGCGCATCAAACCCGATGTGGTCGCCATGGGCGTGCAGGATTATAGCGTTAATGTTCCGCTTGACACCACAAGCATCAGTGACCGCTATACCTATATAAGCGGGACGTCTGCGTCGGCGCCGATCATAGCCGGAATTTGTGCCCTGATTTTATGCGCTCATTCTGAATTGTCACCGATACAGGTGCGAGAAGCTCTCGTTCGCACGGCAACCCGGGCTGATCGACCCGATAATGATTATGGATACGGTATTGCACAGGCTCTGAAGGCGGTCTATTATCATGGTGATCCTATGGGGATTCCGTCGCGGACCGCTTTGATCGGCGGGTTTCCAAATCCTGTTATCCGGGGTCGAGATCAAGAATTCACTCTTTTACTGGATGTTCAATCCACCCTACGTGTGAAAATGCATATTTATAATATTTTGGGTCAGCGTGTAAGGGCGTTATTTGAAGGTATGCTGGAGCCGGGCGGTAGCCAACCGGTTCGCTGGGATTTAAACGATCGGTCTGGTTATCCTGTATCTGCCGGAATTTACTTTATAAAAATCGAGATCGGGGGCAAGACCATCAATCAAAAATTAACCGTTTTATAAATAATGCAGGGCTCTGCAGCTCTTGTGTATCTCGTATCCCGCGAGTAATTGTGGTCATCAATTACAGAGAGGTGAATTTGTTTATTTGGCGAAAACGGCAACCTATTGTATTGGCATTGGGCGGGGGAGGTGCCCGTGGTTTTGCGCATATTGGTGTGTTACGGGTTTTGGAGGAAGAGGGAATTGAAATCTCCCGCGTTGTCGGCACCAGTATGGGCGCCATCGTTGGTGCCGTCTATGCGCAATTAGGGGAGGCAAAAGCGACAGAAGAGCGTTTTTTAAAATTAATGCAGGATGAGGCATTCAGGACGAGCGGACTGCCGGTCGCCGGCAAAAAAAAGATATCCGAGTCCTGGCTTGACCATTTTGCACAAAATATACGCGAAAGCATTGCTATGAATATTGTTGCGCACAAGCGGTCTGTGTTATCTGAAGAGCGACTATTTGCTCCGTTGAATTACCTTCTTCGCGATCAACTCGTGCAGAGAACCAAGATTCCGTTTGCTGCGATTGCGACGGATTTAAAAACCGGCGAAGAAGTTATTTTGGACCAGGGCGGGATTATAGAAGCCGTTGCCGCCAGCGCATCGTTGCCGGGATTTTTACCCCCCAGAGAAATCAACGGCAGGCTGCTTATAGACGGGGCAGCGACATCGCCGGTACCAATACGGGCGGCAAAACGCTTGCAGACCGGTAAGGTCATCGGGGTGGATGTTTCACAAAATCTGCCCGAAAAACCCGAGCTGGATAACGTTATCGATGTTGTGTTTCGCAGTTTTTCCATAACGTCGCGCCATTATCACGATGAATTGGTCAAAGAAGCGGATTTGTTGATTCGACCACCGGTGGGGGATTATCACTGGTCGGAATTCCGCAAAATGAAGTGGTTTATACATAAAGGAGAGTACACAGCCAAAGAGCAGTTGAGAGCAATCCGCAACCTTTAGGCGTTATTTTCCCGCAACCACGCGGTTTCGGCCTTTTTGTTTGGCTTCGTAGAGGGCCTTGTCTGCTTTACTGAGTATTTCTTCGAGATAGCTGTTGTTTCCCGAATAACTGGCCACACCGACGGAAATGGTAATTTCTTTCCCCGCTTTTTTTTCACCAATGAACTGGCTCGATTCCGTGGTTTTGCGCAACTTTTCGCCTACATGCAGGGCCTGCTTTAGGCTGATTTCCGGCAGAATAACGACAAATTCTTCTCCTCCATATCGGCATAGAATATCCGCCTTGCGAAGATTTGATTCGAAGACACGGGCCATTTTTCTCAATACATCATCACCTACCAAATGTCCCATCGTATCGTTAAACCTTTTAAAGTGGTCAATATCGATCATCAAGATCGATAAGGTGCGCTTGTACCGTTTTGCGCGGCCCAATTCACGGCTGTAACGCTGGTTAAAATATCTTCTGTTAAAAATGCCGGTCAATTCATCGGTAAAGGCAAGTTCTCTTGCTTTTTTATAAATGATCGCTTTGTCCAGCATAACAGCAATTTGTGTCACGATTTGTCTGATCGTTTCGATTTCCTGAGCGGAAAAAGCCTGTTTTTCCAGTCTCTTAAGGCAAACAACACCCAGTATCCTGCTGGATCTGGATATAGCAGGTATCGCCAGGATAGAACTACACTGGCCGTTTAAGACGGAAGGTATATTGCTTTTTTCTTCATTTCCGGTGATATAAATGATTTCTTTTTTCAGGATGAGTTTTTGCACATACAAATTGTTTAGATCAATGGGAGCGGTTTTTTCACGCAACGCGTCTTTACCGACGGAGGAGAGAATTCGAAACACATTTTTTGCTTCTGTTTTTAACAGCAGCGCAAAGCCATCGATATTAAAATGTGCCAGAAAAAAGTGGCGGACGGATTCAACAAAATCACTCCATTCATAAGCATTATTCAGGACATAGGAGATTTGAACGAGGAGTTCCAATTCTTTAATCCTGTCCTGGAGTTTTCTGTTGAGAGCATCGATGTTGGCGTTCACATTGACAGCGCCAGTGCTTTTTTCATTTTTTCCTTTTTCCTTGATTTCAGCATACCCTTCCACAGTCATGTCCTTTGGTAAGTGATAAAGGTGTTTAAATCCTTTATAGCAATTATCGTACCCGATTTCTGCAGATTTGGTTCTGGCGATGCAAAGAGGCTTGAAAAAATATGCGATTCCCGGGGAGCCTGAAATATTATATATAACCAATTAATTTTATTGTTCCATTTACAAACGCTGGCTCTGATCTGCATGATTATTTTGCTTTAAAAAAGAGGTTAAAATGTCTAAACACGTATCCCAGGTCTGTTCCGAAGAGATACGGATTACAAAATTGTAAAACTTTATTTTCCTCGGATGATCAAAGCCGATGCGCAAATCAGCGTGGCTCATGCACAGAATTAATATATTTTCATATTGGAATGTTCTGCTCAGGTCAATAGTGACCTGATAGTTTTGCTGGAAAATCTCGCTTTTGATTTTGGAATTGATCTGTTGCGAAAAATTGAGAATTCCCTTCCCGGACTCTATCAGGTTGAAATCGCTTTCGAATCGATCGGCCAAAGAGCGATTCGTAGGGTTGAACAGGGTGATATCAGCATTTGGAAATACCTGCCGAAAACGATCGATTTTACGGATCGTAGTTTGAATACCGCTCTGATCATCCGGAAGGCATACAAGTATATTTTCTGCTTGCTTTAAGACATTGTGAATTGAAACTTTTTGTCGCTTTGACAGCAGACCATAGATGATATTGAAATAAAAGAGCGTAATGTTTTGGATGAACCGTTTGATCATTTTTTCAAATTCAATTTTTATCGCTGTAATCGTCTGACGAGATGGTGGAAAGTTATAATTTAAAAATATAATTAAATGGATTTATAAATTCAACTAGTTTTTGAATCTCCAGTCGAGCTGCAAGGACAGTGCTGATAGCGATGGGCTTTCAATTTTATCATAACCGCTACCGATTGTGTCACTGTGGTCATAGAAGGTGTTTTCGAATTTCAGCGTGAAGAGAAAATTTTTTTTCCAGGATAGACGGGTTCGGGCGTAAAATCGAATTCCACGTCCGTATAGTAATTTAATGCACATTGTGCCGGGAAGGTCTCTTTCGAATTGATAAAACCTGTTTTCATAATCAAGGGCATCGAATGCGGTATATTGAAGCCAGAGGGAACAATGGGTGGATTTAAGTTGTATTGCCTGGGTTAACAGAATTCCGGGATCGAGCTTTTCTGTTGTGTTCAGATTCCAGTGATTCCGGCCGCCGTGATGATATTCGAATCTGGAACGGAGATTTATATTTTCTTTCGGAAATATATCCAATTGCAGCCGGTATTGGATTTTGCGCTGATGCAACATTTTCTTCTCTTTATTACCCCATTGATCGGCATACTGGTCAAACAGCTCTTCTTCTTTAAAACCGGCTCTGGCGCTTAAATGCACTGTTTTCATCTTTTTTTGCAGACGAGCCTGCCAGTTTGCTCTATATCTCGGCATTGGGATTCGGTTCGTCGGCACCGGCTGTCTGAAAAAATCCGACCAGAGAGAAAATATAGTGCCTCTTTGAGGTGACCACTTGAATCCCCAATATAGGCCATTTTCATTATCGATCGTTTCACCGCGTACGCCGAAAGCGGTACCGCACTCATTGACAAACAAATCGGAATAGGTTCTGCATACCACAACCGTTTCAAATGCCTTTTTTTGAAATCCAAGAACAGCGACGCTAGCCGCCTGTTTTGACCGTATCGCTGTTTCGGTGGCGATATAGAAGGGATGTTGAGTGTAAACGGCGGACAAGCTGTATCCCTGATTGAAACGGTTTCTTGGTTTGACGTTTGATTCAAACGGATGAGACCAGGTGCTTTTTTGCCAGGCCATTGAAATTTTTATCCGCGACCAGGGCTTGTAGCGGAGAATGAAACCCTGTCCCGCATGCCGTACGCGGTTCTGTTTTTGCAGTTCATTTTCATTTCTATGTAAACCGGTTTTCGGCAGCGACGTGATTGTGTCCTGTTTCACGCTTGCATCGATTTTATTGGAATGGACAAAACCAAGGATATCGAGGGGGCCAATTTTGCTCGAAAATGCCGCCCCGGTAAAGCCGCTGTATTCACAGGTGGACAGAAACGGTTCAATTCCCCGGGGTTTTGGAACATGCATTGTTGAGATGCCGGGCCCGGTGCGATAGGGACTCCAAAAAAGCAGTCCCTGGGCGTGTTCGACTACGAAATGACCAACCAATATTTTGCTATGATAAGACGGCAGATCAAGAGCGAGGGAGGTTGCCATATGATCATTCCATTTGCTCTCACCGGGATCTTTTTCGGTTAGCACGCCAACCGAAAGGTTGCCTATATAACCTCTGATGCGATTGTATAATTTGAGAGCGTTGCCTTTATATGCACCGGTCTGATAGCCATATGACGGTTTTAGTTTTTTTGATATCTTTTGTCTCGTTTCGAGTTCAACGGAGGGGATTTTTTTTTCTGATTTGATGGTGATAAACGCAGAGAGATATTGTAACGCTTCAGGATTCAGCCAGCCGAGCTCGCTGATGTCATCAATTTTTTCAAAGTTTCCA
>WJMF01000056.1 GCA_014728085.1 Candidatus Zhuqueibacterota bacterium
CCATCATTTCGCTGCCGGTGTCTATGTTTGCCAAATTCGGTCCGGATCCTTTGCTGCAATGAGTAAAATGGTCCTGGTTAAATGAGCTTTTAGTAAGCAAATGCGAATTTCGGATTACCTTGCCTGACGGCAACGCAGGACTCCAAAAATAAGGATATAACAACGATTATGAGTGAACAATCACATTATAACAGACGAAATTTTCTCAAGCGCTCCGTTTTGGGGATTGCGGCAGCGAGTTCTTTTTCCCTGTGTTGCAAATCCGGAATAAAGTCATCTTCAAGCGCTCCGGATTATGATTTTGATAGCTTCTTTCCTCGTTATGAAACCTTTGATCCGCAAGTCCCTGTCTGGTGTGTTACGCCCAAACTGGACCGGTGCATCCATCGCTTTCATCTCTCTTCACCCTTTAGCCCATCCGGACGTTACCTCGCCCTGACCCGTCTGGCCCGGGAAGACAGGCCGCCAAAGCCAGGCGAAATGGCCGATATCGTGCTGGTTGATTTGATGACCGGAGCAACCAGGATGATCGATCAAACCTGTGGCTGGGATACCCAGCTCGGCGCCCAGACCCAATGGGGGGCCACTGACGAAGCGATGTTTTACAACAATATCGATACCCGGACCTGGATGCCTTACGGGGTGAAAATGAATCCTCTCAGCGGCAAAAAAATGAAACTTGAAGGCACCGTCTATTCTGTCTCTCCGAATGGCAAACAGGCGGCCAGTACCTGTTTGCGCCGTATCGGTGCCACCCAGGCCGGGTATGGCGTTGTCGTTCCTGAAAAGTTTATACCCGAAAATCATGGTGCTGAAGAGGATGACGGGGTCTATGTCACCGATACTTTAACCGGCGAATGCCATATGATCGCTTCCTATAAACAGATCGTGGAAACGGCCATTCCCAAAATCGATGTCAGTCGTTATGGCAACGGCGATTTCTACGGTTTTCATGTCAAATGGAATTCAAAGAGCGATCGCATTATGCTGGTCTTACGGTACATGCCGGTCAGTGATAACAAGCGCAAACCCATGTTGATCACCATGAAAGCAAATGGTGAAGATATCCGGGTGGCGATTCCGGCGTCGGAATGGGCCGATAAGGGCGGCAATCACCCCAACTGGCATCCGGATGGTGAACACGTCATGATGAACCTCGATATCAATCAAAAGGGGTGGATGTTTGTTCAGGCCCGGTATGATGGAACCAATTTGAAAAAGATAACCCCTGTACCCGCCAATCACGGTCACGTCTCAATGCACCCGGCTGAAAAATATCTGCTTACGGACGCCTATCCTACCGAAACCGTCGCGTTTGGCGACGGAACCGCACCGCTGTGGCTGATCGATCTTGAAAAAGGGAAAAAAGAGACCCTGGTTCGCATCGATGCGGTAAGCCGTTTTTTTGACGCGAATCCAAAAAAGGCAAAACAGATGCGGGTAGACCTGCATCCGGCCTGGGATTCCCGTAGCCACACACATGTCGCCATCAATGGTGTGGAAAACGGAACCAGACGTGTTTATATCGCAGATCTGTCGGAATGGATCCGCTCGGTGTAAGAAAGAATTATTGGATATATTTCTATTCACCCTGTTTGGACTTGCGAAATTTCACTTTATGGGATACCATGATGAAAACAAGAATAATCTGGATGATGTTACTGACATCCTGCTTTGTATCGTTTGCCGCTGACTATATTGTCTCCTCGGCATCAGAAATCACATCTGCAATGCAGACTGCACAACCGGGTGATACCCTGACCATGCAAAACGGTGTCTGGATGAATGAACGAATTTCCTTTGAAGGGAATGGTGCGGAAGGAGATTCCATCGTCCTGCGGGCAGAAACGCCGGGGCATGTCGTTCTTACCGGTACCTCCCGCCTTGAAATCGACGGCACCTATCTAAAGGTGGACGGCCTCCGGTTTATCGGCGGCTCCAATTCAAATGGTGCGATCGAATTTGATTATGGCAGTCAACATTGCCGCGTTACCAATACCCTGGTCGCAGAATATAATCCATCCAGCGCCTTAACCCGGTATCATTGGATACAGCTTCAGGGCGCTCATCATCGCCTCGATCACTGTTTTTTTACCGGCATGCGCCATAGCGGCGTCTCGGTAATCGTCAAGCTCAACAATGCCCCCTATGGGCACCATCGGATCGACCACAACATATTCAGCAACAAACCGGAGGGGAATGGAAACGGTTATGAATCGATAAAAATCTCGGCAGGTGCCTATTCCGATTTGGATGGCAATACCACTGTTGAATATAACTATTTTTATCGCTGCAATGGTGAAGTTGAAATCATATCCAACAAATGTCACTACAATATTTATCGCTACAATACCTTTATGGAATGTCAGGGCACCCTTACGCTTCGCCAGGGCATGAATTGCCTGGTGGAGGGAAATTACTTTTTCGGCAATCATATGCCCGACACGGGCGGCATACGGATCACCCACCGCGGTCATATGATTGTCAACAATTATTTTCAGGAATTAACCGGTACCGGTAATAAAAGTGCCATTTCCCTCTATACCGGTATTGGCCATAGCGATTATTACCCGGGCAGAGGCGGACACGTTCGTGCGGACAGCATCCTTGTCGCCCATAACACCATTGTCAATTGCGCCACGGGTATCGTTTCCGGCGTTTTGGATGATGATGACAAGATCCGTCTGGCTCCCCGGGATAATATCTATGCCAATAACCTGATCTTTATGAATGATAACGCCCCCTGCTTTACTATCGATTCGGCGTTTCCCGGGATCAATCCATTTTGGCAGGGTAATCTGTTTTCCGGATCGAATCCGGGAGATATGCCTGATTCCGGCTATGCTGCCGGAAATCCGGATTTCGTCCTGACGAACGGATGGTATCAGATTGGCGAATCGAGTGCAGCCATTGATGCGGCAGTTGGAACTTATCCTTTGATTCTGGAGGATATTGATGGTAATACAAGGGGGTCTCTAAAAGATATCGGCGCCGATGAATATGGCAGCGGCCCGCGCCAACCTCTTCAGATGACCGATGTGGGACCGATTTGGCAAACACAAACCGATTTGCCGTTTGCCCTGGTAACCTATACCTACGGATCAGGAACGATTGTTACGGATCCTCCCGGCGGCATCTATAAAAATGGAACTAAAGTAACTTTGCAAGCCATTCCTGAAAGCGGCTGGACTTTCGAGGGTTGGACAGGTGATGTTGAAAGTGTCGAGAATCCTATTGGCGTGATTATGGACACCACAAAAGTCATTCGGGCAACCTTTACACCTCCTCTCATGTATGCAATCGTTCCCTGGATCACCGGTTCCGGCCGCCTTGAATATGACCCGCCGGGTAACTCGTATCCCCCCGGAGCGATGGTTCGCGTAACCGCGATTGCGGATGAAGGGTGGGAATTTGATCATTGGGGTAATGATCTTTCCGGTTCGGTCAATCCGGATACTCTGCTAATGGACGGAGATCGATTCATTCTTGTCGCTTTCAAACAAACTACAGGGATCGAAGAACAGAGTATGGTTGCTAATCAGTACCAGTTGCATCAAAATTATCCCAATCCTTTTAATCCGGTTACAACCATAGAATTTTCCCTCGCCGAATCCGGAATGACAACACTGCAGATTTATGACATTTCCGGACAGCAGGTGGCTACGCTTATACGCCAACACCTTGGCGCGGGGTCGCATTCCGTTCAATTTGATGCTTCTTCATTGGCCTCAGGCGTTTATTACTATAAAATCACCTCCGGCTCTTTTTCAGTAACCAAAAAAATGATTTTGATGAAATAAAGTATCGCTTGAATATAAATAGATAATTTAAATTATTACCAATGGTTATGAGATTTTGCCAAAGAGTAATATTAATATCGTAAATGAGATGAATGCAATGAAACGCAGAGATTTTCTCAAAAATTCATTGACCTGTACGGCAGGCGCCCCGGTTGTTTTGTCCGCACTTTCGGCAAAACGGGTTTTTGGAGCCAATGAGCGGATACGGATCGCTCTTGTCGGCTGTGGCGGTCGCGGACGCTATGTCTCCCGGGGATTGATCGAGCAAGGCGCTGAAGTAACGCATCTCTGTGATCTGCACGACGGACGCCTCGATAAAGCCGAACAGTTTCTCGGCGAGGTACAGGCAAGAAAACCGAAACGGGTTAAGGATATGCGACGGGTTTTTGCGGCAAAAGAGGTCGATGCTGTCATCGTGACCACTCCGGATCACTGGCATGCCCCTGCATCCATCATGGCGGTTCAGGCCGGCAAAGATGTCTATGTCGAAAAACCGCATGCCCATAATATCTGGTCAAGTCAGATGCTGCTTAAAGCGGCTCGAAAATACAACCGCATCGTACAGGTGGGCACGCAAAACCGCAGCGCACCCTATAATGTTAAAGCCCTGGAAGTTGTGCAAAGCGGAAAACCGGGTAAAATCGGACTGGTCAAGGTGTATAACCTGAAATCCGGTAAAGAGTTTTTCCTCGGCCAGGCCGATCCGATTCCGCAACATTTCGATTGGGATCAATGGCTGGGCCCGGCGCCTTACAGACCCTATCACCAAAAAATCTTCAAACACGGATGGCACCAATTCTGGGATTACAGCGGCGGTGATTTGGCAAATGACGGTATCCATCAACTGGATTTGGCATTGATGCTGATGGGTGATACCGGTTTTCCTGCAACGATCTCCTGTACGGCAGACCGAAAAATATTTCGGGATAACCGTGAGGTACCGGATGTACAGGTTGCTTCTTTTGATTTTAACAATTTTATCATGACTTTCGAGTTGACCAATTATCCCCGCTACATGCAAAAGACAACCTCCACGATTCGACGCAACGACATACTGCCGTATTGGACGCAAAACGCCACCCGTATCGAATTATACGGCTCTGAATTTATGATGACCCTGGGCAGACATGGCGGTGGCTGGCAACTCACCACCTCCGGTGGTAAAGTGGTGGATGAGATGTATGGTCGTCCGGCTGATGAACCGCATTATCAAAACTTTCTCGAATGTGTCAAAACCCGCACCTCTCCCAATGCAGATATCGCTATTGCGCACAAGGCCTGTTCGATGGTGCATATGGCCAATATCGCCCATCGGGTCGGTAATAAGAGCCTGAAATACGATGCCGGGCAAAACAGGTTTATCGGCAACAAGCAAGCGAACGATCTGATCAAACGCGACTATCGAAAAGGATATGAAATTGCGGATTTTATCTGAACCTTTTTGTGAATTTCAGGAGAACTAAATTGAGCATTACCAGAAGAACATTTTTAAAACGGACCTCACTTTGCATCTCTGCAGCAGCAGCGGCACCTGCTTTGATAAACGCTGCAACCGCGGCGCAAAAACAAAATATCCTGTTCATCGCCATAGACGATCTCAATGACTGGATTGGCTGCCTGGGCGGCCATTCCCA
The DNA here is from genome assembly GCA_014728085.1 of Candidatus Zhuqueibacterota bacterium. Taxonomy (GTDB): domain Bacteria; phylum Zhuqueibacterota; class Zhuqueibacteria; order Residuimicrobiales; family Oceaniaggregativiventaceae; genus Oceaniaggregativivens_A. The sequence continues at coordinate 5,435 of WJMF01000056.1, forward strand.
GGCAATGACCCCCAATATAGACCGGCTGGCCCGGCAGGGAATGCTGTTTACCAATGCTCACTGTGCTGTTCCGGTATGCGGTCCTTCACGGGGTTGCGTCTTTACCGGCCGTCAGCCCTGGAATACGGGGCTTTTTACCAACGACAATACCGCACTGGAGCAAATCGGGCGCGAGTTTCCTACGCTGATGCAGACGCTGATCCAATCCGGCTATAATACCTATGGCGCCGGAAAACTGCTTCATGGCAGCATGAAGCACTATCCTGATGATCTGTTTACGGATTTCGGTCCGCCATACCAAAAATGGCTGCCCTTTACCGATGAGGAGACACGATATACGGATGAAGAGTATAACAGTCCGGTCGACAAATCCCTACTCACACACGAGGTCAATCGAGGACCGGGTAAACTCAATGTCACCTTTCCGCTCAACAACATGCCGCGCGAGAGACGATTGGGGAGCCGGCGAATCGATTCCTTTGACTGGGGTGGACTGCCGGTCACAGACAGCGAAATGGGAGATTATATCACCAGCGACTGGTGTATTCAGCAACTAAAGCAACCTCAGGACAAACCCTTTTTTCTCGGCGTCGGTATTTATCGTCCTCATATTCCGTTATTCGTACCGCAGAAATATTACGACATGTATCCACCCGACAAAGTTCAGCTGCCAAAAGTCCTGGAAAATGACCTGGCAGATCTCTCACCGGTGGCCAGAGATCTTGCCTTACAGGCATACACGGCCGGATCGCACCAGAATGTGGTTGAGCACGGCCAATGGCGGGAGGCGGTCTCCTGTTATCTTGCCTGTATTACCTTTATCGATGCCCAGATCGGCCGGGTGCTCGAGGCTCTGGAAAAAAGTCCTTACCGCGACAACACCTCGATTATCCTCTGGAGCGATCACGGCTGGCATCTGGGCGAAAAGGAGCACTGGGGCAAGTTTGCCGGTTGGGAAGAATCCACCCGAGTGCCTCTGATCATCGTTCCTGCCAAAAAGGAAGCGGATCAATACGCCACCGGCAAACGATGCGCAAAACCGGTCAGTCTCATCGATCTCTATCCGACCGTTTTGGAATTAACCGGCCGGCAGGCAGACCATCCCCTCGACGGTAAAAGTCTGCTGCCGTTGCTGAAGAATCCTGATGCGGATTTTAAAGATCATATAATCACCACTTTTGGACGCGGAAATCATACCATTCGAACCGACCGGTGGCGCTATATACACTATTACGACGGCTCTGAAGAGTTGTACGACCTGGAACAGGATCCGAACGAGTTTACCAACCTCGCTGATGATGTAAAATTTGATGCCGTCAAAAATTTCCTGGCGCAAAAGATACCCGATTATGCAAATGTACGACATTTCGTCAGCATGGGGACCTGGAAAGCGGTATTGCGCCATGATGACAGCAAAACCGAACTATTTCATTTTGAGGACAACAAGGCTGTCCCTGAAAAGGAAAACGTTGCCGCTGCGCATCCCGAAATCATCAGGGTAATGTACGATTATATTCAAAAAAACAATATCAGTGAGAAATACCTGTCGATTCCCGATGGATGGTTTAATAAAAACAGACCTTAAAGCACTGCTGTCCATAATAAAAAAGAGCTGGATATTTTCAAATTGAATTTATAAGAGAACCATAATTGCATGAATATAATCAGGAGGTGATAACATGAATCCACTCGACCGTCGTGACTTTATCTCGATATCTTCAAAAGGCCTGGCAGCCTCTGCTTTTGCCGGTCTGCTCGCAAGCTGTGCCGCAAAAAAGACCAAAACCAATATTCTGATTTATCTGGCCGACGACCAGTATATAGAGAGCGTCGGCTGTTATGGCGCCGATCCGAGCCATACCCCCAACATCGACAAACTGGCAGAGGAGGGGGTGCGCTTTACCAACAGTTTTACCCCTTCTTCGATCTGTACACCGAACCGGGGATGCCTGCTATCCGGTATGTATCCGATTCGCAACGGTGCGCATGCCAATCACTCCGGATTCAGGGACGGGGTTAAATCGCTTCCCAATTACATGAAAGAACTGGGATACCGCGCCTGCATCGTCGGCAAAGACGGTATTCAAAAACCCAGCGATCTTTACGAATGGGAATTTCGTATCGAAAAATCGGATGAGACCGTTCCTGCTGCACCGCCGCCAAAATATGAATGGCATGACTCGTCCCGCCATAAAAAAACCCGCTTTGATGAAGTTGAGGCATTTATCGGCTCGGACGACAAACGACCCTTCTGTATCTTCCACGCCGCTTCTCTGCCTCATGATCCGGCATTGCAGGAATTGCCGAACGGGCTCAGTGGATAC
>WJMF01000231.1 GCA_014728085.1 Candidatus Zhuqueibacterota bacterium
CGCCAAAGCGGCTTGATAAACGGATTCTAATAATCCAGGGCCAAGTTGGCGATGGATTTTTATTGCCAAACCTATTATTGTATTTGTTAATTCATCAAGTTTCATTATTAACCATTTTTTTCTCGGCGTTTCTTGGCGTTTCTTGGCGTTTTCTCAGCGGTTAAAAAAGTACTTATTATTCGGAAGAACCAAATAAAATGTCATAAATTATTAATAATTAGTTGTTTATAAATTTGTTGTCTTTATTGTTTCGATTTTACTCTGATAAATTTTTTTTCTAAATCAAATCAAGTAATGAAAAAGTCTCAGCGATCCCTTTGCGGTCTGCGGTTTTGTATAGTTAAGAGACCTCTAAAAAGTAGTACTATAAATACTTTTGATACAGCCCCTGAAAACCGGCCACGACTTTTAGGGGAGGAATGACTGTACGGTCGGTTACATGACGGTTATTCTCGGGGATATCACCATTTTATCGTTTTTTTTCAACAGGAATCCGGAAATTGCACAAGGTGGAGAGGGGGTCTACCGGATACGTCGGAATCCTTACCGAAACGCCGGGTAATGATATGCTTGACGTTCGCGGAAGGGCCTATGCTTCCGGCGGCTGGCAGACCACCAACGGCGATTATGCTGAATGGTTTGAAAAAGAGGGTGATCCCGGCCCCGGTGATTTGATTGGAATTGACCCCGAAACCGGTAAGGCAAGAACCTACACGGCTGGTGATAAATTTATCGGTATCCATTCCAGTAATCCGGCGGTGGTGGGAAACCGGATGAAGGAAAGCGAAGAAGAGATGCAGGAAACACATGTCCTGGTGGGATTGCTCGGTCAGCTTGAAGTCGATTCGGATCAGATTACTGTGGAGAATAATCTGGTCTATGCAAAGGATGGTACATACGTCGGCGTCATGCTCAGCAATGATAAAGTATTGGTTGGCCGATAAGTTATGGGATTCAGGATTTTTTTAAAATATGAGCATTTCACCACTCGATGATTACCAGGGTTTCAATGGTTGGGAAAGGTTGTTCGTTCAATAACAGCCTGTCCCGGATTTAAACCAGTCGTCAATCGAGGCGTTGTAATGCCTGAGGCATAAAGAGATAAGCGGATAAAGCTGTTATAAGTGCTATGGCCGGATAGTCTATCCTACAGGGTTTTTAGTTTCAGCATATATTGACGAAATTTGGTTAATGGAATAATAATTTTGGGGGCGGTATAGCGAACCGGTTTTTTGGCCATACAGTACAGGAGGTGTTCACAGGCTTTGTCCACGCCCATCATAAAGGGTTTGACGTCTCCCTTGGCCATTTTTGTATCGACAAACCCAAAACGGACATTGGTAACATATATCCCCTTTGGTTTCAGAGCAAGGGCGAGGCTTTCCAGATAGTTCGACATACCAGCCTTGGAAGCATGATAGGCGGGCGCTTCCGGGGATAACATCTCATCCGCAACGCTGGACAAGCCGATAAAATGGCCGTGGCCGTTTTCGACCATGGCCGGAATCACAACCGCAAGGGTTTTAATCATCCCGGTCAGGTTGACGTCTATGGTCTCAACTTCTTTTCCCATGTCGAGCGGATTCAACAGTTCACCGATTCCGGCACAATAGAGGCATAAATCCATTTGATCTTTATTCTGAAGCACCGATTGTAAGCGGTGGTTATATTCCCTGTCATTTACATCAGCGATATAATGCCGATAAGAGCCGGTTTGAATCGGAGATTCACTTTTAGATATCCCGGTAACCGTCCAGCCCAGTTTTAGCAGCTTTTTGCTGAATCCCAATCCTATTCCATCAGAATTTCCGATGACGAGTGCGGAGCTCATTATACCTCCGGATTTGATATAAAATGAAATGTTTGCCTTTTGACTGTGCAACCAGTTTTATAACAACTAGAACTGACGCTGCAAGCATTGCAACGAATTCTGAAAGGTGCCTGATGTAGAATTAATATTCCTTCAATGCCCGGCCAATCGTATGATTATTCCCTGTGGCGTTCACAAATGATACATTCATATGGTTCGGTTCAGACTTGTTACTTGTACTAAATAAAGACAGCCAGCTTTGGAAATCGCTCCCTAATCATTCTTTCCTCTTCCGGATGTCCTCTGAGCAGGCGGAAATCTTCGTATTCAAATCCCGGACCTACGGTACATCCTGTCAGGGTATATTCACCAGTGGTTTTTGCCGCCTGCCACCAACCGGCCGGGACCACGGTAACCGGGCGACCGGACGCTTCAACCGGACCCAGGAGCTGGTGGTTGTGCTCTTTTGCACCCGGCTCGATCCAGAAAAGCTCTAATGGATCACCCTCATAATAGTGCCAGACTTCGTCAGAAGTGACCAGATGCCAGGAGCTGTGTTCTCCTCTGGTCAACAGATAATAGATCGTGGTTACCGCTTTGCGCTCCTGTCTCTTGTCTCCGGTCTGTACTTGATGCGAGGAACGGAATATTTCGCGAAAATATCCTCCTTCCGGGTGAGGCTCCAGCTTGAGCCTTTCGATCAGTTCGGCAGCTCTTTTGTTCATGATGATAACTCCTTGTATCGTTTACTTTTATTTAGCTGTTTACCTCATGCTGTATTTTTGGCCTTGTCCTGTTTTTTATTATTGGGCATGCGTTCGTATATTGCTGATTAAATACTCTCCTGGCACTGGAGGTCAACTGCGTTTAATGGTTTTAAAGACCAGTCAAGAATCTCTCTAAAGCCTTTACGATGTGTAAAAATTTTGGCGAGGGGTAGCGCGATTTAGCCACAACCGCCCTGGCGCCGTACTTTTTTTACCAACTCAACTTTTTGTTCATACTCTAATTTTTCCAGCCATTTCTCCGAGGGCTCGGACAGCGGATGTCTTGAACCCAGCGCTTTATCGAATTCATATGGCAATGCTTCATCCCATTTTTTATTCGGGTGAACTTTTTCCCTTTTTTCTGCAAAGGTGCGCAGCCAGTTGTTGATTCCACCTGCAAGGATATAGACATTGGGGATTTTTTGCGCCATCAGAATTTTCCAGGCCTTAACGGCATTTTTTTCATTGTTACTGACTGTAACGATGACGGCATTGGCAGGGAGTTTTGCTATCCAGGAGGATACAGGTGCGAGATCGTTGATGTCGATATGTCTGGCGTCTTTGAGATGAAATAAATTGAAATCCCTTTCATCGCGAAGATCCAGAGTGACCAATTTCCGGCTATCGTCATAATAGATCTCAAGCCATTCTCCGGGATGGAGATGAACGTTTCGATTCTGCAACAGAGGTTGTTTTTCCTCTGCGATCCATTCCCACTTGTCCTCGATGGTCGGCTGGCCGAGCAGAAGAATAACGACCGCTATCGAAATCATGATGCCGGCACCGATATATCGTGTTTTGGGTTCTTTTTTAAGATTTTTATTTCCATAAATGCGTTCCAGGTGTTCTCCGCCCCGGAACATAAAGAGGGCCATGAATAAAACCAAAAGCACCACGATACCTGTGGGAAGGCCAAACAGTTCCGGCAGATTAACGCGGCCATAAAAGGAAGAATTCCAGAAATTCTGAAAACGCTGAACGGTTTCGCCAAAGACAAAGATGCCGAACATGGTGCCGAGGGCGAAAAAGAGACCATCGATTTTTAACGTCGCCAGAGCGACGATAGAGGTGCCGGGACAAAAGCCGCCGATAATGAATCCGACTCCCATAATCAATCCACCGACGATGCCGGGCCACAGATAGGTCGGATTGACCCAAATGAGGTCATAATCGAGCAACTCTAAAGCTGATGTCAGAAAAATAAGCAGCATAGCGGTGATAATAGCGGTGAACATCACCTTAAGGACGGTGAGATCCTTGAAATAAAACTGTGCAGCGAGTTTTGTCGATTTGGCGAATCCGGACATTTCCAGTACTGCGCCAAAAAGAATTCCGATAATGAAATATATTATATAGGACCCGGGGCCCAGCCATTGTTCGAACGGAAAAGGAGCCATGATCTTATCCTTGTTAATTCCATGTTTTTCTTAGAAAATATGCCAATGCATAAGCGCCGGCAAAGACGGCGAACATAAACGCCCAGCTGCCGGCGGAAAGAACAGCACCGCCTGATAGCGCCTGTCCCGACGTACATCCGCGCGCAAAGCGGGCACCGTATCCCATAAAGGAGCCGCCGATAAATGCCAGCAACCAGCGCTGTTTGGTGGAAATGCGGGGGCCTTTATTGGTTTCGATTTTGAGCCGTCCGTGCAGCCAGCCGGATATTAAGCCACCTGCAATGGTCCCAAGTAGCATAAAGACAATCCAGTGATTCAATGGATTGAGTTCTCCGCCGGCCATTTTCAGCAAATAGGGCGTCTGGTCGATATGGCCGGGCACGATCAAATCCTGTATATAGACGATAATTCGGTTTAATCCCCCCGAAGCCCCCAGACCATTGCCGGTAAGGAAGAATGCCAAAAATAAAACCAGTCCGAGCAGAACACCGCCCAGATAGGGGTGGACATAAGGTTTGCCTGTATTGGGTTCGAATTGTTTATTGTTCATGACGGGACTCCTGTGATTTCATTTCGATTTCTTCCCAGCCTACGATCATAGCGCGGATATTGGATGTTGGAGTATGACCGGTTGTGGTGAGATAGATGTGCAAGAGTAAAAAAGCGGCAAAAAACCAGGCAATGAGCGAATGAAAGGGAATTAAAAGTTCCAATCCACCCACTTTTGATAAAAATTCCGGCCAGTGCTGTGCACCCCAGATGAGGATACCGGTGATGATTTGCACCGGTAGCAGTATATTCAATATGACAAGATAGGTGATCTTTTGCAGGGGATTTAATCTTTTTTCCGGCGTTTTTTCAAAGGGGTGAGGCTGATTTCGGAAAATGCCCCTGAGATAATAGCTCATCTGTTGTACCGCTTGATTGAAAAATCCCTGTGGTTCGGGAAGGTAACGCTTGATATTGCCGCTGGCGAAATGATAAAACAGAGACAGAAAAGCATTAACTACCAATATTACGGCGAGGATGTTGTGTACCCAAACAGCAGCCTCGAATGAGAGGAATCCAAAGACATCGGGGGCATGAATAACCAGACCGGTAAAGATGAGTCCGATAATCGTTGCTGCCTGCATCCAGTGCCAAAAGCGTTCATAGACGCTGTACATATAGATCTGATGCGTCTTTACGCTTTCTTCGGAATGAACTGCTTTGCTTCGCAGTCGCATACCGGCATGGAGTACTATACCCAGCAGCACCAGAATTACAGACGCTGCGCCAATGATTTGAACCCACAACACGGAGTTTAGACCGAGTATAAAAAATCCGGCGGCGCGGGCATTTGTCTGGTAAAAGAGTTTATTATCCATCTCAATAACGCGGCCATCGTGTGCCAGTTGGGCGTCCTGCACCATGCACGGGATTATGCCATAGGGATAATTTTGTGCCAACAAAAAGGGGCGGGTGGTGTTTGACGGATGGTTGTGACAAGCCTGGCAATCGCGCACAACCCATTCTCCATGGGTAACATTGTGATGAATAGCGAATGGCTGGATTTCTCCGCAGAGTTGTAAATTTTCAAGCCCGAGAGCAGAAAGGCGTCGACGGATAGCGTTCTGTTTCGCTTTGGTATCGAGCAGGCATTCATCGCTGTCGATTTTATTGTTTTTATTGCTGTCGAGTGCCTCGATGACATCCGGATGATAGTTATTGCCGGCAAAAAGAGCCCGTTTCAAATCATAAAGCCTCACCGGACGCTCCGGGTCGCCGAATGTCCAAAACCAGACGGTTATCAGGTTATAAGGCGCAAAACGTATTCGGCCATCGTATTCACGGCGGGGTAACAGAACGGGCTTGTAGCCTTTGACAAGAGTGGAGATATCTTTTGCCGGGCCGTCGATACTGCGGCATTCCATTCGTGGTTTCTGATCTGCAGTCAGGATACTCCAGTCGAGAAGGCGCCTCGCGGGGGCATATAATTTGGGAATATGACAGGATTCACAGGTTACACTGTTTTGATGCCTCTGGCGATAGGGTAACCAGGGATGTGCGACGTTAAAATCGTGGCAGGATTCACAGCGCCGCATCGTTGCTTTGAGCTCGGGGGCAAGGCCGGCAAACGAACTCTGACCGCGCGCGAATTGATGACTCGGACGATATAAATAATCCTCCAGCTCCAGTCTTCTCGGAGAAAAAAGAAGATGAGCCGGGCGGCTCTCGGGATCTTCCTGGTAGAAAAAGGGATTATTAATAGAATGGTGGCAATCAATACAATTGAGCAACCGCTCTGCATGAATATCCCAGGACCGGTTCAGGTCACGTTTGTTTTTGAGATTCATACCGCTGTCGACCAGTCTTTGCGCTGTGATGACCTGGCCGGTGGTTTCGGTCATCCAGTGTTGAGGCTGACAACCCGCTGTAATCAGTGGAATATTCGGGTCGTCGTGCACCAGGCCATGACAAAAGCCGCAATTATCGTTCTTTGGTTCTTGTACAAGTATATAATCCGCCGATAAATTTTGCTGTGGCCCAAAAGCCGATCGGATATATGAATAGGTGCCGTTTTTTTCGCGAACAATGCCCGTTTCCAACAGAGTCGCGGTATTTGCCCATTTGAATGTTCCGGATTTCAAAGCGTTTAATCTGGCGTTGTTATTGGGATTGGGAATATGGCAGAGAAAGCAATTCATCTCTACAACACCCGACTGTTTCCAGTCCCAGGTTTCGATTTTACCTCTCTGTGAATTGAGGCGTTGGCTCTCCTCTTTCATCGTCAGGTCATCGAGTCTTTCGCCATTGACGCTGTAGACGGCAGGACCGCCACCGACATGGCGGGCGCCAAATAATTTCAGCCATTCCGCTCTGCCCGGGTCGAGATATTCATCATATTCGGCCGGCAGATATCGATAAACCAGCGAATTCCAGCGACCAAACATACCGGGACTAAAGTCCCAGGGGCGCCCGGATTCCGTTTTACCGGCCTCCTTTATCTGATCAAAACCCACCTGACTGTGAAAGCTGTGACTGCTGATATAGTCCGTGTCATGACAACCGCCACAGGTACGCAGGGTTGATATCGGATTGTTGCTTTTCAGGACATTTTTATCATCCTCATCCAGCAGGGGAAAAACAGGATGCATATTTTGTCCGAAAACCATGGCAAGCGGGAAAATGACGACCAGGAATAAACGCATGGATTTGTGGAACCACATGATCGACCGTCCTTTTTAGTTTTTTCGTCCACCGTAAAGCATGGGATCACCCTCATACCCGAGAGCTGCCCAGTTCAGCCTCTGTTCTCCTTCTTCTCCATGACAGTCGTTGCATTGCAACGTTTTTGAGGTTGGAGCCACCATATGCGTAATCGGCCAAAACATGGCGGTTGAGGTGAAACCGAAGGAACCGCTGTAGGGAAGCCCGACGGCTTTTGAGCCCAGCCTGGCGGCTTTGTCCCAATCGAATTCGGTCCAGTATCCCCCTTTGCCCCATGTTTTGGGCTGTAAAAGATAGTTATAGGTTTTATCATAAATCTGTTCTGCCAGATGAATTTTGAAGGGCCATATTCTGGCATTCGGATCATCGATGGATCCTCTGGGTTCATTAAGCATTGTAACCTCATCAGGATCGATAGTGTCTCCGAATAGATAGGGTTTTGTATTGCCGTTATACCAAAAATAATCGGGCTTGATATTGCGTTCATAGACAAAACGACCTTTGATCTTGATATAGTCATGCGGGTCTTCGGGCAAATCCTGACCGGCAGCAGACCAGTCCCAATGCATTTTGGTGGCCTCTTTTACGGCTGCTTCCGGGATGTGGCAGGCCTGGCAGGCAACACTAAGATTATGCAGGTTTAATCGTTCATCCTGGTGAACATTCATGGCATGGCAGTCGATACAGTAAATCTGGTTTCGGTCATCCGAGCTTACCGATATCGAGCGTCCCATGATGTTGTGTTCCCGGGTGCGATGGCAATCGGTACATATGAATTCATGTTTGCCCATATGAATATCAATGCGTTCACTGGGATAGTACAGGCTTTCATCCAAATCGCCGTGTTTTACCGCATTGCCGCCCCCGCCGCGAAAGTGACAACCGCCGCAATTTTCGCGTGTCGGAATACCAACGCTCTGAGCTGCCAGGGCCAGGTCGACACCTTCTGCCGGATATCCACCTTTGGTTTTGATATACTGGCCTGATTGGTCATGACAGACGATGCAATCAATCGCAGAGGGATCCTCAAAATCAAAGGTTTCATCGACCCAACCATAACCCACATGGCATGCTGTGCAGGGTGGCCAGTTGGAGCGGACGCCAATACAAAAATTATTAATGGCATTCTTTTTGCCCAAAACAACGGCTTCCTGACGTTCCGGCAGCTCGACCGGTTCGCTTTCCCAGGTCCAGTGCGCGTTTTGCATCACCTCTATAGCTGTTTCTTCATGACATTGCAAACATTCTTTTGTAACCGCAGAGCCATCTGCATAAGGACCCGGCATCAATTGGCTGTGATCCGTGTGTTGAGTATGTTGTGGTAAAAAGGACCATGGATCGTGTTGTAACTTGGTGAGCCGCGGATAGAAGAGGTAGATCGGGAGTATAAGAAAAAAAAGCACCAGGAGAGGAATGATAATCCAGAGGTTTTGCTGCTTCATCATCTAAACCTTTGTTTTTATATTAGACAAGAAGAGTGGTTGAATCGAATAACAAAATCCGTGTTTTTCAAGTGATTAATTTACAAGGTAATATTATGATGATATGAATTTTATCGCAAATATTCAACGTTTTACTTTTATCAAAAAAGTCAAATATTGGATTGATTTATTGCAAAAGGATTATTATATAATGTTAGGAAATCAGCTGTCGCAGGATTTTCCGATGATCATAGTGATCCGTTGTTCGATTTCGGGGATGTATTTTGTTCTTTATTCTCGCACCCTTTTTGCTGCAAACTATCCTGTTCTGTTTACAGAAATGAGTTATTCTCACTTGTCGGTTTTGTATTCATTTTATCCTCAACGCTCAATGAGACTATCAACTTAAGGAGAATTGTATGAAAAAGTTTGAAAGAAATTGGATCTCTATTCATGTTGCCCTGATGGTTTCGCTTTTGTTGTTGTGCGCACCGGCTTTTGCTCAGGTACGCTATGAGATTAAAATGGGAGCGCACATCGGCGGCTATTGGGGTAGTGCAGCGGTAACCGACGATTATGCATTTGTCTGTCAGGGGACAATGCTCTCTACAATCGATTTAACCACGCCGTCACTGACCAAAGTTAATTCCTATATGCTCATGGCCGAACCCACCAACATGGTTTATGCGGATAACAAGTTGTTTTTGACTGCAGGTCAAAGCGATTCCTCTTTTCAGATTTTTGATGTCGAGGATCCGCTCAATCCGGTGTTACTCGGGACAGCTGATATCAATTTGGGTTGGGGTAGTGGTTTAGCGGTCAGTGAAAATTTTGCATGCCTGACCTCGCGTACCGAACTCCACCTCATCGATATTGCCAATCCTGCTTTGCCGGTTGTAGCGGCAACAGTTACTCTGGATGCCAGGGACATTTGTCTCTCTGGCGAGACGCTTTTTGCGGTCACAGAAGGACATCTGGTCATCTATGACGTGAGCACTCTGGCGGCACCCAAAGAAATCAGCAGAACGCCGCTTAAAGATGGGTCTGTAGTCAGTATTCACAATAACCACCTCTTCGTCGGCATAACGGATTATGGTGGAGCACGATTTGGTCTGCAGATTGTTGATGTCAGCGACAAAAACAATCCACAGCTAAAAGGGTTTCTGGCGACAAGAGCAGAAGGGGAAGAACAGGACGATCTGGATCCCAAGTCGATTGTTTCCAATGGCCCGATCGCTTACGTCGGTTGTAAGAATGCCTGGTTGATCATCGTCGATGTTTCGAATGTCGATGCTCCTGTTAAAGAGAGTGAAATCAGGTTGGCCTCCGGCTCATTTCCTTCCATTACTTCGCTGAATATATCCGGTTCTTATCTATATGCAACAACAGGGGCCTGTGCAGCCGGGTTTGTCAGAGTCGATGTTGCCGAAAGTGACAATCCTGCCATTGCTGATCAGATGGTGGAACCCTGGGATATTCAGAGTCTGTTTTCCCGCCGTGATACACTGTATGTCTCTTCAATTGAACGGCTATGGATTTACAGGGTTAATGATCCTGATCATCCGCAGTTGCTGGGATCAGACGATCGCTGGGGTGAAATGGTGCATATTGCCGCTGCCGGCAGCTATCTCTATGGTATTCGGAATGATTCATTATATGTTCTGACTGTTTCTGATCCGGCGACTATTCAGCTTGCCGGTAGCTACCAGAGTAGTAAAGGGGACCTGCGCCGGATTAATGTGAGAGATCAAAAGGCATTTTTACTGAATTCGGACAAGAACCAACCGCATGTCATAGTTGTGGATGTCTCAAATACGGCAAATCCACAGGAGATCACCTCCTATCTGCTATCCGGAGAGGCGCGTGCGTTGCATGCACCGACGGGCGACTCTTTAATCTATGTGGCCTATAGCGGTGGGCCGCTCAACAACGGCTTTGTTATTTTGGATACGCAAAAGTCAACAAATCCGCAGGTTGTCGGCGGTAATGAGGTCAGAGGGGTTCCAAGCACCATCTGGGTCTCGGACTCGTTATTGTTCGTCGGCAGCAATGCTGATAATGATTCATGTTATCTGCAATCTTTCAATATCTCCACGCCGGCACAGCCTGATTTATTTAATGCCGTTTCCAAAGCGGGTGAGATATGGGATGTTAAAGCGAGACTACCCCAGCTGATGACAAGCCTGCCCAGCGGTTCGCTTTATTTGTTAAACGGCTTGAAATACTGTCAGCGCGGTTATTATTATGTGCCATCCTCTTTGTTTTTTACCTTTTTCTGGACGGGCGGAGGGTTTCCATCCGGCATGGCGACAATGGCAGGCTGGGGTGATACGCCCACCTTGCGGGCAAGCGCCAGCTGGGGTATCTTTTTCCTCTGGTTGTACTATTGGCTGGCTGTGCAGCAGCTCTTCATCTATCCTCAGGATGCAACGGTCCCTCAGGGGGATCAGGTAAAGTTTGGCACAAATGCGTTTGACCAACGCGGCAATGATACCAAAGGTGAATACAAATGGACGGCGACCGGTGGTGAAATGGACACCCTGACGGGAGAGTATACCGCTACGGAAACAGGTACCTTTACTATTACCGTCACAGACACCCTCACCGGAAAGTCATCGAGCACAACGGTTACCGTGACTCTTGCAACTGTTGTGAAAGCATCGGCTGGCGAAATTACAGAGTACCGGCTTGAACAGAACTACCCCAACCCGTTCAATCCCGAAACCACAATATCCTATTCGATCAGGGAAGCGGCGCAGGTACGCCTGTCGCTCATCAATATCAGAGGCCGTACGGTCATGACCCTGATTGACCAATACCAGTCACCAGGTGCATATCAATATAGGTTTACAGCCGCGGACCTGCCTTCCGGGATTTATTTTTATCGCCTGCAGGCAAATGCATTCGGGCAGGTTCGTAAAATGGTTATAATTGAATGACCTGGTCCGGGACGACCAACAACAACACAAAAACCACGACACTTTTACCTTTTCAGCGGTTTTTTTGTCGGCATTTATAGACCGACAGCAGAAAAACCGCTGATTTTTTATCCTTTTTCATCTCTTTTCAGGTATCACTTTTCTCTTTATGGTTTTTTGCGGTCTGAATAATATTCCAGTTAAGTGAGGGCATTTATTCATGGATAGACTTGATTTTTTTTATCGATGATCTGCTAATGCGTTTGATTCGGCTCCTCATGGCACCCGGATAGGGTCGCATGCTTTTCGCTTGATTATTGCAGGGTGAAGTGATATTTTGAAACAATTCATGATTTCAGGCTTTTAATCATCAATCAATGACCAGAGGAAAAAATGCCATGAAATTGAATTTGTTACTCGCGATATTTATGCTGGCGTTGTTGACGCATGGCTGTGAGATTGATCATGGATTGGGTGTTCTGGGATCGAAGATTTCAGGAAAGGTAATTTTTATCAATCACGATCAAAAACCCGATTATGTTGAGGCTGTACGCATGGCTGCTGTTGTTGACTTTGATTTTAGTGACATCAGCCTCAGCGATGCGGTTCTTGCCAATACGTCAGTGAATTTAAGCCGTGAAATCTCGGAATATTATATACCGGCGCCGTTAGCGTCTTATGAATTGATCGTCGCTATATGGAAACAAAAAGGTAAAGCCTGGAATGCCACCAATTGGCTCGGCTTCTATGGCTATGATCCGGTTAATCAGACAGTCGAGTACAAGAGCGTTACCTTGACGGAAAAAGATCCTGTTGCAGAAAATATTAATATTTATTGTGACTGGTCGACGATTCGTCCTAATTGAAGAAATGAATATGATGACAAGACAAATTTTAATTCTTATCTCGCTGATTTTTATTTCATCCACTCTGACATGGGCTGAAGACAGTTCGTCGATTCAGGGAAGAGTTACCGCTCAAGAAAGCGGTAAAGCCCTGGCCGGTGCCAATATACAGATCAGGAATACCTATATTGGGACAAGCAGTGATGAAAACGGTTATTTCCGTTTAACGAACGTTCCCGCCGGTTCGGTTGAATTAAGCGTCAGTTATATCGGTTATAAATCCAAAACGGTTCAGCTGGATATCGGCACAGACCCTTTGCGCAACATTCACGTCGCTCTAACGGAAACACTGTTTAAAACCGAACAGGTTGTGGTTACCGCTTCAAGACAACCTGAAGAATTGGCCTCAGCGGTCTCGAGCATAGATGTCCTGGCGGCACGAGATATTCGGCAGCGCAACAGCGCGCGCCTGGATGAGGCGTTGCTTTCCGTTCCGGGCGTGACCCTTGTTGGTGAAAATATCAATATTCGCGGCGGAAGCGGTTATAACCGGTTGGGCGGAAACCGTACATTGGTTCTCATCGATGAGGTTCCCGTGTTGACCAGCGATCTGGGTGCTGCCAACTGGAATATCCTGCCGGTATCCCAGGTCGACCATATAGAGGTTCTTAAAGGTGCAGCTTCTTCGCAATATGGCTCCGGAGCCCTGAGCGGAGTAATCAATATCATCACCAAAGGTCCTTCACAATCCTCCCATCTTTCCCTGCAGCAGAGTTCAGGTATGTTTGATGACCCCTCGGTTCCGGAATGGAAATGGACGGACGAATTGCGCTATTTTCACCGAACCGATGTTGGTTATTCCAATAGCTTTGGTCCGGTTGGATTACGGCTGGCGCTTTCGAGGCATCAATCCACAGGGGATCGTCAGAATGGACAATTTGAACGCTGGACAATGACCGCCAAGGCGAGGTGGCAACTTGCAAAGCAGTCCAGTCTGACCCTCTTTTCGACCTACAGCATGGAGGAGCGTGAACTGTTTTTGCAGTGGTTGGAACAGGATCGCGCTTTAATGGTACCGCCTCCGGAGCTGGGGAATAACTATGAACTGGATGGTTATGTCGGTTATCTGCAATATCACAACCTTTTTTCGCCCACCTTGTCGACAAAGATCCGCCTGTCATATAATCAGCAATTGGTCGGGATTCCGGTTAACATTGAAAATGCTTTTACGCCGGCAATTGGCCTGGGCGGTGAGTTGCAGGTTCATTGGACCCCCCACATCAATCACAACCTTTCCCTGGGCATGGATTACAAGCGCGATGACGTTCAATCCGAATATTATGGCAAGCGCAGTGCAAACGGATTTTCTCCATATGCGCAGCATATCTGGAAAGTTTCCGAACGCATACAGATGAATACCGGTTTACGCTGGGACACCTATACGCTGGTGGGTGATTCGGTGGAAATGCAGCTCAGTCCGAGAGCAGGAATCAGCTTTCAACCCGTGTATGGAACCATTATACACGGCTCCATCGGCAGGGGATTTCGCGCTGCAACAGTCGTTGAGCGGTTTATTTCAGTGGGAGGAAAGGATTTCAGAGCTGTTCCCAATCCGGATTTGCAGCCGGAGCGATCCGTATTGCTTGAATTGGGAGTGCGGCAGCATCTCGGTAGCCGCGCCTATATGGAAGTGAATCTTTTTTCCAGTACCTATAAAAATTTAATCGAGCCGACGCTTTTTGCTGATCTGTCGGCACAATTTATCAATTATCCCGCTGCACGTATTCGGGGTGTGGAAGCCGAATATCGCTGGCAGATTTTGCCGAAATTTTTATCTATGCAAACCTCGGCCACCTGGCTCGATGCCCGGGAGCTGGAGACCGATACCTTTCTGCCATACCGACCGCACTTTTCAGCTTATTTTTCTCCTGAAATCGAATACGGCCCTTTCCTCATACGTCTGGATTTCAGATATGCAAGCCGTCTCAAGCGGGTAACGGTCTATCCGCTGGATGAGCGCGTTCCGACCAAAGTCTGGAATTTTCATTTTATTTATCAAAGAGAGAATTTTGATCTTGAATTCCATATCAACAATGCTCTGAATTATAACTATACCGTTTCAGAACGCGTGCTGGGGGAGATACGCCATTTCATGCTGACATTCCGCACCGAGATATACGCGAACCAAGGAGAAAACCGATGAAGATTCTAAAACTCATTAACATTGTATTGTTCATACCGATCTTGCTGTTTTCCGAAACCAAAACGCTTAGCCGCAAGTACGTTCCCATTATTATTGAGAACCCTGATGAGCCTTTGCTGGGTATGCAAATTCGCGAGCGAAATTTGCCTGCCGAATGGTCGTCCTATACCTGGCAAGCGTTTCGCTATAATGCGGGCAATAATAGCTGGCGGGCAGTGCCCTACCAGATCGATGAAAAGGGCAATGAGAATAATTATATCCGGCAAGACAAATGGGACGGGATTTTGGATGAACGCGATGAAATACTTTTCATGCCGGCGACATTGGGCGATAAAGCGCCGTTGTCGGCATGGCTCGATAATGAACAATCGCGCAAAGAATCGCGTATCGAGATCGAGTTTAGCGATCCGGTCAATCCGGCTCTGAAAGGATGGGTCTATCTCTATCCAATGAATCCGGCCATCCAGTTGTCGCCGGCTGATACCATGGGATATCATGCCTATAAACCGGGTCCATCTTCTATCCCGGCTGCGGATACGGCCATCACCACCGCTTATACGGTCGCTCATGACGCCGATGGCTGGATCAATTATTTGCGGTTCCACACACCGGATGCCCCGGATATTCTGGACAGATTCAAGTTTCGCCTCGCCGGAGATCCGGCAATCGGATCCTGGGTGGTCAGTGAAGAAAATCTCAAAGCCAAGGAGAATCCGGTCAATTATTATTACGGTCCCATTCGCGCCTTTCATGATGAACGGACAAGACTGACACTGCCTTTCGGATTGTCTACGAATGAAGGCGATTACAGCTGGCACTATTTTCCCTATTCACTCTATATCGGTATCGATAACTTTCCTTTGGCCCAAAATATGATCGCTTATTTTAATGTCAATCGTATGCGACTTTCGATAGATTTTAATAACCGTGCAAAGGGCATGTTTTTTTATTCACATCGCAATCAGGGTGGTGTGCGGATAGACGGTGTACCTGATTCACCGGAGCGAGATCTCGATGCGGATTCGCAGATGGATTGGGTTATGGCGACGGGTGAAAGCGGAACCGTTATCATGCTTTTGCAATCCGATATTGAGAACGTAAGTAAAAAAATATATTATCGCGACGCCGAATCCGGTGGAACAAGCGACGGTACAGACGACACCGGTGACCGGCGCTCGATCGGCGATATGGGTGTTATTTTAAGGCCGGCATCCGGCGGACATTTTCAGACCAGACAGATCACCTTTCATTTTCTGGTTTATTTTATCGATCAACCGGACATGAACAGCGCTTTCGGCGATACATTGATCGACTGGGTACAAAATCCACTTGACTTTTCTGCAGAAAGGCAGCTTTATGTGCCCTCCGCTGTGCACCAGCACAGGCTCCAGCCTCAAACGTTTCAGCTTCATCCTGCTTATCCCAATCCGTTTTCTCCGCAAAAGAACGGGGTTCATCTCTCATTCACCAGCCAGTCTTTGCATAATGATGCAAAAATTCTTATTTTTAATGTAATGGGACAACGCGTGGCCCGGCTGGACCCTGTGAAAAGCCAGGAGCAAAATTCCTGTTACGCTGTCTGGGACGGCCGCGATAAAGATGGAGAGAGAGTGCCTGCCGGACTCTACTTGTACCGGATTGTACAAGCGGGATTCGCTTCGGCCTCCGGTAAAATCGTTCTCTATTAAAGACGTTGCCCCGGAACGGTGTATAGATCGCATTGTGGTTGTACGACCGGTTTGGAGGTGTGGAACAAGGCCGAAGAAAGGAGACCCTGAGGTGATCGAACTGGAAAATAACGATAGTCGCTTTGAAATACGGTTGGAGGATAGAATTCGGTTATCCGGCGCTGAACCTGTTATTGCCGGACGGTCGCCAGAGGGGTTTGAACTCGATTTGTCCGCTAATCTGCTGCAATATCGAACAGACTCTTGTTCACTATCATTTACGGTCCGTCCTGAGGATAAAAATATCATTATATTCTCAGTGGAGGATTATGGTCTTGAAAACGAAATGATTCCTTTTGGATTTTATGCGGGAGCGTTACCCGATTTCATTCAGGGCGTATCTTTTTGGCGTTATGCCCCCTTCAAGGCCTGGACTGTTCCCATTCGGGTCGAGGACCTGCAAAGCCTCAAAGCAGATGATATTCAGTTTTTTTACTGGCAGTATCGGGATGGGCTGTACGGCGCGGCTATACCCCTTTGCGGGCCTTCTCATCGATTTACCCTGGGACAACACCGGCAGGGGTTTGCGTCATTATCCGAAAAAAGCAACTCTCAGGCGTTGATCAACGGTCCTGTTCTGGCCATCGGTTTTGGCCATGACCCTTATGCGTTGTTTCAAAATCTTTACCACAGCGGCTTGATGGCGATGGGTCAGGCTGAAAATGTTGCCGCAAAGAAAAAAATGCCCGAGATTTTCAATTATCTGGGTTGGTGTAGCTGGAATTCATCCGGACTGGGGCATAATCTGAATGAAGATCATCTGATCAAGGCAGCCAAATCATTGCGCGATCATCGAATTCCGCTTAAATGGATACTGGTGGATGATGGCTGGTTTCAACATAGTGACAAACAGCTCGATGCGCTTGAACCGGAACCGGCCAAATTTCCGCATGGATTTAAAAATTTAATCAAAACATTAAAAACGCGATATCAAATCGATTATGTCGGGATTTGGCATACCCTGAACGGCTATTGGCTCGGGATCAACCCCAACGGTCCGCTGGCATCTCAATATAGTGGTGATCTTTTTTACTGGCCGAATATCGATAACCCCAACGCACCTGAATCACCGGCTGAAACCTGTGCCTTTGTCAGGCCGGAAAAAATGAATTCCTTTTTTGACCGTTGGTATAAATATTTCAAAAAAGAAGGATTTTCCTTTGTCAAGGTGGACAATCAAAGAATTGTCGAAGAAATGAGCCGTGATCAATATACGGCGTGGACCCTGGCGGACTCGCTTCACAAGGCTGTCAATCATAATGCGGAACGCTATTTTGGCAACGCCATCATTAACTGCATGGATATGATCACCGACGCCTTTTACCATTTTGGCGCCACGCCTGTGGGCAGGACGGTGGAGGATTATTTCCCCTATGAAGAAAACGAAAGCTATTGCCTGGAAAAGGGAAACGCGGCGGCCCATGTGTTGCAGGCGATTTATAATGCGCTCTATTTTGGTCAAATGGTGATACCGGATTTTGATATGTTTCAGTCTCATCATCCTGATGCCGTTTTTCATGCCATCGCCCGCGCTCTGAATTGCGGACCGATCTATATCACCGATGAACCCGATAAAGTAAATGGTGAGGTGCTGGACCCGCTCTTTCTCAGCGATGGTCGTCTTCTGAAATCTGAAACGCCATTGTTGCCAACCAGAGATTGTCTTTTTCGGTTGCAGGATCCCAAACCTTTTAAAGCCTTTTCCAGGGTTGGCCGGATCGGTTTGCTCGGTATCTGGAATTGTGCCGATGCCGAATCCGTTTGCGGAACCTTTTCTCCTGCGGATGTTTACGGCATCGAAGGCGAAACTTTTATCGCCTACGAACGGTTTTCCGAAGAATCGGTTAAACTGGGTAAAAATGAAAAATATCCGGTTGAACTGGGCCGACTGGGCTATAAATGTTTTGTTATTTCTCCCCTTCAGAATGGAATTGCTTTGATCGGGATTGTCGATAAATATAATGCCCCGGCCGCAATCCGCTCCTTTCAGATTGACGGGAATAAATTGAATGTAGAGATTCACGAAGGCGGACTGTTCAGGTTTTTTAGCCAGAAAAAGCCCGCTCACGTATGGCTGGATGATAAGGAACACGGTTTCACCTGCGATCAGAAGCTGGTATCCGTTCAGCTTCCTGTCAGAACAGGTCAAATTTGTTACGTCAGGGTTGATTTATAGAAGGTTGTCTAGGGAAATCCCGTTTCGCCGGGTATCCTCTTCACTGCAGCATGAAAGGGGAGTGTTCTGGGTATCGACTGGTCCCGGCTCCAGGATCGCTCTTGATCCGGATTTCATCGATAAGCATCAGCCGCTATCGAAAAAACGAGAACTATTATTGGAGAAATAAAAAAAAGAATTTATCCAAAACAACGGAGGATGGTCAATATGAAATTAAGCAGACGAGACTTTAATAAAAGCCTTGGCGCTGCGGTATTGGGAGCCTCTCTGACTCCCGTAACCCTTAAGGCAGCAGAATTCAAGTTTCCAATTGTTGTTTTTTCAAAACATCTGCAATTTTTGAATTACGAGGATATGGCTGCGACGGCAAAGGAAATCGGTTTTGATGGCGTTGACCTGACCGTGCGGCCGAAAGGACATGTTTTGCCGGAGAATGTAACCCGGGATCTGCCTAAAGCGGTCAAGGCAATCAACGACGCCGGTCTTAAAACATACATGATGACCACAGCAATAAACAATGCCGGCGATCAATTTGCCACACCTGTGCTAAAGACTGCCGGAGAGCTCGGAATTAAGTATTATCGTATGGGTTATCTGAGGTATGATGATGAAACACCTGTAGAGGAGGAGCTACAGTCTGCGCAAAAAGTCTTTGTAGAGTTAAATGCGCTCAATACAAAATTTGGTATTGTCGGCTGCTATCAGAATCATGCGCGGCAGTATATTGGTTCTCCGATATGGGATTTGTGGCTTTTATTAAAGGATTTGAAACCTGACTGGATCGGCAGCCAGTATGATATTCGCCATGCTACAGTGGAAGGAGCATCGGCATGGCCTATGGGATTGGATCTGCTGAAGAATTATATTCATACGCTGGTCATAAAGGATTTCTACTGGCACAAAAAAGATGGTGAGTGGGATATCAAAAACTGTCCCATTGGTGAGGGGATGGTTGATTTTAAAGCCTATTTTCATACATTAAAACAACTCGGCATTAATGCGCCGATTTCCCTGCACTTTGAGTATCCGATTGCGGAAGAGCTCGATGACCCGGCTCTCAGGCGCGAACACACGATGAGGGCCATGCGGAAAGATTTGAAAACTCTGCGAACTATGCTAAAGACGAGTGAATTGATTTAAGCAATTGCGTATACGAAAATCATTGATACATCAGCCAGGAGTTGAATGTGGATACGATTCGTTCGGTCAACAGTGCTGTCGAAAAAGAGCCTCTGATACGTCCTTTTGGATTTAAAGGCAACTATGTAACCGAGTTGTGGCAAACCGTTTCTCTGCTTGAAGATGAGAACGGCACGCCGTATACAGGGTTATGTACACAAAATGTCTTGTGGTCGGATGCAGATGTTTTTATGGCTTTAGACGAAAAAAGAGCAAATAGAATCATGTATTCGGTCACCGAACGCGCCTTGCAGATGATTCTGGGGGAGGAATTCAGTACACCTCTCGAATTACAGCAAGCTATTTTCCATGATCTCTATAACTATGCCGGGCGTCTTGCCGGCAGATCCGATTTGCGCAAAACATTTGTTCTTAACGCCCTGGTCGGGATTGATAACGCTGCCTGGTTATTATATGCAGGGCAGAAGAATATCCGGAACTTTGATGATCTCATTCCCGTCTCTATGCGAAACGCATTGTCGTATCGTCATCGTTCCGTGCTGAGCGTGCCTCTGGTTTCTTATGGTGTTTCCCTTGAGGAAATTAAACAAATGGTGGAGAGCGGTTATATCTTGCTTAAAATCAAACTGGGACAGCCCGGTTCGCAGCAGGAGATGTTGGAAAAAGACATTCAGAGATTGAGTGAAATCCATCAGTCGATAGGCGATCGGGAAACCGACCGCATTCCCTTTGGAAAAATTCCCTATTATCTGGATGCCAACGGCCGTTATGAAAGCAAGCAAACCCTGTTGAAATTTCTGGACCATGCCGGGAAAATCGGTGCTCTGGACCGTATTGTCATTTTGGAGGAACCTTTTCCAGAGCACGCCGATATTGATGTTTCCGACCTGCCGGTCAGAGTGGCTGCCGATGAAAGTGCTCACACGGAGAAAGACGCAAAGGTTCGCATCGAGATGGGGTATAGCGCTATTGCCTTGAAAGCTGTGGCAAAAACCCTGAGTATGAGTCTGAAAATTGCACAGATCGCCCATCAACATCGAATACCCTGTTTTTGTGCCGATCTTACCGTCAATCCCATTTTGGTCGAATGGAACAAAAATGTTGCAGCCAGGCTGGCACCATTACCCGGCCTTCAGTGCGGAATCCTTGAAACCAATGGTCATCAAAATTACAAACGCTGGAAAGCGTTGGAATCTTATCATCCTTTTCCGGATGCAGAATGGGCTGATGCAAAGAACGGAACCTTTTTGCTGGATGAAGACTATTATAATATGAGTGGAGGTATATTCAGGCCATCGGACCATTACCTTAACCTGGTCACCTGATCGTTAATAACGGGTGGCTTTCAAGCAGCGAGGTGTCTTTTGAAAACATTTAGCCGATCAACTATACATCCGGATGATGTAATCGACATGCATGTTCATGTCGGCGGCCCTGCCGGTGAAAATGATGAGATGTATTTTTGGTCAAAGGAATTTACCAAATCTGCAGCATATGACGCCATGAAGCTGGTTACCAAACTCTCCAGCGACCGTGTCAATGGTCCCCGCTATATTGGCGTTTTGCTGCAGCTTCTCAAGCAGTCTAAATACATTGATAAACTGGTCATGTTGGGACTGGATCAGGTGTATACGGAAAAGGGTAAAAAAGAGCCGGACAGAACCAATTTATACGTCTCAAATGATTATCTCTATCACTTGTCTCAAATCTACCCCTCCTTTCTCTTCGGTTGTTCGGTGCATCCCTATGCTCCCGATGCCATAGACCGGGTCTGGCAGTGTGCTGCCCGGGGGGCGGTATTGTGTAAATGGCTGCCTTCATCGCAGTGTTTTGATCCGACCCATCCGCTTGCCAGACGATTTTACGAGGCACTGGCACTTGTTAATCTACCTCTGTTGTTGCACGTTGGTCCTGAAGGTACTATTCCGTCGGCATTGGATCACAAAAGTCGTTTACTGTATGATGCTGCAGCAGGTGAGTATGGCCAAAAACCCGGTGATGCGGTTGCAATGGCTCTTGAAGCCGGAGTTAAGGTTATTATCGCTCACTCTGCAACCCCCCTCGGACCGCTTTTTGACAAGGACACAAAATACTGGGAAAAGGTTTTTGATCAGTTGTTGGAACGCATGGATGAAGCGATTGAAAACCCGCTCCTCTATGCTGACATCTCGGCGTTTTGTCTTCCCGGACGGTTTAAATATGTAAAACGGATCATAAAATATGCCGAGAAAAAGCCTCACCGGTTCTTGTATGGCAGCGATTATCCCATTCCCAGCATCGGCTTTCATCAGGGGGATGTGTTAAAAGATTTGCTCGATGCTTTTGATTGGCTGGCGAATCGGGTTTTACCCGGTAATGATTTGGATAAAAATTATGAATTGTTAAGGCCGCATTTTTCCGACAAGACGTTTCGTGCAGCCGCCAGGGTGCTGAGAAATCCGCAAATGCCGGTTATAGACAAAGAGAGATTTATCAAAATAGCGGGCAAGAAAAAAAAGCGTTTTTTTATTTTTTGAAATTCGGTAGTGATTCCTGATCTTTATTTTTTCAAAGACGCAAAATTACGATTCTTGTCCTTTTGGCTTTTGCTGTTGAATTATAAGTTGCGATCAGTAAAACGGTATTCATCGATAATAGTAAATATTTTTTTATCAAGAGGTCGACATGGAAAAATCGGTTGCCAATTCCACCATCAAACTGGTCAAGGAAGATATCACGGAGCAGCAGACAGATGCCATCGTCAATGCTGCCAATGAACACCTGGCGCACGGCGGCGGTGTTGCCGGAGCGATTGTAAGAAAAGGCGGCCGCACAATTCAGGATGAAAGCAATGAATGGATCAAAGCGCATGGATCGGTCAAAACCGGGTATGCAGTCATAACCGCTGCCGGGGCTCTGAATGCGAAATACGTTATTCATGCTGTTGGTCCGATCATGGGGAGTGGTAATGAGGATGAAAAATTGCGCTCAGCCACTCTGAACAGTCTAAAACTGGCCGATCAATACGGCATTCGGAGTATAGCGTTTCCGGCGATCAGCACCGGTATTTTCGGTTATCCAGTCGAGCGTTGTGCGAATATCATGCTTGCAACCACAGAGGACTATCTGCAACAGTCTGATATTGAAACCGTGATATTTTGTCTTTATGATCAAAAGAGCTACAAGGTGTTCCAAAGGGTATTTGAAGAATAAACCTCAGTCTGCTCTGTTACGCTCAGGGACAGGATAATATATTCGAAGATAAGAATCTGTATTGTCTGTAGCGACTCGAAGCGGTTTCTATTCCGTAATGAGAATTTGCTGACCTTTACCCCTGTTGTTTGCGGTTGTCTCAAACAACTGTCTGCTCATGGCCGGTAAAAGATTGTTGAAAGAGATCGTATAAAAAACTATATTAATAAAATTCCTCTCAGAAAATATCTTGGTATTACCCTCAGGAGTGATCATGAAAAGAGTTGTATTGGCTATTCTTTTATTTTGTAGTTGTCAATTTTCATCTGCCCAGGAAGGCAAGTGGGCGATAGGTCCGCATTTGACGTTTTCCATACCTCAGGCTGAATTTGCCAACGTCTCGAGTTTGGGCGAAGGCATTGGTGGAAAGTTGTTTTATCGCTTTGAGTCTATGCCGGTGCTGGAAGCGCGGCTGGATATTATTTATCTTTCTTATGGTGAAAAACGAAACCGGCAATCTCTGGCAATCGGTTATTTTCCGGTTACGGTTCGAAATGAATCTTTTCAGTTTACGGCAGGGCCGCAATTCGTCACCAATATTGGCCGCTTCAGACCCTATTTTGCCCCCATGGGAGGGTTGTATGTTTACCGGTCTGTCATGTCAAGTCCGGAACTCTATTATTATTATGGCATACCCGCCTCTGAGACCACAGAAAGCTATACCAATTGGGGGTGGAATTTATCTGCAGGACTTATGTTTGATCTCACTATAGGGGCACATATTGATTTGGGCTTCAAGTATCAACGGATAACCAATGCGGTTGAAAATCAAATCGGCGAGACAAAAATTACCAGCGACGCGGAGGATTTTATCATCACTCTGGGAGCTGTGTTTTTTCTCAACGATTGATTTACTAAAATTACGCCGGTCCTTTTGTGATTTGTACGGGATTATTTGAAGGTCATATACATGGATATAACGTCTAAGTTTAAACTTAAGATAGAGTAACAGAGCTGAAGAGGAGATGATTATGGATGAACAGGACACCTCTGCACTATATATTTTGGGAGCGGGGACACCGACACCTGCTCCGGATCGTTTTGGGACATCATATGTACTACAGATCCGAAACGAGCATATCATGATCGATTGCGGCCCTGCAACGACGTATAAACTGGTTAAAACAGGGCTTTTCCCCACCATGATTGATTTTTTGTTTTTTACCCACCATCACTTTGATCATAATGCCGATTATCCTTGTTTTTTACTTTGCCGGTGGGACCAGAGCACCGGCCGGGAAAAGATATTGCAGGTGTTCGGTCCAAAACCCACCAGCGAGATAACGGAGAGGCTTATTGGAAAAGCCGGCGCCTTTACTCGTGACTGGAAAGCGCGTGTAAACGCCCCGGTAAGTCAGCATGTCCATCAAAATCGTGGTGGTTCGCTTCCCCGCCCTCAGCCAGAGGTGGAGGTAAAGGAGATAAAGGAGAACGAAACGATAAAACCGGCGGCCTGGCAAGTTGAAACCAGGAAAGTGCATCATGTTGAGCCCTGGTTATTATCTCTGGCGTATCGCATCAGTTGGAATGGCGGTAGTATTGTTTTTGCGGGTGATACGGGGCTGAGCAAAGCTGTTATCGGCCTGGCTGGTGATGCCGATGTGCTGGTCAGCAATTGCTGGGACCATCAGGAAACGATGAACGCCAATGGAGAAGCCCCGGGACAAACCGGAACTCTCGATGCGGCCCAGATGGCACTTGAGGCCGGGGTTAAAACATTACTACTGACGCATACCGGACCGCAATTATGTAAACCCGGTTCCAGAGAAAAAGCCGTCGCCGATATCTCAACGGTTTTTGGCGGCCAAATTATTTTTGCCGATGAACTCTCAAAGCTGGAATTATGGAGATAACGTCGTTCTGCGGATGTACATTGTGGATTCATTCAATTTTATTTGCAATAGCAAACCTTCTCCTTACGCAAAAACGGATTTTTGCTGGTATAAATGAAAGACCGAAACGTTCCGAGTGTTTTCAGTCTTAAAAAAAACATGAATTTACTTGACATTTTATTTTGGATTTTGTTAATTGATTAATATCAATAGCTATGTTGATAAGATTTTGCACCCGGTGATTTTCAGCATCTTGTTGTCCTGCTTTTTTTGCCACGCACTCGCCATGCTCAGGAACATGAAATCAAATGAAACTGATGAATTAAAATTATTGAGGGGAATGTGAAAAAAGTTGATACAAGCCGGGCGGAGCAACAAACGAGTATAAACACCGGGTATTTTATTTGTGACAAAAGGGGTCGATTCCTTTCTGTGAATGAATTGCTCGTATCGCTGACCAATTATTCTGAAGAAGAGATGTTATCGCTGTCAATTTCAGATATCATGCCGGAGGAGGAAGAACCGGAATTTTTCTCGCTGTTGTATCAGGAAGAAAATATCGGTAAAACTCTGACGTTTTCATTTCATCTTATCAACAAGCTGGGGGAAAGGCGGCCTGTCGAGTTTAAAATTCGACTGATAACTGATGATAACGAGAGGGTTATCGGTTTCAGAGGGCATGTGGTCCTGTTGCCGGCCAAAGCCGGAAAAGAAAGGCCGGATGAGTCCGGAAATCGAACCCGTTTGGTGGAGGATTTGGTCGATATTATTTATATGGGCTATTCGGAACCATTGGCCAATGTGTTGAAACGCGTCGCAGAAAGTATCGGACAGAACTTTGGGTTCAAGCGCAGCACCATCGCTTTGCTGGACAAGCGCAAAAAGACATTTGTCAAGCATGCCATGGTAGGATATAGCGATGACTCATCGGCAACCGAACGCCGTTCCATCGAAGCCCCTCAGGATGTTATTTCCCGTATTTTTGCAGATCATAAAAAAATCAAGCTTATTCGTCATTCCCAGCCACAGGAAAGCAATAGCGGACATGTCAGCGGACTACCTCTGGCGCAGGAACATCAGATCGAAAGATGGCATGAGCGAGACCTTCTTTTGCTCAACTTGACCAATCATTCCGGTAAAACATTTGGATACGTTTCGCTTGAATCGCCTCTTGAAGAGAGAAAACCGGATCAAACCACATTTGACAATCTGGAAATGTTTTCCTCTCTTCTATCCATGGCAATCGAAAATTACTATCGTTTTTCCAGCCTGGAAAAACGCAACCGCCGCTTAAAGCAGGTTCTGGTCAACAGCAATATATTCAAACTCTATCTCTCCCTGTCCGAACTGCTTAAAGAAGTGGTATGGTCTGTTAAATTTACCGCTGATTTTAATGTGGTTTCCCTTATTTTGATCAGTAAAAAGTCCGGTATGCTGGAAACCAAAGCGGTTGCATGTGACGAAAAGATAAAGGTGTTACAACTCGGAGAGCTGTGTTTTGACCTCAAGGCATTTAGCGATATGCTTCGGGATGAGTATCGTCAGGGTAAATCGTACCTGGTTACTGAAGAAGAATCTGTATTGCAGCATCTTAAGCAAATATATTACGGGGCACGGTTAAATCATCCCCAAAACAGCAGTTGGCCTATATGGGCGTTGTTGCTGGTCCCTATAAAGTCACGGGAAGGCAAAATTATTGGATTCCTGGCCGCAGATGACCCCAGTGATCGTCAAATGCCCAATCGTGATACGATGAAGATCATGGAAATTATGGCCAATCAAATTGCCATCGCCATCGATAATCGCGTCATGTATGTGCAATCCAGGGAACAGATGAAGGAATCCGAAAACAACCGATCCCCCGAACCGGACACAGAATCCTATAGAACTGGTGCTGAATCATCCGGAATCAATTATGACAGGGAAAGAGAGGAACATTATTCCAGCGGTGGCTTGAGAAAGCTTGTTGAGAAATTTTTACGGTAAGCAGAACGGAACATTTCCCTGCCTGATTCGTTTTAAATAGTGTTTTGATAACAGCCCGGATTTTTATAAATTATAGAAACCGTGACCCCTTTAGTCACGGTTTTTTACTTTTAGGAAAAGGATGAGACGGCGAGCATTTTTTAAATCTCTGATTGGTGCAACAAGCTCTTTTGGTATGGTGCGACATGGATATGGCGGTAAAAAAGAGGCGTTGATTCCGACCTCTGTGGCTTCAGGTGCGCCTTTTTCCAGGGTCGTGCTGGCAACTGAAAGAGGATTGAGCCACGGCATCCGGCCCGTTGCGGAAGAACGCATCGGGAATCTGTTGGCGCGATCGATAGAAACGCTTTTCGAAGAAAACGCCGATACCGTCTGGCGGCGGTTATTTCATCCTGAAGATGTTGTCGGTCTTAAGGTCAACTGTTTGGCCGGTAAAGGGCTTTCCACCCGCCTCGAGCTCGTGAATGCGGTATGTGAGGCGTTGCTGCAAGCCGGGATTAAGAAACATCGTATTATCATCTGGGACCGGGCCGATCGCGATCTGGAACGCGCTGGTTATTCTATTGAAAGACGGAAGAACAGAGTGCAATGTTTCGGCACCAACAAAGCCGGTTATACGTCCAGGATCTATGAGCATGGCTATGTGGGCAGTCAGCTATCGCGCATTGTTACCGATTACTGCAGTGCGATCATCAATTTGCCTGTTCTCAAAGATCACGGCATTGTGGGTTTGAGCGTCGGATTAAAAAATTTTTTTGGCGCCATCAATAATCCCAACAAATATCACGATAATGCAGGTGATCCTTATGTGGCTGATGTTAATATGTTAACCCCGATTCGAAGCAAAACCCGCCTGACCATTTGTGACGCCATTACACCGCAGTATGAAGGTGGGCCTCCATATATGCCACAATGGACCTGGCCGATGAACAGTCTGCTGGTATCAACCGATATGGTTGCTATGGATCAGGTTGGTTGGGACATCGTTGAGGAGAAAAGACGCGAAAACAAATTTTCCTCTCTGGCCGGGGCCGGGCGGGAACCGGTTTATATCAACACAGCTGCAGACGCCGAGCACGAGTTGGGGACCAATAATTCGGCAAAAATTAACGTGTTGAAGGTATGATGGATAGACGAACATTTATCAAAATATCTTCCTGCAGCGCGGCAGGATATTGTTTGTTGAGGGACGGCAAGGTGTTGGCCGGGGATGACGGTGTTGCACCGGCCCGTTATTACGAAAAGTTGCCTTACCGTAAGATAAAATGCACATTGTGTCCGCGAGAATGTGTCATCGATGATCTGGAGAGAGGATATTGCGGCGTTCGTGAAAATCGCGGTGGCACTTATTATACATTGGTTCATGGCAACCCGTGTTCTGCACATATTGATCCGATCGAAAAGAAACCTCTGTTTCATTTTTTACCCGGAACCCTGGCATTTTCCATCGCCACGGTCGGTTGCAATGTCTTTTGTAAATTTTGCCAAAACTGGCAAATCTCACAGGCCCGGCCGGAACAGGTCAAATCTATGAAAATGTCCCCGGAAAAGGTTGCAAAAGTTGCTGTTGAACGAAACTGTCCATCGGTTGCCTATACCTACACAGAGCCGGTTGTTTTTACTGAATATATGTATGATACTGCCAGGGCTTGCCGGGATCGCAATATAAAAAGCGTTATGATCTCAAACGGCTATATTCAAAAAGAGCCTATGAAGGACCTGTGCACGGTTTTAAATGCCGTCAAAATAGATTTAAAGGCGTTTACTCGGCGATTTTATAAAGAACTGGTTGCAGGTGAGCTAAAACCCGTCCTCGATACACTGATCCTTTTACGTCAGCAAAATATGTGGACAGAGATTGTCTATCTGATTATTCCCGGTCAAAATGACGATCCCGGGGAGCTTGAAAAATTGTCAAAATGGATCGTCGAAGAACTGGGTCCTGATACACCGCTTCATTTCAGCCGTTTTTATCCGCAATACCGTTTGAAAAATTTACCGGCAACACCGATATCAACCCTTGAAACCGCCCGTAAAATTGCACTTGATAACGGCCTCAAGTATGTCTATATCGGGAATGTACCCGGTCATGCTGCTGAAAACACATATTGTCCTTCCTGTCAACGTTTGCTCGTCAAACGCACGGGCTACCGAATTATTGAGAATGCGATTCAAAACAACCGCTGTTCATACTGCAGCGCAACAATTGCCGGTGTTTGGTAGAGAGAATATCAAGGAGGTATAGATGAATAGATTGTCTCACTGGTGTCTGGTTTTTGTTCTGACAACTTTTTGTTCGCCTCTGTTTTCACAACAAGGTTATCGTCATGCCGCTGTTGCCGGTTCTTTTTACCCGGGAAGCTCGGATGAACTGTCGCAAATGGTAGAGCATCTGATCTCCGAAGCTCCGGAACGGGAAATCGATGGTGAAATCATTGGCATTGTTGCCCCGCATGCCGGTTATGTGTTTTCTGGCTCAATCGCTGCAACCGCTTACAGACAGCTATTGAATCGGGTTTATGATGTGGTTGTGATCATTGCTCCCAGCCATCGTGATCCGTTTTCGGGCGCCACGATCTATCCCGGGGCCGGATATATCACACCACTGGGAAAAATGGATATGGCCAAAGAACTGTGCGGAGAGTTGGTATCGCGCTGTGACAATATATCGTTTTCCAACCAAGGCCACGGGCAGGAACATGCACTTGAAGTGCAGTTGCCATTTTTGCAAACCGTTTTTTCACCACCACCTGAAATGATAGCGATGGTTGTCGGAAGTTGTGACTGGAATATGTGTCAGACAATTGGATCTCATCTGGGTCAGAGTTTACAGGGTAAGAAAGCGCTGATTATTGCCAGTACCGATCTTTACCATGGATATTCCTATGAGGAATGTGAAAGCATCGACAAGAAAACAGTTGAAGCGATGCTTAAGGCAAACCCCCGGAAATTGTATCAGGGGTTCAAGGGGCGAATCCTGCAGGCCTGCGGGGGCTCTGCGGTTGTCATCCTGCGGCTTGCCGCCGAAGCGCTTGGTGCGACCGATGCGGCTCTTCTTGCGCATACCAATTCCAACGATGTTACCGGAGAACGAGGTGGCTATGTGGTGGGATATAGCGCTTTGGCCTATTATGCGGGCGATGCTGAAATCCCTAAAGCCAGGATAGAGTATCCCCCTTTGGAGGTTCATGAACAAAATTTTTTATTGTCAAGTGCCAGGGAAGCAATCGAACAGTATTTAAACAACAAAACGATTGCCCAATTTGAGCCAATATCAGATCGGTTGCGACAGAAAAGGGGTGTTTTTGTAACGATTAACAAAAATGGCAGGTTGCGCGGTTGCATTGGCGCGCATCAGGCCTTTGAGCCGGTTTACAGGCTGGTTCCCGATCGGGCGGTGGCCGCAGCTTTTCAGGATCCGAGATTTCCACCCCTGACGCGAGAAGAGCTGGATGATATATCCATAAAGGTATCCGTATATACCACCAATGTCTATGCCATCAAAAGCATAGAGGAATTCGAAATGGGCAAGCATGGTATCATCATGATCAAAGATGGCCGCGGGGCAACGTTTTTACCCGAGGTTCCGCTGGAAGCGGGGTGGAAGCGTAAAGAGGAAGAGATGCGGCAATTATGCTACAAAGCGGGATTGAATTTGGATGCCTGGAAAAACGGTGCACAATTTTATGTTTATGAAACACAGGTTTTTGGCGAATAGATATTTAAAGAGGTAAATCAATGCAAAATCGAGAATCCATGTTTACATCAGATCAACAGAAAACATTGCTCAATATCGCCAGGGAGACCATTCGGGCGGTGAGCAAAAATCAGAATATGCCTCTTTTCGACATAAAGGATGAAAAATTAAATCAATCCATGGGGGCATTTGTTACCTTGACGATAGATGGGGAATTGTGCGGTTGTATCGGCAGTATAGAAGGGCGGGGTCCGTTGTGGAAGACAATAGAGGAGATGGCTGTTTCGGCGGCTTTTCGCGATCCCAGGTTTCCTGCTGTTTCTGCTCAACAAACGGAAAAGCTAAGGATAGAAATATCCGTGTTGTCACCGCTGGAAAAAATAGATGACATCGATGAAATTCAGGTGGGTAAGCATGGACTCTATATCAAGTCTGCCTATTCAAGCGGCCTTTTACTTCCCCAGGTTGCCTCTGAACGCAATTGGGACCGATTGACCTTCGTGCAGCACACCTGCAGGAAAGCAGGTCTGCCGGCTGATGCCTGGCAGAATGATGAAACCGATATTTTCATTTTTTCCGCCGATATTTTTTCAGAATAACAAAGTCAGGGTCTATTTTACTTGTTTTTATCTGTGGCCTTGCCTAATTTGAAGATAAATATAACGATCCGACTCTTAGAATGAAAACAGCATTATTTTTTTTCTCAATTTTATTAATCGTCATAGGTTTCCATTGTTCCGACAGAGAACGCAATAATCCTCTGGATCCGGATAATACGGATAGCGGTGGAAGACCGACTGGTTTTTACGCTTATGCGGAAAAAAATATCGTAAAGATACATTGGCAGCCCATAAATGCGATCGATTTAAGCGGCTATACACTCTACAGGCGCAAGGCGGGAAACCAGTTTCGCGAGCTCGTCTCTCTGGCGCCTGACGTCCATCGGTATGAAGATGTCGTAGATCAGTACGGGATTACCTATGACTATAAAATGACGGTACTGGCAGGCGCGTACGAGTCTCGGCCCACAAAAGTCGCAAAGGTGACTCCGGGTCCAACTTTTACCTGGCTGGCTGATCCCGGAGACGGAGCGGTAAAAAAATTTACGCATGATCTGGGATATGCTTTGTCGATGTTTTCCGGAGCCTATTCCCCTTTTCGTATTGCTCTCAATTCAGCGCGGCAAAATCATTGGATATTTTCGAGATACAGTGGAACCATTTACAAGATAGACTCGTATGGTAATGCTATAGCACAAGTAAACGTCGGTATGCCGACTTTGTGGGATATGGATGTCGACACCCTTCGCAATGAGTTATGGGTGGCACGGTATGGTCAGGGTATGGTAACGCTTATTTCTCATAACGCACAGGTCTTGCACTCAATTTATGATATCGGACATCCCCTGGCAGTGGCAGTGGATTCACGGCTGCAACTCGGTTGGGTTATCGATGATTCCAGCAAGAAGGTATTTCGCCTTCAAAATCACTATGGGCGTTTGCGAATTGAAGATAGTTATGATTTTACAAACCCAAAAGCGATCGCTCTCGATGAGAATGACCAGAGGATGTGGGTAGCTGATAGTAGCCGGATCGTAAGAATGTCGTACGAGGGCAGAGTCGAGCGGGTAATCGATTCGCCCTATTATGCCAGGTTGATTGCGCTTAATGTTCAGAATGGTGATATTTGGTATATAGATCGCCGCGCTTCCGGTGAGTTTGCTTCCCTGGTGAAATGCGATAGCGATGGTAATATGCTTTTCGAAAGGGAGGTCTTTTACGATCCTGTTGCCATTGTTGTCAACGAATTCAATGGCGATTGCCTGGTTGCCGACCTCAGTTATGAACATCTGGGGGTTTGGCGCTGTTCGAATAGCGGTGTTATAGAACACGTTATCGAAAACGTTCGCCCTTTTGATCTGGATATCGAATATACGGGTCACTAATATATGAAAAACTTTGCCAAATCTTCCGAATTGTTAATTTTAATCCTGGGAATATCCGGTTTTATTGCTTTTCTGTTTTTTTACCCGACCATTTTTGTCACCAGCGCCATCGATATAAATCATGAAAAGTCAGCACTAATAACCATTGCTAAAGAGTCACTTCAGCAGCTGGGGTATACGCCCTCGGAATATAATGCGCGAGTCGAATTTGAGGCGCACAATAAACTGCTTGAATATCTAAATCGAAAATATTCGATAGAGGAGCAAAAAGAACATTTTGATGCTCTGCAACCCTATTACTGGCGTGTAACCTTTACACCCGTAAATGAACCGGCTGACAGCAGTGAAATGAAAAGCGATCTGTCCTGGATCAATCAAATCGATATACTTTTTGATCAAAATGGCGATGAAATCGGATTCTGGACCAAGGCTGACGATGATAGCACGATTCACAATATTTCTCCCGAGCGGGCCCGCCATTTGGCGGATTCTACCTTGATAGCCCGGATGCAGGCGGATACCGCAAAATTTACCTTTTCGCGTTTTAAACAGATTCCGCGTGACTATAGAATCGACTATACGGTTGAATATCTGCGATCAGAACCGATACTGGATATTCCGGTTAAACTGAATATTGATGTGATTGGCGATCGCGTTGGTAACTATGAATATGAATTTGATGTTCCGGATTCCCAGGCTTCTGAATTATCACGCATCATCGCCATTGTTCCCTTTTTCCTTGCGATCGTTGCTGTCGGTATCATGTTCATCGTCATGAGCATTAAAAAACTGCGGGCCGATGGACTCGGGCTGCGCTATGTTTCTCCTATAGCGATTTCGATGGGACTGGCCTCGGCACTTTGGGTCTTGCTGGAGGCGTCTTCCAGCGGGGTTGATATGATCAATACCATTATAGGCATGTTTTTCCTTGGTATTATCAGCAGTATTGCTGTTTTTATCGGAGTTGCGTGTTCAGACTCGATAACGAGAGAGATCTGGGATACCAAGTTGATCACTCTGGATGCGCTGAGGAAAGGCTATATTCAGCATCGTCTCTTTTCTTTGTCAGTCCTGCGGGGGTTTGCCTATGCCGGAATATTACTTGGTTTGATTGTCTTTTTTTCAAAAATTGCATCGTTATTTCATTGGAGTGATATTACCGATGTTGCAACTGACCTGAGCCTGGTCAACACCTGGAGTTCTTTTTTGACCGTCCTGGTCGGGGGATATACATCGACCATATGGTTACAATATATCCTCATCCTGTTTCTGGTTTCGTTTTTGGCCAAATATATAGGCCATCGAATGTGGATTATTTGTCTGATCGGCTTGCTGTGGGGTGTCCTGAACAGCACCGAATCCTATTATCCGACACAGCACTATTATTTGAATTTTTTGCAATATTTTGTCTTTGGGGCCCTGTTTGCCGTCATTCTTTTAAAGTATGATTTTTTTACGCTATTTGTCGCCTTTTTTTCCTTTTACCTGCTCAAACGCGTGGTGATGCTTTATCATTTTGACCACCAGACTTGTCTCCTCAATGCGGTGTTCTTGTCGTTGATTCCCCTTGCTTTGCTGGTTCTGTCAATAGTGTTTTATAAAAACAAGATCGATTACAGCGAACTCAAAGTATTTACACCGGTCTATGTAAACAAAATTGTAGAGCGGGAACGGCTGCAACGCGAGCTGGAGATCGCACGGCGGGTACAGCTGAGCTTTTTGCCACGTGAAAAGCCCGATTTCGCGGGACTTGATAGTGCGAGCATATGTATCCCGGCTCTTGATGTCGGTGGTGATTATTTCGATTTTGTTAAACTCGACTCTCAAAGGCTTGGTGTTGCTATTGGTGATGTATCCGGTAAGGGCATATCAGCGGCTTTTTATATGACTCTGACGAAAGGGTTTCTGCGTTCTATTGCCCGAACCCTTGTTTCCCCAAAACAGGTGTTGATGGAGATCAATAAGCTTTTTTATGAAAATGTCGAACGAAGTCATTTTATCAGTATGATCTATGGAATCATTGATCTTGAAAAGCGTCAATTTACATTTGCACGAGCCGGTCATAATCCGGTAATCACACATCAGACGAAAAGCGGTAAAACAGAACGGTTATGCCCGAATGGGATTGCACTGGGTCTGGAAAAGGGTGAGATGTTTGATCAAATTATTCAGGAACAGCGGATACCGATTCGGACCGGCGATTTACTTGCCTTTTACACCGATGGATTCACAGAAGCGATGAATTCCAGCAATGAAGAATTTGGCGAAGCCCGGCTGGAGATGTTGTTGTCCTATTCCGATGATGAGGATGCGGAAACGCTCTTGCAAACCATCCACAATCGGGTGAAGGCGTTTACCGGCAATACAATCCAACATGACGATATGACGATGATTATTCTGAAAATTATGTCCTGATTTGAGTGATTTTATGAAACGAAATATCAGCACATGGTCTCTGCTATTGCCTCTGGCTCTGTTCGTAATTGCCGTTTTGTTAAAATCACCGGTTTCCTCGCAACCGGATCAAATTTATATACTGAAAGAGATACTGATATTCGGCGCCATCCTGTTATCGATTCCATTGATATTTCATCAAAAATGGGCGTCCGACCGTAATGTGCTGCGGGGATTGCGTCAGCTGTTTTTTTTCATCTTTCTTACCTATTTTCTCTTATTATTTTTTAGACAATCCTGGCCTCGATCCGCGCTTACCTTCAATGAGCCGGATTACCTCGCCCTGGTACTTTGGTCTGTCTATTCTTTTGTCTTTGCGATGATTTGTATAGGCATTCTCCGCAATTTGATTTTTATCAAGCGAAAACGTTCAACTTTGCGCAATTTTAGTGTCTTGTTGTTTTTTCTCGTTTTTTACGCCCTGTTGGGCGTTTTAAACAACCAGCTCGATATTCCCAAAGAGGTGGTCGATTCCATTCATTATTTCATTCTTTTTATTCTTTTAAATTTGATGGTCATCAACTCGTTGAGGATTTCCTGGATTAATTATCTCAACAAAAAACAAAAAATTACTTTATTCTGGAGTGGGCTGTTTCTGATACCTTTTTTAATCCATTTAACCGTTCTATATTATCAATCCAGCCCGATTATCCACTTTAGCGTTGTATTGGATCGATTTGTCAACCAGAGCATTTTGTTGCTGACTGTATATACCAGTTTCGCTTTAATCGGACTGCTTGCCCATCTACCCACTGCCCAACTTTTTGACCGAAAAATTCGACAAATCGAATCCATGCATAATCTGAGCCGGGCTATCAGCACAGAGTTTGATTTGAACAAATTGGTTGTTTTAATCGTTAAATTGGTTTCAGATGTAACGGAATCAGATTTTGCCTGGCTCGAGTTGTCTGATGAGAAAAACAGGAAACTTGTATTGGTATCTTCACGTAATTTAAAGGAGAAAGAAAAGCGAAATCGCGAGGTTTTTTATCATCAACAGTTGATTGAATTTTTGTCAGATCAGAATGAACCTTATCTGGTCAATCAGGTCAGCAAAGACGAACACGCAAAATTTCTTCTGGCCTGGAAAAAGGATATTGGTTCTGTTCTTATTGTTCCGTTGTACAGCGTGGAAAAAACAGTAGGTTTTCTCTATGCAGCAAAGCGGCAGGAATTTGCCTTTGAACAGGATGATATCGATATGATGAGAGCTTTTAGTGAACAGGTCATTGTAGCGCTTGAAAATGCGAGACTGATAAAAGAGTCCATTGAAAAGGAACGTTTACAGCAGGAATTGCTTGTTGCTCGTGACGCCCAGATGAAACTCTTGCCAAAGTCGATGCCGAAATTGCAGAATATACAAATCGATGCAATCTGTCGTACTGCCAATGAGGTGGGAGGCGATTATTATGATTTTTTGTCGCTGGACGACCATCAGCTCGGCGTCGTAATCGGCGATGTCAGTGGTAAAGGACCCTCTGCTGCCTTTTATATGGCTGAAGTAAAAGGAATCATCAACGCTTTGGCTAAAACACAGACCTCTCCGGCAAAGATATTGTGTCAGGTTAACCGAACGCTTTATCCCAATATTGAGCGGAATCAGTTCATCAGCATGATCTATGGTGTTCTTGATGTTCGGGAAAGAACTTTTACCTTTGCCAGAGCCGGACATTGTCCGGTATATCTTGCATCGCCGCTATCAAATAAAGTGGACATTCTGGAGCCGCGTGGCATCAGTTTAGGGTTGAATTCAGGACCGATTTTTGATAAAACAATAGAAGAACGAAAGATATCTCTTAACGCCGGAGAAACATTGTTGCTTTATACGGATGGCGCCATTGAAGCGAGAAATAAAAACGGCAAAGAGTTCGGAGAAGAAAGATTAATAGAGGGTTTTTTACAATATAAAGAGCATTCTGTTTCGGAAATTAAATTAAATTTGTTAAATTATATTTATAAATTCGTTGAGGATGAAAAGTCCTTTGATGATTTAACGTTTATCTTAATTCAAGCAGCACAAAAGTTTACGGTATAGGAGGATTGAATGGCTAATTTTCAGGTAAAACGCGATGATAGCGATCACTATTCCGTTCTTCGCATTGGCGGATTTTTGGATGCACATACGGCACCGCAGCTCGAGGAAGCAATCCAAAAACTCATTGACGAAGAACGCTACAATATCATCATTGATTTTAAGGAACTCAATTATATTAGCAGTGCCGGTTTGGGCGTGTTCATGGGCTTTATCGAAAACATTCGAAACAACAGCGGCGACATAAAAATGTGCGGAATGAATCCAAAAATTTATCGGGTTTTCGATTTGCTCGGTTTCCCCTCTTTATATGATATTGTCAATGAAGAAAAAGAAGCTGTTGAAAAGTTTTGAATTGTTAGGATATATCAAGATAACCAAAAGGTGGTGAAAAAAGTGATCGCAAAATCCGTACATGAATACAAATTGCGTATACCCAGCCAGACCGACAATTTGGAACTGATCCGTGTCTTCGTGGCAAAACTTGCGGAAAAGGTGGGTTTTGACTCTGACGATATCGGGAAAATCGAGCTCGCTATAGATGAAGCCTGTACCAATGTAATCAAGCATGCTTATAACGGCGACCGTTCAAAACCATTGGATATAGCGATTCAAATTGATTTTCAAAAGTTTGCGATTGTGGTTACTGACCAGGGCAAGGGATTTAATCCGAAAAAGGTCAATATACCCAATATGGATAAATATCTGGCAGAATTGCGCGTGGGAGGGTTGGGTATCTATTTGATGAAAACCCTGATGGATGAAGTCGATTATGATATAAAACCCGGTGTCAAGAATCAGGTTCGTATGGTAAAGTATTTTTTGGATAAAAATTCGAAAATCGTGCAAACGGAAAAGGCCTGATATGTCCAATGTTGTGAATGAAGACATAAGCAGAGCACTGGATCAGCGATTAGTAGAATTACAGTCTCTCTTTGAGACGAGTAAAGTCCTCAACTCTTCTTTGAATTTACGCACCATACTGGATAATTTACTGCTGACACCAATGGGCAGGATGATGGTCAGCAGAGGTATGGTGATTATTCATGATGCCGGCGAGGAATATAAAGTAGAAATTGTCAAGGGACTTGACCGGGATTTGATCGGGCGAAAAATTTTAATTGAGGAACCTGTTAATACCCCGCAAAGAAGAGAGGCTCTAAAACCGGAGAATTCATTTTTTAAATCTTTTCTTGATAAAATTGAAATCGATCTGCTTTTACCGATTGAAAGTACAAAACGTGTTGTTGGATTTATGTGTCTCGGTAACAAAGTGGGGAAAATTGAATTTAACGATAATGAAATCGATTTTTTGAGTTCTTTGACCAACATTGCGGCTACTTCTATCGAAAATGCACTGATGTTCAAAGAACTTGAAGTTTTGAATAGAAGGCTGGATAAAAAAATACAGGAACTCAACACGCTATTCGACATCAGCAAGGAATTGAATTCGACGCTAAAGCCGGAAAAAGTACTTAACTTATTGATATATGCCATTATGGGAGAGATGATCACTCAAAAATGTCTGGTTTTCCTCAAAGAAAACGATGCCTTCCAGCTGGGCATGTATAAAGGACCATTGTTGAGTACTGTCGAAAAAAAGACATTAAATCGCTCCGGATTGCTGAGGAGTCTGAAGAGCGTAAAAACGGTTATTCGCCTGGATGATGAGGATATTTCCAGAAATTTAAAAATTCTCTCAAAATTGGGTTTAAAAATTGCCGTTCCCATGCGTCTGCAAAATGAAACCCGGGGTGTGATTGCTATCGGGGAGAAAATTACAAAGGCAGATTTTAAAGAGGATGAACTGGAATTTTTAACAACCCTGGGAAACCAGGCGATGATTTCTCTGGAAAATGCCAGGCTCTTTGAAGAAACCATCGAAAAACAGCGAATGGAGGACGAGCTTGAAATTGCCAGAGATATCCAAAGGCGATTGTTGCCACAGCGGTTTCCGCATCTGGAGCAGTGTGAAGTTTATGGATTGAACATTCCCAGCCGTCAGGTCGGTGGTGATTATTTTGATGTCGTTCAATTAAAAAATGACCATATCGCTTTGATCGTTGCCGATGTCTCCGGTAAAGGTGTTGGCGCTTCCCTGCTGGGCGCAAGTCTGCAGGCAAGTATTCACAGTTTACAGGATTTCCACACGGATATCGCCTTAATGATAAAACGGGTAAACAATCTGATTCATTCACAGACCAACTATGATAAATTTATTACTCTCTTTTATGCCGAGCTCGATTTGAATACGCTGAAACTTACCAGTGTTAATGCCGGCCACAATCCACCCTATCATGTTGGCAAAGACGGCAAGATGCGAAAATTAGAGGCTGGTGGTTTGTTATTGGGTATGATGCCGGATGTGGACTATGAATCTGAAACGGTTCAGCTGTATAAAAACGATATGGTGATCATGTTTACAGACGGTGTCACTGAAGCCAAGAATAAAGGTGACCACGATTATGAGGAGTGGCGACTCGAAACCTTAATTCAACAGAACACATCGCCGGATATAAAAACCTTAATCGAAACGATCAAAGCATCCGTATACCAATTCGCTGCCGGAGAACCCCAATCCGATGATGTTACCCTTCTCGGTCTGAAGATAAAATAATTTTCCCTCAATGTTACAAACCTGTGTGCAATATCATTGCATATCCAACATTTTTATAGTATTTTAATTTTTGAAATTTGTAACTGTATTTTTTAGGATATCCGGAAATGAGTAAAAAGCTAGATATTGATTATTCCCATATACTGATGGTAGACGATGATCTCAATGTTATCAAACTTTTATCCGGATTTCTCAAGAATGAGAATTTCGATGTTACCGGGGTTGAAAGCGGGGAAGCGGCACTGGAGGAAATAAAAGAAAAATCATATGATTTGGTCATTTCAGATCTCAACCTTCCCGGTATCAACGGAATTGAGATACTGGAAGCAGCAAAGCGGAAAAATAAACACACACAGGTATTGATTCTCACCGGTTATGGGAGCATCGATTCCGCTGTTCGGGCCATGCAAAAAGGGGCTTATGAGTACCTGACCAAACCCATCGATGGCAGTACCTTTCTTTATAAAGTAAAAAAAGCGCTGGAACGGCGATTTCTCGGCCAGCTTATCGAAGAACAACAGACCCGTCTCGACCAGTACCACAGATTGATATCCCGTGATCTCGCACTGGCCAAACAGGTACAGGCGAGCCTTGTGCCTAAATATCTCGACCTTGCCGAGATCGAGACTTCAGTGGAATATCTGCCGATGATGGGACTGGGGGGAGATTTTGCCGATATATACTCCGATTCCCAGGGAAG
Organism: Candidatus Zhuqueibacterota bacterium; assembly: GCA_014728085.1. Taxonomy (GTDB): domain Bacteria; phylum Zhuqueibacterota; class Zhuqueibacteria; order Residuimicrobiales; family Oceaniaggregativiventaceae; genus Oceaniaggregativivens_A. The sequence continues at coordinate 40,109 of WJMF01000231.1, forward strand.
GGTCTATCTTACAGTTACAGATGTTACGGGGCACGGCGTCTCCGCTGCTCTTATCGTAAATCGGGTTTGTAGTGAAATTCGAAAACTGGTGCGGGATGGACTGGAGCCGGCTCAAATGTTGTATGCTTTGAACACCTTTTTTTGTGAATCATTCGATCAAACCAGCATGTTTCTAACCTGCCAATTCATCCGTATCGATACTCGCCTGGGCGAAATTCTTTATTCAGCGAGTGCCCATCCCGCAGCACTGCTATGCAAGCGCGGAGAAAATCAAATTCTGGAATTGCCGTCGCAAAACATTATTATCGGTTTTGAAAAAAAACCCGAAAAAGAGTTTGTTCAGAACAAGATAAGTTATACGGTAGATGATTTTTTATTAATGTATACGGACGGCGTTATCGAAGCAGAGAATGCCGATAAAGTTACCTTTGGTCTGGAAGCGCTCAAAAAAACAATGATTGAAAACTGTCAGAAATCCAGTTTGAACATTCTCAAAGCTATCGTCAAACGCGTCGAGTCTCACAGCAACGGCAATTTCAAGGACGATATTATTCTTCTGATTACGCGTCTGAAGAAATAAAACACAGAAGCATTGCTATGAAAAAAAGAAGAATCTCAAATGTTTTGCTTTTCAATCCGTGGATAGTCGATTTTGCCGCTTATGATTTCTGGCAAAAGCCTTATGGTCTACTGCATGTCGGCGCTGTATTGAAGGAACGAGGATTTAACGTCTCTTTGCTCGATTGTCTTGATCGTTTTGACCCGGTTCTGTCATTCAGACATCACAAGGAGGACGGTTCCGGGAAATATTTCAAAGAGGTCATCGAAAAACCTCAGGTTCTCGATGATATTCCCCGTTATTACGGGCGCTATGGGTTCCCCTATGATTTGGTGGTGCGTAAGCTAAAAGCTCTGGATCCACCGGATATTGTTTTGCTGACTTGTATGATGACTTATTGGTATCCGGCAGCAAAAGAGGCTGTTTCCCTGTTGCGAAGCATTTTTCCCGACGCTATTATCGTGCTGGGAGGTATTTATGCCACGCTCTGTCCGGATCATGCACAACGGGTGGTCAAGCCTGATATCCTGGTAAGAGGCGCAGGAGAGCAAAAAATTTTAGAGATACTTTCTAATATCGATTCTGAAATCCGGAAGGATTATAGCCATTCCGAATGTTGTCAATTCTCACGACCTCTGTATGACCTCTATCCGCAACTCAATCATGTCGGTGTGATGACCTCCCGCGGCTGTCCTTTTCACTGTGATTTCTGCGCTTCCAGATTATTAAGCGAATATAAAAGATACCCAACGGATGCCGTGATTGATGAGATTAATCACTGGTATCATCAGCGAAATGTTCAGCATTTTTGTTTTTATGATGATGCTCTGCTGGTCGATGCGGATGAATACAGCAAGCCTCTGTTTCGTTACTTTGCCGGCCACAAAAAGGACATTCATTTTCATCTTCCCAATGGAATACATCCGCGTTATTTGGATGAGGAACTCGCTTTTTTGTTTAAAGCGGCTGGTGTTCGGACCATTCGCCTCAGTTATGAATCGAAAAATCAAACATTGCAACGGGAAATGAATAAGGTAAGCGATGACGAGCTTGAACGCGCGCTCGAGTACCTGCACAGGGCGGGATATCCGCTGGATTCCATCGGAGTCTATTTGCTGATGGGCCTGGCGGAACAGACATTTGAGGATGTATCGGCAAGTGCAGACTATATTGCGCGATTGGGGGCAAAGATAAATTTAGCTTCGTTTTCACCCATACCCGGAACCAGGGAATGGATAAAGAGTATCCAGGTCAACCTTTGGGATGAAAAAAATGATTTGCTATTGAGCAATAACACTCTTTTTCCCATATGGTCCGGTAAGTATGGTTATTCTGCCTGTATGGAATTTTTAAATCGTTTAAAGGAAAAAAACATAAAATTGGCTGCGGCATGAAAATTTTCCGGTTAAATACGCTCTGGACAAAGATGTCCTTTGCGATTTTTATCCTGGTGGTTTTTATGATGAGCATGGTCACCTATCTGTTTACCATCAGTCAATTTAAAAATCAACGGCAGGACCTGCGCCAGAATATGCGCCGTATTGCCAGGCAGATTGCTACCATACGTTTTGCTGAAACCGATGGGGGCTATTATGTCTATCAGGATTGGATTGACAAGATAATCAATTCAGATGCCGGAGAAGATCTGGTTTACATCGCCGTCTTTGATGAAAGCGACGCATTAAAGGCTTTTGTACTTAATTATGCCTGGTTGGATATCGGTGATCTGACCTATCTGACCCGGGAAGAAAAGGCCGATATTATCAAAGCCCTTTCAAATAATCAGATTGCATCTGAAAGTCAAAAGGATTTTGATCATGTTGTCGTGGATATTTTGGTCGGTGAAGAACGAATCGGCAAGGTTGATGTCGGTTTTTCTTTAATCGAATTCAACAACTCTATGCAAAGACAGTTGTTGTTAAATTTAAAAGTATTGGCCTTGTTTCTGGTCGTTGGCATTATTGGAACGGTTTTAATGAGCTTGAGAATAACAAAACCGCTGAACAAATTATCCGCGGCGATGAAAAGGGTGTCAAAGGGTGATTTGAAGCATAACATCGAGAGCTCGCGCCAGGACGAAATCGGACAATTGGCCCAGTCCTTCAACCACCTCGTAGAAGGGCTGCGGGAAAAAGAGATTATTGAAAAATTTTCCGATACCATAGCCTTTACACTGGACCAGGACAAACTAACCTCGGTTCTGATCAAACAGCTGGTCACCTCGGTCGATGCGACGGGTGGTGCGTTGTTTTTGTACCACGGGGGCGATAAAGGCTCTGTTTATTTTTCCGAGAGTTACCCAAAGCAATCTTTCAGACGGGCTGTCTTAAAATTGTCTGATAATTTTTACACACAGTGCATTTCCACAAATTGTGTTCTTGCATCATCCGATGCAATCAGGGATGAAACGATTCTGCAGATTGAGCGGGAATTATCGTTTCCGATCAAATGGATATTTCCGTTGAAGAGCAAGAATCAACTTTTGGGATTGATTTTACTGGGAGCCAAAAAGGGAAACACCGGCTACAGTCAAGAAAATATACAGTTATTACAGATATTGATTAATCAGGCGACACCAGCCATCGAAAATTTATTCCTGCTGGATGAGCTTGCCGAACAAGAACGCTTGAAACGCGAGCTTGAGATTGCTAAAAATGTTCAGCGACGTTTACTACCCGCCGTCATGCCGGCTGTAAAGGGACTGGCAGTAGCCGGCGTGTGTGAACCTGCCAATGAAGTGGGTGGGGATTATTTTGACTTTTTTGAACAAAATGAGCACAGGCTGGGTATTGCTATTGCAGATGTCGCCGGGAAAGGAACCTTTGCTGCGTTTTATATGGCGGAGCTAAAGGGCATGATGACTTTTCTGTCACATGGAGATATTGCGCCGCAGGATCTGGTCAGCAATCTAAACAGCCGCCTGTACCGCAGCTTTGATCGAAAAGTATTCGCAACCATGATTTTTGGAGTATTGGATACAATAGAAAATGAATTCATCTTTGTCCGCGCCGGTCATACGGGTTTGTTAAGGCGGGATGGTGTGGATAAAAAGACAAGAACCGTATTACCCAAAGGTATGGGACTGGGATTGGCAAGTGACAGGGTGTTCGACGAAAATTTGCAACAGCAAACCATTAAACTGAATTCCGGAGACCTTCTTGTTTTTTATACAGACGGAATCACAGAGGCCATGAACGATTCTTTGCAGGAATATGGTGAGGAACGGCTGATTAGGCTTTTGGATCGCTGTAAAGATGACGAACCAAACCGGGTGACCAAGGCAATTTTGGCGGATGTAAACCGCTTTACCGGCTCGAGACTGCAACACGATGACCTAACCATGGTCGTCATTCGTATAGATTAACGAGGGTATCGTTTTATGAAACGTTATATGCTTTTATTTTTAATTCCTCTATTGTTTTATTGCGCGAAAGATGAAAATCGCCGTATCAGACTGTCCTCCCGATCCGAGCAGTCGTTCATGCAGGATGAAGTCACTACCATACAGGTCGCTATCGCTCATAAAAAAAGTGTGGCTATTTTAGGCTTTATGAACCGGACCCGGGATACGGAATTGAATTGGCTCAATCAGGGTATTGTTGAGATGTTTCGTGATGATCTGGGTCAGCTACACCACCTTTATATTATCGAAGGAGAAAAAATTGAGGAAATGAAACAGACGGTGCCTCAGAATGCGACCCTTACCCTTGCGGCATTAACCGATATGGCAAAGCGCATGAGTGCACAGGCGATTATTTATGGTAGCTATTATTTAAAAGACGATTCTCTCACCGTTCAGCTGGTTTTGTATGATAGTGATAGTGAGAAATTACTTTTGTCAGAGAGCAGGAGTGGTGACGGTCTGAGCAGTATTTTTAGCATCGTGCCGGAATTGATTCTTGAGGTAAAGAATAGTCTGCAAACCTCCAGAATAGATGGGCGTCAGCTCGCGGAGAGCGAGGTGGACTATCAGTCTGCTTATCTGGCCACCCGCTCACTGGAAGCTTATAAGAATTATGCAAAGGGTATCGAATATGCCAACAGAATCTATCATGAACAGGCAATCGCCTGTTTTGAAAAAGCAATCGCTCTGGACAGCACTTTTGTTTCCGCCTATCAAAAGCTCTCTTTTGCCCAGGCGACTGTTGGTAATCTGGATTTGGCCCGTTCAACGCTTCGTAAAGGATTGCCCTATGTGAATTCCGCTCCACCGAGAGAAAAGCGTATTTATCTGGCTTATCAGGCCTTTATGAATGGCGATTTTTATAACGCTGTCCGCTACTATGAAGAGGTTTGTGAGTCGTTTCCCGAGGATGGCGAATCGCATTATAATTTGAGCGTCATTTATCACAATTTACAGATTCATGAAAAATCCATCGAACACGCCAAAGCCGCTTTGGCCCTGGGGTATGAACAGAGCGTCATTTACAATCAACTGGGCTACATTTATCAGGAAATCGGCAAACACGAATACGCACAGAATGTATTGCAGAAATATATCAAACTTTTACCGGATGAACCCAATCCCCATGACAGTATGGGAGACATCCTGAGATTTCAGGGTGACCTGGATGCAGCAATTGAAGAGTATCAAAAGGCACTGGAGCGGGAAGCCTCGTTTACTTTTTCCCGGATCAATATGGCTTATGCCTACCTGGACAAGGGCAATTTTAAGGAGACGGAAAAAATCCTGAAAAAATTGTCCTTTGACCCTTATTCGCAGGCAGGGTTACGGGCAACACTGTTGGCTGTACACAGCAAAATTTTGCAGCAAGACTATAATAGCGCACAACGCATTGTGCTGGCTCTGAATGATTCTTTACCTTATACCATAACGACGATAAGACTTTTACTCGATCTTTTTCCGCAAAAAACGGATATTGAGCAACGAATGGACCGGTTAATAAACCATGTGAAACAGAACCCCGATGATTTTCAATCATTTGACAAATTATATGATCTCGTTTTGTGTTGCATCAAAGCCGATTACCATCTCGAATTTGCTGAAGAATTGTTACAGCAAGCCCGTGCCCGCTCTTCCAATATGTATATGCGGTTCAGTATTTTAGGATTTATACGGGTTTTGGAGATGATCAAGAAGAATCCAGATCTGCAGTTGCTTGAATCTGACCGACCGGAAACTGGTCCAAAATCACTGGATGTTTTTCCCACAATTGGCTGGGAAGATTATTACAGATATTATCATATGGGGCTGATTAATATTTCTTCCCGAATATCAGATGTTGAAGCATTGGAGGGTATGTGGCGGGCCATTGAAGAAATGCAGGATGAAAATTTTCGTTTACAGTCAAAGCTGGGCTATATTCATTTAAGCGTTTTGTTGAGTGATTCAGGCCGAATGAAAAATCATTTACAACATATCGGAATGCCGGTGGAGCAGGCCTGGAGAATTCTGCCTCCATTCCGCAATACACACGGATTTCATAATTCTTTCTGGCCTGAAAAAATGACCGCTGAAGATGTTGATGCAGAGATGGACAATTGCCGTCTTGTTGGTTTTGACGGCGTTCTGGATGGATATATTGATTTGTACTCTTGTGCTGAAAATAAATTCAACCAGACCTATTACGCTCTTTTGCCGGTAAACTGCGTAAAAAGCCGTAATGTCCAGCTACGATTAGGATCCAATCGTCCGGTAAAAGTATGGTTGAATGATGAGAATATTTTTACCATCAATCGTTATGAACGCTGTCATATTGATCGCTATAAAATAGCAGCCCGTCTGAAATCGGGTATGAACTGGATTCTGCTCAAGAGCACCTCCAGACTGGGACAGCAGGGATTTTATTTTCGCATCACAGACGAGCAGGGCATGGGAGTACGCGATATCTATTTCAATCGTCTACCGAAACTGTTTTCTCAGAAAAGCGGACAAGGTACCTTATGAGTAATCAATCTAAATTCAGACCTCCTGTTCCCTTTTTTTTAACCATCGCCGGAAACATCGGTGTGGGTAAAACCACCCTTACGACCCAGATCAGCGAATACTTTGGCTGGCAGGCTATATATGAACAGGTTATTGACAATCCTTATTTGGAGGATTTTTACGCAGATATGAAACGCTGGAGTTTTAATCTGCAGGTTTATTTTTTATCCCGCCGATTCAATGATCAGCGGGCATCTGTCAAGAGAACGGTTTCCTGTGTGCAGGACCGTTCGATTTACGAGGATGTGGAGATATTTGCCTATATTTTACAAAAACAGGGCTATATGGATCAGCGGGATTATCGCAACTACAGGGAGTTGTTTTATATCATGACCAGGTACCTGCGAAAGCCAGACCTTATTCTCTATTTACGTGCATCGACGTGGACGTTAATTACCCGAATACGAAAACGAGGCAGAGAGTTTGAAAAGAATATATCTCTGGATTACCTTCACGAGCTGAACCAGGCTTATGAGCGTTGGATCGCTCTGATTCAAAAGGAGATCAAGGTGTTGATCGTGGATGCGGATGAACTGGAATATGAGAAAAATCCCCGGGTTTTGTTGCCAGTCTATGAAGACATTATTAAATATGCCTCCACGACCTAGGTCTTGTTTGATTCGATTTTTAACAGGGAACGGTAGTATTTTATTTTAGGAATAGGAGACCAACTATGGGGAAACTGATTACTTTACTATCGGATTTCGGCGACCGGGACGGATTCGTCGGAATCATGAAGGGTGTCATTATGAGCATCAATGCTGATGCGCATATCATAAATCTGGCACACGGTATTCCTGCCGGAGATATTGCAGCGGCTGCTTTTGTACTGGAACGTTCACACAGCTATTTCCCCAACGATACAATTCATGTCGTGGTAGTGGACCCGGGAGTGGGTTCCACGCGGCGCTCATTGATTCTCAAGACTGAAGAGTATTACTTTGTTGGCCCTGATAATGGCGTGTTTAACAGAATACCCGCCATACAGAATTGCGTCCATATTACCAACATGGATTTTTGTTTGCCGATAAGCAATACTTTTCACGGCCGGGACGTTTTCGCGCCCGTTGCCGCTCACATCAGCAAGGGCGTCCCTCTTGATGAATTTGGTCCTCCGGTCAGTGATTTTTACAGACAGCGCCCGGCTGCTCCTGAAAAGGGAATGGCTGGAATCAGAGGCGAAATTATCTATATCGATCGCTTTGGAAATCTTGTTTCCAATATCAGTGAATCCTGCCTGCGGGATCGCACCATAAAAGACAGTATAATCAAAGGGTATTCTGTTTCAGGACTCTGCCACGCTTACGCAGAACGTAAAAAGGGCGAATTTCTCAATATCATCGGCAGTCATGGAAATCTTGAGGTGGCCTGTAATCAGGGCTCAGCAGCTGCCGATATGGAGGTAACCGTAGGAGAATCGATCTATATTCGGTTCGAATAAATAAATATTGATTTTATACTCACAATATGTGTATACTATAACTGCGTCTTATGAAAGAAAATACTTGGAAAACCGACAATCCCCCTCTTTCTTTTTCTCGACCACGGCAACGGCGTTTCCCGGCCGCTCGGCTTTTTTCGGGCAAGCCCTCTGTGAATCTGATACTGTTTATACTCACGATCTTTTCGACATGGGTGACGGCAGGTTTCTGGTATAGTATTTCCATTATTTCCATTTTATTTGTACATGAAATGGGGCATTATCTCATGTGCAGGCGTTACGGCGTAAGTGCCACCCTTCCGTATTTTATTCCTTTTCCCCTGCTAAACCCTTTTGGGACAATGGGAGCGGTTATTCGCATGAAAGGCATTATCCCGGACCGAAAAGCATTGTTCGATATCGGTGCAGCCGGCCCCATTGCCGGCTTTTTGCTGAGCTTGCCCGCCGTTGCCATCGGTATTTATTTTTCCACGGTCATACCGGCGGGAGAAAACTCTGAATTCAGTATCCAATTGGGAGAACCACTTTTATTCAAGTTTATCTCCAACCTTATCGTCGGCCCTCTGGATGACAGTCATGATATTCTTCTCCACCCGGTAGCCTATGCCGGCTGGGCAGGTCTTTTCGTTACCTCGTTGAACCTGCTACCCATTGGTCAACTGGATGGCGGACACGTTTTGTACAGCTTGTTTGGGAAAAAATCGCGACTATTTTATCTGGTATTCCTCGGTTTTCTGGGAATGCTTTCTCTTGTTTATCCGGGCTGGATATTATTGTTCATCCTGCTCGTTTTTCTTGGTCGAAAACATCCGCCTCCCTGGAACGATTTTACACCACTTGATAAAAAGCGGCAATTGCTTTCGTTTATCGTTTTCATTATTTTTTTGATCAGCTTTACCCCAACTCCATTTATTTTGTAGGTGTCTATGAAAAAAATCTATAAACCCAAACTGCTTTTGGCCCTTTTGCTTGCGGCCATTGCCCTTGTACTGGCCTTCGATATTGTTGAAATTATCGTCGGTAATTTTATGCAGTTGACGAACCGTGTTCGGCCCGAGATTGGCCGCTTTTGGATTGAAGAAAACAAAGAGTCAGAGGGACCTACTTCTATCGAAGCGCTTGAGAGAGAGACAGATGTTGATTCAACTCTTGTCTTCTCGGTAGAATCCTTTCAGGAACTGAAATCCATACTCAGCAGACGTCCGACCATCAGCATGGGGAGAGAGGATTTTTTGACGCTTTACAGAAAGTTTACGCCGGAGCGAGCCAGACAACTGATCGATCCGATGATTTTATATGATATGAGCCGCAATGCTGCCTGGAAAAATGTCAGGCTCTCATTGCAGGGCACCCGTTTACACATCTACTTTTATGACGGCTTTGGCCAGCTGCTGTGGAACAGGGATACGGACTTTTCAACCACCCATCTCAAACCGGACGAGGTTGCGTCCCGTTTGGCACAGAGTTCTCTTTTTGAGAACCGTGTAATCGATGCCGGTCTATTTTTAAAGGCTTTTGATAATCTCTCCACCCAACATCGTTTGCAGATCGTCGGGGATCTGTACAAGCTGATCGAATGGGAGAAGAACCTTGCTTTTGTCGGTGTTTCACCATATGTGCGCAACGGCACGGTTGAGATTGCCTTTGAAAGATACCGGAATAATCAGACCCAAATTGATACTCTGCAGGCTTCAGAAATCGCTGCTGCCTATCTTATACAACAAATCAACCAACTCGATCCTGAAATTTCGCTTCGCTCACCTGTGGAAAAGGAAAATAATCATGAATAGGAGAAAAGGCATTTCTCTATATATCAAATTATTGATTTATTTTTTGCTTTTTGTCGGTTTCGCTGTACTGATATTTGTTTTTACCCTGCCCAGAATCCCGGATACCTTATATAAAGAAACAAAGCCCACCACCATTTACGATGAGACCGGCAAGGTGGTAAAGGTGCTGGCGAACCGGGAAAGAGTCAGACTTGATCAGGTCTCGTCCGATTTTATCGATGCGATTATCGCACTGGAGGACGCAGATTTTTATTCGCATCATGGCTTGTCCAAACGATCCCTTTTGCGGGCACTTTTTTATAATCTCAAATCCGGAAAAATCAGACAAGGCGGCAGTACCATTACGCAACAACTGGCCAAAAATCTCTTTTTTGAATTCGACCGGACCTGGTATCGAAAAGTGAAAGAGTTCTTTATCGCCACCCAGCTGGAACAGCAATTCAGCAAAGATGAAATTCTTGAAGCCTATATAAATCAGATCAATTTCAGCTCAGGGGTTTTGGGGGTTGAAATGGCTTCTCAGGTTTATTTTGCCAAGCATGCCGATGAGCTGACCCTGGCGGAAGCAGCCATGCTGGCCGGGATTCCCCGGTGGCCTGAACACTACAACCCTTATAAGAATTATGATATCGCCAGGGAACGCCAGACGTTTGTTCTCAATAGAATGGTTGAAGAAAATTTTATCGAGCCGGAAGAGAAAAAAAATGCACTGGCCAAAGATGTGCAATTGGAGCGATTGAATGCCCTTGCCGGTTATGCCGACTATTTTCTTGATTATATCATTCAGATGGCGAGCGACGAGCTGAACAAAACAGCAGTGTATTATGGTGGTCTGGATATTTTTTCAACCCTTAACGCCCAATATCAGTATCATGCATCCAGAGCCGTACAGGAGGGATTAAAACTGATTGATGATCTCCTTGGCCTGGAACCCTATAACACGGCAACCTGGAGCGAAAAAGTAAATTATCCACAGGCTGCATTGGTTTCTCTCGATGTCCATACGGGTGAGGTGAGGGCTTTGGTTGGTGGAAGAGACTTTCAACGAACGCCGTTCAATCGCGCCATTTCCAACAACAGGCATCCCGGTTCAGCATTTAAAGTGTTTACTTATACAAGTGCTCTGGACAAACGCATCGTCAATCCGGCTACTGTGGTTGTGGATGATACGCTTGTGATCCGGTATGATAACCAGCGGTGGGAACCTGAAAATTTTGATCTGCAGTATCACGGACCGATGGTGGTCAAGTATGCATTGATGAAATCTGTTAATGTGATTGCCGCCAAACTGATTCAACGGGTTGGTCCCAAAACGGTTATGGATTATGCTCACCGGATGGGTATACAAAGCGATATGGAAGCTAATTTTTCACTTGCCCTTGGCGCGACCGGTATAGCGCCTCTGGAATTGGCTTGTGCAGTTGCGACCCTTGCCGATTACGGCGTCGCGAAAGAATGTTTTTCGATAAACCGTATTACGAAATTCAATGGCGATGAATTGTATGAGAACAAAATTGCAAGTCGGCGGGTGCTGGATCCACAAACGTGTTATATAATGATAGACATGATGAAGGGCGTGATGGAAGGGGGAACCGCACAATCAAGCCGGCGGCTTGGATTTTTACGACCCGCTGCAGGAAAAACCGGAACCTCTGATGACAATCGGGACTCGTGGTTCGTTGGTTTTACCCCCAATCTGATTACTGTGGTTTGGGTAGGTTTTGATGATAATCGGAAAATGAAAACAAAATACGGTACAGAGGTCACAGGGGCCAGCGCTGCGTTGCCTGTCTGGACCCAGTATATGAAAGAGGCACTTGCTGACGAGCCTTTTGTAGAGTTTCCCATACCTCAGGGAATCAAGTTTAAAGAAGTTGATCCAAGAACGGGTAGCGGTCCTTTGCCCGGAGGACCGAGCTTGCGTATAGCCATTCGAAAAAAATAAGGATTGAATATGAATGACAAACAAAAAATTGCAGGATTGGGAGAAGTTCTTTGGGATGTTTATGAGGACAAAAAATATCTGGGCGGAGCCCCGGCAAACTTTGCCGCTCACGTCAATCAGGCCGGCGCTTATGGGATTATTTTGAGTCGTGTCGGCAATGATGCGGCCGGAGACCAGTTGATCAAGGAACTCGTTTCTCTGGATTTCGATGTCTCCGGTATCCAGATTGATCCCCAAAAACCAACCGGAACCGTTAAGGTTACCTTGAATGAAGAGGGAGTGCCTGCGTTCCAATGTGTTCAGGATGTATCCTATGATTATATGGAATATAATGACATTTGGGACAACATTGCCATTGAACTCGATGCTGTGCTGTTTGGTACCCTGGCACAGCGATCAACTGTTTCACGCAAAGCCATTCAGCGGTTTTTGCAGAAAACCACTGCCATCAGGGTTTTTGATATTAATTTGAGGGGATGGTCAGATCATACTGAAAAGATCGTTCTCGAATCGCTCGAACTCGCCGATATGATCAAGCTCAACATTGGGGAACTCGAAAAGCTGAAAAATCTTTCCGGTCCCCGGGAGAATAATATTGAATTCTTGCGACAATTGATAGATGATTATCAACTAAAAATGGCCGCTCTTACGGCAGGTTCAGAGGGTTGCTATCTCATCACAAAGGATGAAAATATCTATCATCCCGGGTTCAAAGTTAATGCTGTGGATACCACCGGAGCGGGAGATGCATTTGCTGCCGGGATGATTGTCAAATATCTGAGCGGTGCTCCACTGGCAGAAATTGCCGATTACGGCAATCGGCTGGGTGCTTTTGTGTCAACACAGCGGGGCGCTATACCCGAATGGAGTTATTCGGATATCATGTCCATAGATTAATCAAAGGATCGCTATGACCTCAAAATCACAATTATTCGGAGTGGTTTTTCTTGTTTTTTCATTAATCGTCATATTGGTTGTTTTTAGCAGTATGAAACAGAATCTGACCGATCCTGTGCAAGAGTATCCCAGGTTGAGATCTGTGAATGAGGGCGTGGTTGATTCTGTTTATTATAACTATATTTTCCACTTTTCTCTCATTTTGCCTCACTCGAAATGGACGGTGGCGTCAGAGTATGCGGATTCAACGCTCTCGCCGTATGAAAAAAGTCAGCCGATACCAGAGCAGGTAAAAGAGATCATAACAGTACGGCGGCAGGGTGGGCATGCTGCTCTGCGCGTGGGTGTAATATCAAAAGCGCCGGAGCTCGAAGCAAGGGATTTTGCCATTTCCTTGCTTTATGAAATGCTGCATCAGAGTCGGGAACAGCAGGATTCCATTATAAAACCCGTCTCCGCTCCCGCTCATCGCATTCTTCAGGGATACTATTTCATACTTTTGAAAACCGGCAGTGAAAACGACAGGGTCATCATCACCAGTGTACTACCGAGGAGGGATTATTATTATATTCTCCGTTGTACCGTAGATCGGAACCATTATGACTCGTTACAGCAGGAATGTGAATGGATCATGAAAGGGTTCAAGCCGCTGCTCTCCACCTTCCGTCCTTCTCCATAATGAAATTTAATGGATTTTGACCACAATCATGGTCATATCATCGTAATGGGGATAATTTTTTATATATTTTTTAACATCTGTGTAGATCGTGTTTATAATTTCTTTTGAGCCTCTATGCCGGTTTTTATAAACGATGTTTATCAATTTCTCCTCGCTGTATTCACAAAGCTCATCGTTCATCGCTTCGATAAATCCGTCAGTATAAAAGACCAGCAAATCTTCCTGATGTAGCTGCATCTTTTCTTCCTGAAGCAGCTGATTGAAAATTTCGCCGGCATCCAGTCCCAGGGCCATTCCGCTGGATTCCAAAAGCTTGCAGGTGTCTTCCTGTGAACAGTAATAGATAACCGGGTTGTGCCCGCCCCGGGAGTAGACGAGTTGTTTCGATTTTACATTCAGAATGGCATAAAACAGACTGATAAAGGTTCCCCGTTCAATAGTCTTGTAGAGAAGGCTATTCACTTTGATGAGCAAGTTGCGCGGACTTTTTTCTTCAGAATAGGATTGGAAAACGCCCTTTGTCAGGGTCATATAGATCGATGCCGGAACCCCTTTGCCGGAAACATCGCCGATAACCAGTCCGATGCGTTTTTCATCCAGGGCAATAAAATCATAATAGTCGCCGCCCACTTTTTCCGCCGGGATGCAGAATCCGGCTATGTCGCTTTCCTCGAAATCGGGGTCTTTTTTGGGCAACAGTTTCATCTGTACCTGTCTGGCAATTTCCAGCTCTCTTGCCATACGTTCGCGCTCGGAAATCCTTTTGATATGTTCGGGCATGGTTTCGGGTTTGTAGGTAAACACCTTTTGCGCCAACAGACCTCGAACAATAATGATACCCGGCGAGAACAGGAGTAAGAGCGAAAGTACGCCCTGAAGCTGCAATGAAAAATTGGGGTTGGATAAAACCGGGACGGTATAGAGTATGCCGATAAGGATAAAATCCGCAAACAAAACAGTAACCAGATCGTATCGCCAGAATAAATAACCGAACAATAAACCGTTTATAAAGGCGATGATTAGATAGAGATAATATGGTGTTATTGCGAGCTGGATGTTCCAGATCACCAGGGAAGAAAGCGAGAAAATCACCGAAGAGAGAATAATGGCCAGGAATTTATATTTTAAAATTTTAAAAAAGTATAAATTGGCAAAAAGCCGGAAAAGCAGTTCTGAGAAAAGAGCTGCGATAAGGGCGCTTGAAACGGGCACCAGAAACGGCAAAAAGAGAGATATTGTATGGCGGTAAGAATCGAGTTGCAGAGTACCGTTAAAAATATTAAGAAGAGACCATGTCGCCAAACCGGTCAGACCCAGGGCAACAAATCCAAATGCATAGCCCCTCAACGCTGACAGGGCGAACTTTTTGGTTGAAAATTTAAGATTTATGATAGCGTCAAGCGCGGCCAGTTTTTCGCTGAATTTTTCTCTGGCGAGAGATTCACCAACACTCCAGCTCATAAAAGCAGAGGAGGCGAGAAACGGATAGATGATCAAGGTGTAGAAAAGCAACTTGACCATGGCGATTTCGTCATAACTCAATTCACCCAGCGCCCAGGCATTGGCCATGACTTTGAAAGAGAGAACGCCTTTGATGAACAGGGCTATCCATAAAATAAAAAAGAAAACCTTTGCGGTTTTGATGCTGATTTCGCCGGCGTGATATTTCTTGAGGAAAACGGATATCGGCAATAAAAAAATCAGTAAAAGAAAAATGATCGAATATATATTTGCGGAAAACCGGTCACTGTCGTGATGCTGCAATTTCAGCATCACGTCCCGGGGGAGGGTGAATCCCTGCGAGAATTGTCCGACCTTGTTTCCCTGAATTCGAACTGTAATATCAACATGGCCTTTTAGGCGCTCAAGATCACGCTTCCAATGAAAGGTGTGGTCGGTTCGTTTTTCATAGGTGTGTGCGGAAGAAGAGAGCTTTTCAAACCGCTCGATATCAACGCCGGTTCGGTTGAGAAAATCCAGCGCGAGGGTCAGGGCTTCTTCCTGGGTGAGATGGGATTTTGCCGGCGGACAGAGCGTGGTGTCCGGAGGCAAGAGGTGGTTGAAGCCAACTATTTTGCCCTGATCGGTAATGTAGACAAAAAATCTCTCTTGCGGAGCGTTCCTGGGCACATTCTGGTACCAGTATACTTCCCACCGTATGGCGAATATCTCCGGCATCTCCTCTTGCATGAGGTTTACCGTCTGATCATAGCCCAGGTTTTTTTGCAGATAATGAAAGAGATGATTGTTATCCGTCGTTATGGAGGCAACCCGGTAATTTTTTGATAGAAATCCCTGTTTGTCGACAAAGTTTCTGGCAATGTCCACCGCCTGAGATCGATTGAGTTCAAAACGGGCTGCTCTAATGGGTAAAATGACATCTGCAAACTGATAAAAAAGGACACCTCCCGCAACAGCGAGGAAGAGAAAAAACATTATGCGACAAGAGAGGCTCTGCATTATTCCGACAGGTTTTTTTGCGTTTATCATAATAGATTACTCGCCAATTCCGCCAGTTCCGAGCGTTCACCCTTTTCCAGATTAATATGGGCGTAGAGGTTTTGTCCTTTCATACGATCGATGAGATAGCTCAGTCCATTCGACCTTGAATCCAGATAAGGCGTATCGATTTGATACGGATCGCCTGTAAAGATGATTTTCGATCCTTCACCAGCACGTGTGATAATGGTTTTGACTTCATGGGGAGTCAGGTTTTGAGCTTCATCCACGATGAAATATATGCGATCGAGACTGCGCCCGCGGATATATGCAAGGGGTTCTATTTGCAGTTTGCCGGTTTCGAGCATGTCCTGAATTTTAATAAATTTTTTATCGGTTTCGCTGAACTGGTTTTTGATGACACCGAGATTGTCATAGAGGGGTTGCATGTAGGGATCCAGCTTGGATTTAATGTCACCCGGCAAATATCCGATGTCTCTGTTTGAAAGCGCCACAATCGGCCGGGCCAGATAAATCTGGCGATAATTTTGCTGTACTTCAAGAGCACCGGCCAAGGCCAGCAATGTTTTGCCGGTACCGGCTTTACCGCTCAGGGTAACCAGTTTTATATCCGTTGTTTGCAGAGCATGAAGGGAAAATATTTGTTCTGCATTCCTCGGCAGAATACCATAGGCGGCGGCTTTGTCTATTCTTTCGAGAAGACCGGAATGCGGATTAAAATATGTCAAAACCGATTGGCTTTTATTACGCAGGATAATATATTCATTTGGAACGATATGCTCAATATCCGCTTCAGCAGCGGAAACTTCAAAGGGAGGCGTGAAGAGACGTTCGATAATTTCAGGATCCACATGTTCGAGGAGGCGTTTGCCGCGATAGAGCTTTTCGACGTCCTCGATCTTGTCGGTGTAATAATCCTGTGACGGAATACCGAGAGATTTGGCTTTTAGTCTTAAATTAACATCTTTGCTGACGAGAGCGATCTGTTTACGGCTGTATGCTTTTTTTAATGACAACGCCGCACTGAGAATACGATGGTCCGGTTTTTTTTCCATAAAGGCATTGAGCACTTCATCTTCATCCTTGAATACGTTAAGAATAAAAATATTGCCACGCCCCTTACCCAGAGAAGCTCCTTTACCGACGAGTTTATCACCGGAGAATTCGTCGAGCAGTCGTATAAATTCCCGGGCATGATAGTGGATAAGATCATGTCCGCGTTTAAAGTGGTCGATTTCTTCCAAAACGGTAATAGGGATAACGATGTCATTGTCATCGAAATTAAAAATACAGGTCGAATCATGAAGAATGACATTGGTATCGAGGACAAACGTTTTTTTCATAGCACAATCAGTTCGATTTTTTTAAAACATAAAGATTAGAGCGGGATTGATCGTTTTTGCCAATCGTATGGTTATAGAGAAATAAGGCGATTGCAGGCAGCAATGGCACATAATAGAATATTTTTTTAATCCAGAAAGGCGCTCCACCGGGTTTTGCCAGATTGCCTTTTCTTAGGGCGATTTCCATACGGGAGGAACTTTTTTTTGCGACAATGTTGAGATCTAAAAGCTCACAGAGTTTTTTTATGGATTGATCAGAAAACCAGTAGAGGTGGTCAGGAACTCCCCATGGGTCTTTCCACATTGCTGCTTCATCGGGAGAGCTGATTTCTCCCCGGTTGCCGGTTCGTATAACCATTATTCCGTCAGGATCGAGATTGTTGGCCAGATTCTCCAGTGCCCGTAAGGGATTCCGCAAGTGACTGAGCACATTGAATAATGAAATAACCTGAAAAGTTTGAGAAGAATTAAAGTCCTCTAAACTGGATTCCACGATGGGGATGTCAAATGTTTTGCGTCCAAAGGAAGCTCTTTCTGCCGATGGCTCTACCCCCGTGGCCTTCCAGCCCCGGTCGCGGGCAACCTTGACCAGATGGCCAATACCGCATCCCACGTCCAGGAGCGATCCGCCTTCACTGTGTGACTCGATAATGTCCATACGACGCCTGGCCATCATTAATAATCCTTTGGTTCCTTTGAGGTGCTCGGTCATGTCCACAATTACTTCTTCATTCAAGCTCTGGAATTGCTGCGAGTCGATCATTGCCTCTTGTTCTTGCTGTTGAGGTCTGGGGTTAAGATAGTTCAGACCGCAGGATGAACATCGGACAATTTGATAGCCGTTTTCTTCAGCAACCGGTATAGAATGAGATTTACTGCATAAATTGCATGAAACCGATTCAAGCTCCATTAAGGCTCCTTATCAATAATGGTTTAGTAATAAAACGCAGATGATTGAACATGGTTTCAATATATTAAAAAGAAATTTTAATCAAAAGAATATTTCGAGTAATTGCATTCTGTTGTTCATTTTTCACAAAGCGGCGTAATGGCCACAAATCAAGCACCAATGGCTGGCGAACGTTCTTTGCTGCCCTTTGGTGCAGAATGCTGTGGCGTTCGATCCCTGCTGAAATGAAAGGAAACATAATTTTGTTACATGGGTTATTAAATTATGGCTTTATTATTGTGAATTGTTTAAATATATTATACTGCATCTCGATCATATTGCTTTTTTTACTGTCAAGCATTTCGTAAAAACCATCGTTTTTACACGGATGTGGATTAAATGTAAACTTTTGTGATAGAAAAAGGCGTGGACAAAATGCGATCTCACTTTTTGATATTAAGTATTTTTATCGGCTTCCAGATCAGTTCTGCGGCATTGACCCCTGTGCGCTTTGTTGATCGGTCCTGGGTTAAGAGTGGCTGGCACTATTTAATAGATGATATCGATCAGGCCGTTACCAACACAAAAACATACTATCCCCATGTAGCGGCGGACCTTGCCAAGGCGACACAACTCCAATATTCTGTCGGCGATACGGTTGAATTTTATACCTATACAACCAGTGGCAACAGATTTGAACAGATAGAAGCGGTATGCCGCAAAAAATCAGAGCGGACCTACATTTTTGCCGGGGTTGAGGAGTGGCAGGCGGGAAAAATTGGTCAGCAAGGTGTAGAAAATTTTTATCAGGCGTTTGAAGAGAGCACACCGGCCTCTTCCTTTGATCCTGATCAGGGGATACGCGAAATACTTGAATCCTATATCGGCCCCACACCCAACAAGTCCGGTGACAACTATATCTATATCCTGATCTATGATATCGATGATGATTACAATCCGGGAGAAGGCAAAAACGTCTATACCGCCGGATATTTTTTGCCTTATGACCAGTCGGACGGTTCTTACAGCAATAAAAAGGATTTGCTTTATATCGATTGTGATCCCGGAGATCCTGCGAGTCAGGTTACCGCATCCGTGGTTGCGCATGAGTTTCAGCATCTTTTACACTATGGTATGGATGCAGATGAGAGTTCACAAAATGGTATATGGGTGAACGAAGGGGCATCGATTTATGCAGAAGTGCTTTGCGGATATGGTTTACGCAATCCCACGCCATATCTGCAGCATCCGGAGCGTTCTCTCAATGTTTTTTCCTATGAAAGCGATAGTCAGATCGATTATGCCAAAGTTGGACTCTGGTTTTATTATATCGCCGAAAAATTCGGCGCCGAACTCGTATCAAAAATCGTCCGCAATCCTCTAAATGGGATCGAAGGCGTCCGAAGCGCCTTGCAGGACCATAATGTTGAACTTTTTTTTGAACAGATTTTTAGCCGTTTTGTTATGGCCAATCTTGTTAATGATAAAAGCATGGGCGATAATGGATATTTTGGTTATAATACCCTTGTTCTTCCAATATTACCGAGAATCAAGAAATCACATAAAAGTTATCCGGTTGCAGATCAACTCAATCATGTAACCGAATATGCGAGTCACTATTTCCGATTCGATGCCAGAGACAGTACAGCCATTTTATATGCGAATAGTTTTTCCGCTGATAATTTGAGATTACAGATTTATTCCACCGGGGAAGATTTGATCGATAGCATCGAATTGGATAATGATGGTTATGGCCGGTATGGGCTTTCCGGAATCAGGGAAACCACCGACAAGTTGTACCTGATCTCTTCCGGGTTGAGTGGAACCTCTTCCTACAGTTATTCAGTATCCAGTACGATTGAAGATCTCAATCCTCCGCAACTTGTCGATGGGCCTTATGAAAGTCTTCCCACCGGAGATGCGATTACAATTTTTTGGGAAACAGATGAGCTGGCGACCAGTATCGTCGAGTATGGCACCAGTGAGAATTACGACAACAGAGTTGAAAAGGATTCGCTGACTGTTTCTCATCGTATTTTGTTGAGCGCTCTTCAGCCCAATACAACCTATTTTTACCGCGTCGGGTCATCGGACAGCAAAGGCAATGGACCGGTTTTCAGTGCGAGTTTCCGGTTTTCAACCGCCAGCATGAATCAGCATATCATAGCCGGGGTACAGCAGGCACATTCTTACGGATACCAGGGCAGAAATTTGCTCAAACATCCTTCCGGGGGATTGTTTATTGTTTTTCATGATTTACGAGATGACCGTCGATTTATTTATTATAGCCAGTCCCAGGATGAGGGCAAAACCTGGAGCCCGCCCATTGCTGTCGATACCACCCTTTACTATAGCGGTATGCCGTCTCTGGCAATCGATGAAAATGAACGGTTACACACAGTATGGCATGCTCAGGCTAATTCCGATGCTGATCCCTTTACAATATATCATAGTTTTTCCGATGATCAGGGTAAAAGCTGGTCAGCACCAGAATTGATTAGCCGATCATTTACCGGAGGCGACCAACTCTATCCTTTTATTGCCGTAGACAACAAAAATCAACCCCATGTGGTATGGAACACTGTTCTGTATGCAGATGTTTTTGAAGGGGATATCTACCATGCCTTTTCACAGGATAATGGCCTGACCTGGCAAACGGACATGGAAATCAGCGATTCGGATTATCACCATTGTTTTGTCCCTGGTATTGATTTTGATTCCGCAGGCAAGGCTTACGTCTTTTATTCGGACGGGGTGTTCCAGGAACAGACCTTAAATGTTTTTTATACAGCAAGTGAGGATTATCTTGAATGGCAGCCCGCAAAAAAAGTTACACAGTCGGGTGTCTTGTATGACGGGCTGATATCTTTTGTCATCGATCCGTTCGACCGATTGCATTTTGTCTATGCCGATAATTTTATACCAGGCGACGTGCGCATCATGTATTCACGGCTGGAATCCGGAGTCTGGCAGGCACCTTTGCCGATCGCTCAAACAAGTGAAGACGGGAATCTGAGCTATCCCAATATTTCTGTCGATATTGAAGGAAATGTTTACGTTGCTTATGAAGATGAGCTCAATAATGCCACCCTGGGAAAGCTTGCAAACAGGATACCCGCTGACCGGGCTCAAAACAAGCTGCAAAAGACGCAAGCGGCAAATAAAAAGGTTTTTCTGACGCTCTATAAATATGATTCCTGGCAGCCGCCCATAAATCTATCCAATGATCCGGGGGAATTTTCCTTTCCGGAGCTGCCGGATTTTGTTGATGTCGATGAACTCGATATTATTTTAATGAAAACCATTCATGCATCAAATTATCAGATCCGGCATCTCAATCTAAGTACGAACACCGTGCAAGGCGGTCTGCCGCCCAGGGTGAGTTTGACCTCTCCCGAGGACGGAGATACGCAGATTTCATATTTGAAAGAGATGCTCGATATTACCGTTCAGTTTGATCAGCGCATGGCAGCCGATTCGTTTATTCCCCAACATGTAACCGTCAACGGTGCAGCGTCCGGTCTGATTAAAGGAGAATTGACCTATAACAGCAGTCAAAGAATGATGCAATTCAGACCGGAAAAAGATGTTCAGCCAAACGATGAAATTACGGTGAGGTTGAGCGGACAACTGGCCAATCCGGCCGGTATATCACTGGATGGAGATCGAGATGCAAAGGCAGAAGGATCACCGGAAGATGATTTTGTCTGGAGTTTTTTCACATCAGGAAAAGATGAAACCGCGCCACAGTTTACGCTGGGGGTTTTACAGAATCCTGTATTAACCGCCTATATGGATATCTATGTCATCGCTTCTGAACAATTAAACGGGATACCTCAGCTGTCGGCAAACGAGCAGTCGCTTTCTTTGCAGACCATCAATGCAGAGAAATCCATCTATAAGGCTGATTACAAATTAGAACAAAGCCAGACGATCCAACTGGCGGTAAATGGAACCGATCTGGCAGGAAATGCCGGGCAATCGGCTAAAAATTTTGCCGCTCAACGATTACAAACCGGTCAGGAAAACTGGGTGGAATCTGTTGATAAAGCCCTGCACTTGTATGTTCCCGCAAGCGGCATTGCGCAGGATACATGGATAACCATCGTAAAAGAAAATACCAACGAGGCAGACGGGACCTATACAATAGGCCCTTCATCCCTCCGGCTTGATAGGGCCGCAGAGTTGAGTTATTATCTTTCCGATTCAAACGGTCTTGCAGCCGTCTTTGAAAGAAAGAAAGAGGAGGGAGGCTGGCAATCTGTTCCTACTGTGGAAAAAGACAGAGTATTCAGCGCCCGGATCACCCGGTTCGGGACCTACAGGATATCAAAAACGGTCTCGGCGGTACCCGAGGCTTTCACCCTGATACAAAATTATCCCAATCCCTTTTCGTTGCATAAGGGCTACACAACACTTGGGTTTAGCCTGCCGCAAAAAGCGAGAATTGAAATCGCCATTTATGATATTTTGGGTAGACACGTCAAAACCCTGGTTAAGCGCGTCAAAGAAGCCGGCATCCATTATATTAACTGGGATGGTACGGATAAAACTGCCCGGCAGGTACCCAGCGGCGTTTATTTATACCAGCTAAAAACATCCCATACTATATTAACCGAAAAGATGATTGTATTGCGTTAGGAAAATAAGATGAAGAAAAGGTTATTGATCGGATTTACATTGGCCTGGCTTGGCGGTTGGATGTTGTCTTCCTGCGACATGAGCGGTGGAACAGAGCCGGAAGAGGTAGCGGCACCCCGAATTGTTGCCGGCCCCACAGTGAGTAACGTTGACATTACTTTGGCTGAAATTCGCTGGCAAACGGATGTCGTTGCCAATTCAATCGTGCGGTATGGTACGGTATCCGGGAGCTATGAAAAAATTGTGCAGAGCACAGAAAAGGAACAGAGCCATTTTCTGGCACTGACCAGCCTGAATGCCAACACCACCTATTACTATATCGCTGAATCGGAAAATGAGGGGGGTAAAATTGTTTCTCCCGAGGGTGAATTTACAACGAAAAAGACCATTGAGATGATATTCGATCAGGCATGGAATGATTATGCAGAGGGGCGATATCAGCAAGCCATTAGGCAATTTAAGGATCTCATTGAGAACAGCAGTTCTTTTTATAAGGCCTATGTGGGACTGGGGTGGTGTTACGCAGCCTCACCGGTCGATTCTCTGCAAAAATCAAAGTTGAATTTTTCCATAGCTATTTCATTTAAAAGTGATTTAACCTCTGCGTATGCAGGCAGGGGATTTGTCAATATGGCATTGGAATTATCTCATGAGGCCATAACAGATTTTCTGATGGTGCTGCAATTGGATGAAGATTTTGTCTTTGAACGCGATTCTGAAATAAATAATAACGATGTTCGTCTTGGGTTGGCCGAATTGTATTTTTACCAGCAAAAATTTAACCTTGCACAGGAGCAGGTTGATGTTTTAAAACCGGATAATGGCTTGAATGCTGACGATTCTGAAACCTGGATTGTGAACGGAACCGCATACGGCAGTTATGCGGAAAGCCTGTTGGCTTTGATCGAAACGCTGAAATCGTTGGTTTGATTTCTTGTTTTCTGTTTTTTGGTTGTTTATCTGATCAGGCTGCATTTACCGATGATGATGTGAGGGCCCGCTTGCAGGCGATATAAATAGATGCCTGTGGGTACCGCTTTGGATTGGCTATCCCGTCCATTCCATCTTATTTCATGAATGCCGGCGTTCAAGTTTTCGGATCGCAGCAGGGTTTTCACCAAAGAGCCACGGATATCATATATTTTCAGCATAGTCGGGCTGGTCTTCTTTAATCGAAATGCTATAGTTGTTTGCGCATTAAAGGGATTTGGGTAATTTGTCAGCTTGAATTGTTCCGGAGCCCGATGTTCATCTGCCGGCTGCCTGATCCGGCTTTGTTCGTTGTCGTAATAAAATGTCCATTTATGACTGCTTTGCCAGTCCGAGCCGCGATATATTTCAAATAATTCATCCGTGAGGAGACCATCCTCGTCAAAGGTGCGGCTCCATTTTTGATAGTGCCGCCATTGATTGTTTTCCCAAATTTGATGCACATCTTCTGTGTGATTTCCCGCTTCATCATAGGTGTCGAGCCAGCGGTCGGAATTTAGCCAGCGATCATTCACCCATTGCTGCAAAATTTCATCGGCCAGGATGCCGTTATCATAGATGAGTGTATCTTTATATGCGTTTAATGTGTCTCCCTCGATAAAATCTATTGATTGCCACTTTATCAAGAGGCGGGTGCTGTCGTGATGGGTGTTCTTCCATTCCGTATATATCTGCCATTCCCCGTATCGCCATTCATAGTATGCTCCGCCGGTTTCCAGACCGTCCGGATCGAATTGATAAATTTCTTTCCAGTCTTTCAACCACTCTCCATCCACCCATCTGCTGAATAGCTGTTCCAAAAGTACACCGCTGCTGCTATCATAGGTGAAAAGGGTTTTGTCAAAGTTTGTATAGGTGCTATCCTGCCAGAACATATAAGTCATTTCTTGCAGATTGTTCTTGTCGTTATAAGCATATTCGTATTTTCCAAATGACACCCATACAGAGTCATCAGAGTTCCAATCGTATATGTATTCCTCTACCAGCTGATCGTTTTCATTGTAATGTCGCGTACCTTTGGTATAGTTGCGCCACTTGTTATTGAACCAGATTTTTTCGATGTATTCAGTAATCTGATTAAATTTGTCGCTGGTTTTTACGATTCGTTTCGCGGCTTTCCGAGTGGGATTTTTTGCTTTGATACTGTGATGTCCCTGGATTTTGGCCACTGGCGCGCGATATTGACCAGATTCAGCTGCCACAACAGGAGATGTCATGAATACCACCAAAAGCATCAATTTGATATAATAGATCATATAATTTTCTCCCTTTGAACAATGTTGACGATCGCACCGAATCAAAGGTAAAATAGTTATTATTAAGGTATTGATCAATAAAACATTTTGTCTTTGATGGTGGTTGTTGACATGGTTGAAATCACCTGCAAAATAGCCACAACGCTCCTATTCACTCTCTTCGATCAACCGAACATTTTCAGGTGGATAAGGCGGAATGGAATCAGTCGGGGCATTGGTGATATCCAGGCGGTATAACGGTTGATGGACTCTTTCCGAGGTAAAATAGACCGAGGTGCCGTTTTTATTAAAACAGGCGGCTTCGGCCCCGGGTAAAGATGGAATTCGTATTACGACCGGCTCGATCTGAAAGACATCACTCCAGCTTTCCTGATACTGGCGGTAAAAAAGAAAAATATTTTGATAGTTCATCACCGCACTGATGAGGTTATAGGATGAGATATCCATGGCTGTAACATTATTAATGCTCGATGCTGTGGCGATTTGCCTTGCGATCATGGGCTGCTCTGCTGAAAAGGTTAACAGCAGTTCAAATACCCTGCTGTTGATCTGATTTTTGCTGAGTAAAAAGATTTTTTCCTGCACAGGATCCACGGCAACAGCTTCGCAATCACGCGGTCCTGTTTCATAGGTAAACTCGATTTGTTGATAAACATCAACGGTTTGATCAAATAATCCGTTTTCGTTCATGCGGGGTTCGATAATAAAATAGAGGCGGCAAAATTCCCGCCTGGCATTATTATCCCCGACATCGGCAATCAGCAGAAAAGAGGTATCGTTCCAGCGAAAGGCAACCAGATCTTCCCAGTCATAGTTGTTGACTCGGCCGATCGTTATTTTTCCCAGGTCTAATCCGTCCTCGCCTACGGCATACAGGCAGGCAGCGTTGCCGCTGTCGTTTAAAATCCAGAGCAGGGTATCATTAAGCGTGGATGCCGCCAGACCGCTGGCCTCGATAATTTCTTCATTCTCAATGATGCCGGATTGTACAACATCTTCGGCCTCGAGCGGCGAGCCGATCGAAAACAGGGACAGTACGAAAACCCATAAAAGATTATTCATAGAGCTATCCTGTCGGTATTTGTCTTTTTGCACAACAATCCTTTTTCTGGTAAATGCAAGGCACCGAATGTATGAGGTACCTGCATGCTCTTTCGGTTTAACCTTCAAAAGCGAATCAGAGTTCCCTCTGCCATGCATAAAGATTTTGTACAAGCCGGGGATTTCTTATTCCCATCCTTCGTATCGTACCAGCTGTGAAAGGGGAGCTCTTTTTTTGGGTTTTGCCGAATCCGCCGGATATCCGAGAGGAGTAAAGGCGATCACTTGTGCATGATCAGGCAAATTCAATATCTTTGCGACAGCTTCAGGATCAAAAGCGCCAATCCAGCAGGTGCCCAACCCCAGGTTTGTCGCTGCCAGAATGAGATGATCCATTGCAATGGTCGTGTCCACGACGGCATAATTCATTCCGTCGCGTCGTTTCCAGGCTTTGTCATAAAGGGCGCAAGCCGCAATGACAACCGGAGCCTGGTAAAACCATGCTTTACCGTAGATTTTTTCAAGATCTTGCTGCCGGTTTTTGCTCCGAATAACGATGAATTGAAAAGGCTGTTTATTTACTGCCGTGGGTGCAAGACGCGCAGCCTCCAATACCTGCTCGAGTTTTTCCTTTTCAATTTCATCCGGCTTGTAACTTCTGACACTAAATCTCTGTTCAATGACTTTGGAAAAATCCATTCTTATCCTCTTTGCTTTATTTATGTCTTATGAACCAAATGATAAGTGACAGCAATACGCTGAACAGCAACATCGTGGTTATGGGGATAAAGAGTTTGACGTTTCCGCGATCGATAAAAATATCTCCCGGGAGTCTGCCCAGCGGCAATTTGCTGAGCCAGGGCCATAAAAGGCCGGCGGCGACCATCAGAATACCGATATAGATGAGTGTTTTTTGCATAATCGAAATCAGAGCTTGTCGGCTCTTTTGCTGTTTTTTACAAAATAAGCTGTAAAGTGCGTCAGAACGGATGGAAGGGCTTTTATTTTTTTTCTCCAGGATGCGGCAAACAGAAAATCCATTCCCGCCCTCATGGCCTGAACCATCTTTTCAGTATAGGGAAACCACCAGAATTTCTGTATACGCGATTGCTTGTCTATGGTAATATACTGAATAGTAACCATTTCATCCAGTCCTTTTTCCCCATGAACCCAGCCGATGCCACTTTGTTTCACTCCGGTCCAGCTTATTTCCGCCATGCCAAAGGAAACAATGCAATCGTTGATCATCACGTTACCGCAGGCCAGATCATAGGCGAGGCGTCGGCCCTGTTTGATATTTTCCGTCCATACTGATGCGGACAACCCAAAGTTCGAGGTGTTGGCCAGCTTTAGAGCGTGTTCGTCGTCATCAACGGGAGTTATAAAGAGAACCGGTCCGAATATTTCCTGGTCAGGGGGGTGCATAGCGGAGGCGTCTCTGAGAAAGATGGTGGGCTGATAAAAATTGCCTTTCATCGAAGCGACGGGCGCGCCACCGCAGAGGAGTTGATGTCCTTGCGCTTTGGCTTGTTCGACGATAGTGCTGATTTTGTTGAGCTGTTGTTGGAATGCCAGCGGCCCCAAATCCGTGTTGTGGTTTGTTCCTTCACCAAGTCGTAATAATTTGGTTTTATACAGCAACCGTTCGATAAAACGATCTGCGATGGCTTTGTTTACGTAGACTCTTTCAACACTGTTGCAGTTTTGACCACAATTGTTAAACGCGCCCCAGAGTATACCGCTGGAGGAATTTTCAATATCCGCATCGGCGCAAATCAGTGCCGGATCATTGCCTCCCAGTTCAAGTACAGCTTTTTTCAACGATTTGGCTGCTTGCTGCATGACCTTTTGGCCGACATCAGTACTACCGGTAAAGAAGATTTTAGCAACGTCTGAAGAAACCAGAGCTTCCCCTTCTTCTCCCTGTCCGTAAACGGTTTGATAAACATCTTTGGGAACACCGGCCTGCCATAGAAGGGTTTCGATGCGTTGCGCAATGAGAGGTGTGTGCTCCGAGTGTTTAAAAACAACAGCATTACCGGCCAGTAATGCAGGGATAATGGTTCCCATCGGAATCAGGAGGGGCCAATTCCAGGGTGAGATAATCGCCAATGTACCGAGGGGTTGATGGTGAATATAGCAGGTTCTACGCTTAAAAAAGATATTATTCAGGGACAAGGGTCGATCGGATAATAATTTGCGACCTTTACCCGTATAATAACCGAAAAGATCAATAGTGGCCTCCACTTCCATTGCCAGAGATTCAATATAGGGCTTTCCCATTTCCGTGCTGATAAGTTCTGCGAAGGAATGGCTCTGCTGAAAAAGCAGATGTTTAGCCCGGTTTAGAATTTGAGCGCGGTGTTCCAATCCCAGCGATCGCCATTTTCGCCAGGCTCGGTTGGTGGCCGTAACGATGTCAAAAATTTTTTCAGTCGGCGTCATGGGGACAGATGCAAGCGTTTCGCCCGTGGCGGGATTGATCGTGGTCAGTAGTTTGCTCGAATGTGGTTGCATGTTTGCGGTCATCCTGTTTTTATTTCGCGTTTGATCGATTTTTCCATAGCGGTTTAAAGCGTAAATTTACTACCCATCCCTTGAACGTTTTGAACGGATAAAGAACAAAACCGTCGATAATCAGCGAAGGACGTACCAGGGGATTCAGGATAAAAAAGTTTACCAGCATATCCCAAACGATGCGCTTATGGCTCGGAGGACAGCCCCGAATACGGATGATTTTTTTATAGCTGCCAATATTTGAAGCACAAGCACAATCGCCAACCAGAAGGATTTTTTTATCTGAAACCTTTTCATCGATTCTGCCGATGAGAACGGTCAACACCGGCAATTTTTTCAACAGGGTTGGCTTTCTGTCCCTGATCATGTGCAACCAGTCCAGAAATATACCCTGACAGCCACCGATGCAGCAGGGTGTACCCGATTGAATTTTCAAATTACTCTTATAGGATTCAACCGGCATAAATCCCAGGTCGAGTCGGGATGTTATCGCTTGGCTTTTTTCGATTTCAAAATCACCGATGATGTCGATATCTTCAAATCTATCGGGTCCATAGCCTCTTTCAATGGCGTTGTTTATATGATCAACGGCAAAAGGCTCCAGGTTGAGCAGGCGGGCACAAACCATATCGTGTGCAACTGCGTTATCCGCGATGATGATCACACCCAGTCCCGTGCCTCTTTGCGTCATTTGATTGCCCCCAAAGGCCATTCTGATACCATCCGTAACGATGAGATCCGGATTCGCGATTTCAAGTATATCGACAATTTTATCCGGCAGATCGCGGTGATGATGATGCATTCTTTCCCGGCCATCAATGGTACCGATATTGAGCTTGAGTGCCCCTGAAATGGCATGGGAAAGAACATTGGATTTTAGTTTTGGAGCGAAAACAAGAAAATCGCGGTCCGCCATTTCTCTTGATATGGTCAAATGATTGTGAATCCTGCCTCTGTTCAGAACAATCCGGGCTTTTTTTCTTTCTTCCATGGCACAACATTTTACGGGATATTTCTTTTGCAGACGGTAATACCCTGCATGACGAAACATTGTTGAGGTGGTAACACCGAGACCGGATTTTTCACAAATGGAGATTTTTTCGACCTCATTATGATGGTTGACAAAGTTGAGAATTCCCTCTATTACCTCTTTTCGGGTAAAGGATTCAGTGGCCACTTTGGGATGTGCCATGACCAAGTTGGGTTTAATAACCACCTTGCCAAACGGTTTTGTGGTAAAAACCCCCTTTTCAAAAGCATCATTGATCAGTGCGGTGACTTTTTCCGCAGAATATTCAGCACAGCTTCCGAGATAAACCTTGTATTTTTTCATGCTTTTGCCCCATGCATTGTCCTGTTTCAGGTTGATTGTCTGTTTTGTGTCTGTTTTCCTCAGACAATGTAGAGTTTGTTTGCCATAATGTCAATTCCAATAATACGGACTGTAAACAAGATTGCTAAAATATAGTAAAACAAATTTTTGTGGACAATAATTTTATTTTTATCCGTCATCAAAGATGTTATATTATCCGGATTTCATTCGCCTGCAAGGTTGGGTGTCCGTATTATCTGATTCCGAACCATAAAATTTTTTCACTTGAGAAATGAAATATAATTTTTGGAATAAATCTGTTTTTCGATTGTCCAATATTATAAAAGAGAGGAAACTTGATCTGACAGAAAAAGAACTGGTACATCGCGCTCAGAACGGCGACCTTGATGCTTTTAAGGAACTGGTCAATCAAAACGAGTCCCGTATCGCTGCCACAATAACCGGAATGATTGGGCGTTGCCCCGAAGCAGAGGATATCGGTCAGGAGACATTTATACGTTTTTATCAAAACATAAACCATTTTCGTGCCGAATCGAGTGTGGCCACCTATTTAACCCGTATCGCCATAAACCTCTCTCTGAACGAGCTAAAGCGGCGTAAACGAAAAAAGCTGCTTTTCCCCAATTCCACGGAAGAGATGTTGTATCTGAAAGACAGCGATAAAAACACCGAAAAGCTGGAAATAAATGATGCTCTGCAAAAAGCGTTGGTCAGACTAAAGCCTAAATATAAAAAGGTCATTGTTCTGAGACTTGTAAGTGGCTATACGACCCGAGAAACGGCTGAACTGTTGTCCCTACCTGAAGGGACTGTGCTTTCCCGGCTGGCACGGGGTCTGAAAAAATTAAAACAGGAACTGCAAATTTTGGAAAATTAAAATGAAAAAACGAAAAGCTGTTAAATTACTCTATAAATCTTTTGACAAGGACCTGACCACAGAGGAACAGAACTATCTTCAAAAGGCCCTTAAAGCCGATGGGCTTGAAACCGAAAGGAGAGAGGTGCAAAATCTGCGTCACGCTTTGGAAAAAAGTGCGGTGAGCGGTTTTTCTCCCTTTTTCAGCGAAAAAGTGGTATCCAGAGTGAAACAGCAGGGCCGGGAGATCGAAAAACAATACTTTTTTGAGTCGCTAACCTCCAGGTTTTATCGCGTTGCTGTCGCGGCGGCTGTTGCCATCTTGATACTGATATCATTCAGTATTATACAGAATCAAAATTCATTGACACCCACAACTGCTGTCTCTTCATCCCGGTCTCTGGAAGAAATGCTCGTGCCCGCATTCACGACCTCATTGGAGGATTTTTATGAAGATTGAAACAAAGACCTCTTTTATCTTGTTGGTGACATTGTTGATTGGAATCGCTATCGGATTTCTATTCAATAGGGTATTGGATCGCAAAAAGGTGGATCAATTCAGGGACCTGCACGAATCCAGAGGGTTCTTTCATCTTTTCGAGAGAATTCTGGACCCAACGCCGGCACAGCAGGATACAATGCAACAAATATTGGATGGATATTTTGCCCGCTTTCGTGATTTGCGGCGACACCAGACAATGGAGTTACGAGCGCTGGTCGATTCTCTGGAGGCGGACCTGATGCCTGTTTTGACCGAAGAACAGAAAAAGCGTTTACTTGAAAAACGGCAACTGTTTAAAGATCGTCCCCGGCGTTTTCCCCCGCCGGGCAGGCCACCTGTGCATGCGCCTGGAGATTCGGGTATTAATTGAATTTATCAACAGTGAATTCTCTTCTTTTTACCACGAATTACGTAACCTTAAAAAATTGATTTGATCAGGAGGGTTTAATTATGAAGTTATCAAAGTCCCAATATGTATTTTTTATGGCATTTATCGTTTTTTGTTTTACCCTGCCAGCGAGCGTTCAATCTCAGCCGTTTCAGAGACATACCGGACAGCGCATCGTCCCGCCCCGGGTCGTGCAAAATTTGAATTCGGAACAAAAGGATGAGCTATTGTCCATGATCTCGGAGATGCGCGAATCCGGTGCCGAGCGTGAAGAGATCGGTGAGGCGGTCAGAGCCAGACTGACGGAATGGGGCATCGAGCTGTCGGAGCGGGAACCGGGTCAGCGCGGAATGTTGCCACGCGGTTTCATGCAGCAGCTGGATGCAGATCAGAAAGCGGAGCTCAAAGCCCTGGTCGATGAGATGCGCGAATCCGGTGCCGGGCGTGAAGAGATCGGTGAGGCGGTCAGAGCCAGGCTGACGGAGTGGGGCATCGAGCTGCCGGAGCGCCAGCCGGGTCAGCGCGGAATGTTGCCGCATGGTTTACTGCGGCAGCTGGACGCAGACCAGAAAGCGGAGCTCAAAGCGTTGGTCTCGGAGATGCGCGAATCCGGTGCCGAGCGTGAAGAGATCGGTGAGGCGGTCAGAGCCAGGCTGACGGAATGGGGCATCGAGCTGCCGGAGCGCCAGCCGGGTCAGCGCGGAATGTTGCCGCGAGGTTTCATGCGGCAGCTGGACGCAGACCAGAAAGCGGAGCTCAAAACGTTGGTTGCGGAGATGCGCGAGGCGGGAAAAAGCCGTAAAGAAATTCGCCATGCCGTCCGCCGGAAAATCGGTGAATGGCAGATCGAACTGCCGGACAATGAAGAAAAGGATCAGGCAACCGGTTCTGAGCCGGCCGGTCTACGTCTGCAAAATTATCCGAATCCGTTTAATCCGGAAACCAATATCACCTATACTCTGGAACAACAGGACCAGGTCTCCCTGGCCATTTATAATGCTCAGGGGCAGCTTGTTCGGACATTGGTAAATGAAATCCAGGCCCCGGGGCAATATATTGTTCGCTGGGATGGAATGGATCAGGATGGTGAGCGGGTTTCTTCAGGTCTCTATTTTTATCGCATGCAGGCAGGTGAAAATATCGAAAATGACACGATGATTATGCTGAAATGAGAGACCCGGGTCTAGTCGCACAGAGCCTTTGCCCGGCAATCTACCGAAAAGAAAAAGTCAGAAATATGATTTAGTGCAACCGTGCGCTTGAGCCAGGCTTATAACCGTCGTGCATATCTTTCATTGATAAATATCAGGGTAGAGGGCGCTGAAATGGTTACGTCCCGGGAATCGTTTCCCGGGACGTACAGCAATCCTCCTCCCATTGCGGGGAGAGAAAGAACGCGCTTTACATCTGCATAAATGGATTAACTCCTGTAGACTGAACATACACCACCTGGATGATGACAAGAATGGTCCAGATGATCATAATGTTGGTAATACCCTGTTTTTTGTGATTAATCCAACCCCAGATAAAAGTGTAAAGACCACAGATAATACCAAGAATACCCAGTAATACACCCTCTTTTTTAAACAGTTTAATCAGAACCAGAATAAAACAGACGAGATTAGCGATTGACAGTAAATAATAGAGAGCTCCCATCATTGCCTCCGTTGGTTAGTGAATATAAGAATTAAAGAGTGTGCTCTGGTCGCAGAAAAAACCGCAGAGCGCCCTTGAAAGGCCGAAACAGACAAACAAAAACAGAATAATGTGGATCAAATGGCTTTTTTTTTCCAATCTATCGAGAAAATGCAGCGATTTGCCATAACAGGGTTCGGGTAAAAGTGAAATTATCAACAGGACTAAAAATCCGGGGAAAAAGAAATAGGCAAAGGGATTGCTCTGCAGAGCTGCTGTCCAGTTTCCCTTTACGATGTGCAGTAAAGACGTCACCATGCCACATCCCGGGCATTTTATTCCGGTTGCTGACTTTATCGGGCAGTACCATATATCGAAATTAAATTGTTTGGCTAAAATAGCAATAAAAAAAAAGAAAAAAATTGCATACAATATTTTGCGATTTGCTAGTCGAAAGAACATTGAAAAAAAACCATATTTTTAAGCCTAAATTGCAGAATCGAGATTACTATACAGATTTTGCCTGTTCGAATATCGCTTTATACGGAAATAAAATAATATATATCTCATCGGGAAAAGGGCCAAAGCTGCAGAGCGGGTGAGAAAATGGCTTGAAGGAATAATTGTCTTATGGTGCCATCTCGGGTACATTGAAAAAACCCCATGTTGTGGGTGACATCTTTTCAAAGATAGAAATAATATCAGCCAAATGCCAGAAAATTATCAAAAATTTTCCGTTTCTTCTTTTGGAATCATCGCAGGCTGTTCTCGGCATTCATGATTCCGGTTCCATCGCAATTTTGTGAAAAATTGCTGTTGAATCCAAAGGCCGGGTATAGTACTTTTAGCTTGCTTTTTATCCATCAAATATGTAACCTACTATTTATTAGTATAGATGCACAATGATAAAAGGGTGAATCGATGAAAAAGATCATCGTTGGGACGCTGCTACTGATATCCGTTTTGGTAATTTTCTGTAACGAGGGAGACGGTACGATCTATGGCACCTGGATTCTGCAAGCTGACAAGAGTACGGATTTGGTAACCTGGCGATACAGACATTTGCAACTTGAAATCGTCCGCGTTGACAGTATGGTGGCTATTGTGGAAAACTGGAAGCATAAACGATATGGCGATTATGTCGATTCTGTTGCGTTTCAACCTGCAGGTGAACCGGCCATATTTAACGAAAGCTCTCCCTTATGGCCGGAAAATTGGTACATGGGTGTGCTAACCGACCCCAATGCTGTGCGTAAAATATCCGGCGAGTGGGTTTCGCCTCAGCAGTCTCTAAAAACCGTAGAAGAGCAAGTGGTGCTGGTCTCACAGGGAAAAACAACCATACGGACGGAACGCCTTTATCGTGTTGAAGAGGGGGGCAAACGTCTGGTTGTGGAAGAGAAACGATCGAGCCGACCCACTTTGATTAAGCTGGTTTTTGAGCGATATCCTCAACTTACTGACTAATTATCATCGGCAATTGAGAGGCCCGTCATGAGAACATTGGTAATCTTATTCATATATTTTGTTTTTCTCGCTTCATTTTTATCCGCTCAGCCGGCGGAACAGATGTTTGTTATGGAGTTGGGTGATAACTGGCAGGTTGACAAGGACCTGCCTAAACATGCTTTGCTCATCAGTTTGCAGGGAATTGCCAACCGCGGTGCACCTCGCCTCTATTTTATCTATCCGCATGACTGGGATTTTAAATTTTCCAGGCCTTTAATGCAATATTATATGGATTCCAGGGGTATGGCTTTTAATAATCTCAAATCGGTGGAAGATGCCCTGGTTGCTTTGAGTGCTTTTGCAAAAGGGTATGTGGTCTGGGATTCTTCTGTACGGACATCGCTGATTGTTGCTTTTACTGCAGCAGGATTAAAAGAAGCACTTGTGGTGACCGGTGATTTGATCCCGCTGGTGGAAAAGTATGGCCTGGAAAAGGTCGAGGACTTTAGAGGCAAATTTACCGGCATGTCGGACGAAGAAATTTACAACTGGGCCTATGATCAATACTGGGATCAAACCAGCAGAGATTATCTGATCTATATGGGAGGCCACTATGGCAACGTTATGAAACCCGGCATCGCAGATTTTGGTATACATCAAAAGGCATTTTTTACCGATGCCTCCACCAATCCAGAAGATACTCTGGAATATCAATTCGCTCGTAAAGTTTTTTCAGAAATGAAACCCCTCTCTATGGTAATGGGATGGCATTCTTATGGAAAGGATACAGAGGCACAGCATGTTACGCTGGCATCAAGCTATGCCCTGCGCATAGAGGGTTTGCATACACTGCCCAATATGAGTTTCAATCACCAAATTCCGCTTTCCCGCGGTTATAAATTCAAAAACAATCACAATGTCAATAACCGCGAACAGTATGTTCCGGGAAAAAAGGTCTATATTGCCTGTATACAGACCGATTGTTTGGGGCTGGGAGCCTGGACGGAGCCTGGTCGGGGTGAAATACCCTATGCATGGGAGGTAACCATGAACTGGTCATGGCTGGCTCCGGCGATGCTGCAGTTTTTTTATGATATGGCAACGCCTAATGATTATTTTATCGGTTCTTTGAGCGGTCCGGGATATATGTATCCCAAGGCAATCCCGCAGCGATACCTGCCGCAAGTTGTCGATAAAGCTTATGAAATGATGAAAACGCTTGACCTCAACGTTTTCGAAACCATGGATCACGCCAATTACTGGCAATCCGATGCGGTGGATGATGATCTGACTGAAAAAGTGGTGAATACCTATTTTGAAAGGATGCCCGGAGCGATTGGTTTTGCGAATGGATATCGTCCGGCCCACACCTTTGCCGTTCAGGAAGGACGCCCCTTTATGTCGTTTGATTATTACCTCTCCGAAACCCGCAAAGTCGATGAGGCGGTTGCAGACCTCGAGGAACTCGCTAACCTCAACAGCGAAAGACCCTATTTCTTGCTCATGCATGTTCGCGAATGGAGCGATATCAAACGCGTAAAGAGCATTCTGGACAAACTGAGTGCTCAATTCGAACTCGTACCCCTCGATGTTTTTATGAAAATGGCAGGGAATCAACCGACATTTGTAACCCGTTACGCTGAAGAGTGGGATTGATCGTATTGACAGGAGAGGAAACGTAGCTACACATGGTTCAATTGATCCGCACCTGGTTGTATAAAAGATTTTCTGATCCCCAGGTTCTCATACTGGTGCTATTGCTGTTTGTTGGTTTGTTGCTGATTCTGACGATCGGTCATCTGCTCACACCGGTGATCGCCGCAATCATCATTGCTTACCTTTTAGATGGGATGGTATCCAACCTTCAGAATTGGCGTCTGCCGCGCACGTTGGCTGTTCTGATTGTTTTTGTCCTCTTTATGGCTGTGTTGCTCTACTCGATGTTTGTTCTCATTCCCCTTATCCTCAGGCAAATTGGACAACTTTTTCAGGAATTGCCCTCTATGATTGGCGAAGGGCAAAAATTGTTGACCGGCTTGCCGGAACGTTATCCCGATGTCATTTCACAGACCCAAATCAATCAGTTAATCAACGCTCTCTCGGAAGAATTTACCACGATCGGAAAACAGTTTCTCACCTTTTCGCTTGCATCTGTTCGAGGCGTCATCAGTTTTGTCGTTTATTCGGTACTGGTTCCCTTTCTGGTCTTCTTTTTTCTAAAGGACAAACAAATTATTATCAACTGGCTTGTTAGTCTTCTGCCAAAGAATCGCGGACTCGCTGTCGATGTCTGGAGGGAAGTCAACTATCAAATCGCCAATTATGTCAGAGGCAAGGTTTGGGAAATTTTGATCGTCTGGATTGTAAGCTATATTAGCTTTACGATGCTGGGCCTGCAATTCGCCATGGTTCTGGCACTGTTCGTCGGCCTCTCCGTTCTTTTGCCCTATATCGGCGCTACGGTGATGTTTTTTCCGGTTTCCTTAATCGCATTGTTTCAATGGGGAGTCACCTCGCATTTTGCCTATTTGGTTTTGGTTTATCTTGTCATTCAAACCCTGGATGGGAATTTGCTCGCTCCTCTGCTTTTATCAGAAGTGGTGAATCTGCATCCGGTCGCAATCATCGTCTCCGTACTGGTTTTTGGCGGACTGGCGGGTTTTTGGGGACTCTTTTTCGCTATACCTCTGGCCACGTTGGTCCATGCAGTGATTAAAGCCTGGCACAGCAAACGCAGCAGTATTGAATCCACACATCACAACAAGCCTGAAAATGAATAGACTGGATTATAAATCAAATTATCAGAGCGCGCTTGAGAGATTGGAACAATTTTATAATCATCGTCCGCAAGACCGTATTTATGCCTGTTTTGATGTGCCCAGTCCGGCGCGACGCGATTTTCGTCAAACCCATTCTCCCGGATATTGCAGCTATCCCGACCTGAGCGAGCGCCTTGAATTCTGGGATCAGTTTTTGCAGGAAAAAAAACACCTGCAGGACGATAGCCTTCCTGCAGCTTACCTCTCTGAATTCGATCAGGGATTATATGGCGGCCTTGTCGGTGGCAAGGTGCAATTTATGTGTGCCCCTGAGACCGGCTGGATTTCCTCAATGGTTCCTCCCATTCTTGAATCCTGGCAACAATTTGGCGAACTCAAAATCGATAAGACCCATCCCTGGTTTAATCGTTATATTCATCAACTTGATGCCTATGTCAGCAAAGGAGATAACAAATTCGGCATCAGTCATTTTATTCTCATCGATGGTCTGAATTTTGTCTTCGAGCTGATTGGCGCTACAAATACCTATTTGAGCTTGATCGAAAATCCCGGCCTTGTCAAAGAGGCGATCGGTTTTGCCTTTGAGCTGAACTTGCTGGTACAAAATACATTTTTTGAGCATGTGCCCTTGTTAGAGCAGGGCACCTTCAGCAATATGGGGCAATGGATTCCGGGAAAAATTGTTTCCGAGAGCGTCGATCCCTTTCATATGACCTCTACCGATTATTTTGAAGCGTGGGGACGCGAACCGATTGAACGTATTTTTGCCCGCTTCGATGGTGGTATTCTGCACATTCATGGAAACGGCCGTCATTTACTCAACGCGGTCTCCTCGATACAAGGACTCAAAGCTATACTCTTGCTCAATGATACAGGCTATGCGCAGGCTTTTGAGGTTCTGGATGACTTGAAATCCAGATGTGCTGATGTACCCCTTGTGGTCGAAGCGGACTATTCTTCTTTTGTCCGACAGCTGCAGAATGGGCGGTTACCCGGTGGTGTGCTCTATCATATCCGTAATGTTCCGGATATTGAAACTGCTAATTTGTTAATGCCGAAAATTATCGACTATCGTGCTGATATGCAAACATAGCGCCCAATCAATGCCGGTGAACCTCTGGCGGAATCAAGCAGCAGTTGAAATTAATAATTGATCGATGTTTCGGTATATCATTCCGGTATTATTGTGCGAAAAGGAGATCTTGTGAAAGAATTATTCAACCTGGACAGGCGCGAGTTTATGAAAAAGAGCCTGTTGGCTGCAAGCGCCGGGCCGGTTTTTGTTTCTGCAATTAACTGTCAATCGCGACCGGATCAATCGGTTGCGCTTATGCGAACAAAACCGCTTGATAAAATCCGTATCGGTTTTGTCGGGGTTGGCGGTATGGGTTCGGTACATGTAAAAAATCTTTTGGAAATCGATGCTGTGGAAATCAGGGCAGTCTGCGATATTGTGCAGGAAAAGGTAAGCCGGGCTCAGGAATGGGTCGTAAATGCCGGTTTTCCCCGGCCGGCGGGTTATTCACGGGGAGAATATGATTTCCAACGCCTGTGTGAACGGGATGATATCGATCTCGTCTTTACCGCAACCCCCTGGAAATGGCATGTTCCGGTTTGCCTCGAAGCCATGAATACAGACAAACATGCCGCCACTGAAGTACCCGCTGCGCTTACTCTTGATGATTGCTGGAAACTGGTGGAGACTTTTGAGCGTACGCGAAAACATTGCGTTATGATGGAAAATTGCTGCTACGGCCGCAGTGAGCTTATGGTGTTGAATATGGTACGCAAAGGTCTGTTCGGTGAGCTGGTACACGGAAAAGCCGGATACCTGCATGATTTGCGCCAGGTTAAATTCAGTGATCATGGCGAAGGATTGTGGCGACTGGATCATTCAATCGACCGTAATGGCAACCTGTACCCGACGCATGGTCTTGGACCTCTGGCGCAATGCATGAATATCAATCGCGGCGACCGCTTTGATTTTATGGTTTCCATGAGCAGTAACGCAAGGGGATTGAACCTCTATGCAGCGGAAATGCTGGAGAGCGATCATCCCAAAGCACAACAAGACTATAAACTCGGAGATGTGAATTCAAGTTTGATTCGAACCGTTAACGGCATTACGATTATTCTGATACATGATTGTAACCTGCCGAGACCCTACAGCCGGATAAATCTGTTACAGGGAACCCGTGGGATTTTTCGGGGATATCCTGACCGTATTTATATTGAGGGAAAAACCCCGGGACATGGTTACGAGTCTGCCGATAGCTATAGAGAAGAATATGAGCATCCTCTGTATAAATCTCTGGCCTTGAAGGGAAATGAACGCGGACATGGAAGCATGGATTACATTGAAGATTATCGTCTGATCAAGTGTTTGTTAAAAGGAGATCCTCCGGACATGAATGTTTATGATGCCGCTTCCTGGAGTGTGGTCTCACCCCTCAGCGAACAATCGGTTGCCAACAAAAGTCGGCCGGTCGATTTTCCTGATTTTACCCGGGGTCAGTGGCAAAAAACACCACCGTTGGGAATTATTGAGGCATAGGCAAGCTATGATCAAAACGAATCCACAATATCCGGTTTCCCTGATTATTATCGGCGCCGGCAGTCGCGGAACCACCTATGCGTCCTATGCCCTGCAGAATCCCGGTCTGGCAACGGTTGTCGCTGTTGCCGAACCGCGGCAGGTTCAACAGCAACGCTTTGCGAATCAACACCGGCTAAAGCCGGATGCAATTTATTCAGACTGGAAAGAAATCGCGGCAAAGGATCGCTTTGCTGATGCCGTGATTATAGCCACGCAGGATAGCCTGCATACAGACCCTGCTATGGCGTTTATGGATAAGGGTTATGACGTGCTTTTGGAAAAACCGATGGCCCCCACCGCTGAAGAGTGTCGATGCATCGTCGAGTCTGCTTTGAAAAACAAGGTTATTTTTGCCGTATGCCACGTGTTGCGCTACACTGATTATACGCAGAGATTAAAATCCTTATTATCCGAAGGTGTTATTGGCAGAGTTATCAATATACAGCACCTGGAACCGGTCGGTTATTGGCATCAGGCTCATTCTTTTGTCAGGGGAAACTGGAGAAAAAAAGCAGATTCAACATTCATGCTCCTGGCTAAATCATGTCATGATCTGGATTGGATTCGCTACATTATGGATTCCGAATGCACGCGGGTTTCCTCATTCGGCGGTCTTGCGCATTTCAGAGCACAGGAACGCCCTGCAGAGGCCGCTGAACGCTGTCTGGACTGTGCCCTAGAATCCTCCTGTCCCTATTCGGCTAAAAAAATATATCTCGGCAGAGTATCAAACGGCGAAACCGGCTGGCCGGTGGATGTTATTACAGATGATGTTACCGGGAAAGGCGTCATGCAGGCACTGCAACAGGGCCCGTATGGCCGTTGTGTTTATGCCTGCGACAATGACGTGGTCGATCATCAGGTCGTCAATCTTGAATTTGCCAATTCCTGCACCGCATCCTTTACCATGACCGCCTTTACTGAAGCGACTCACCGTCGAACCCGTCTTTTCGGTACCCATGGAGAAATTGAGGGCAATGGCGCTGAAATTGATATATTCGATTTTCGTCGTGACGAACACAGCGTTATCGATGTCAGCACCTCGAACGCTACGATTCTGGGCGGCCATGGCGGAGGAGATGCCCGTCTGGTAGAATCGTTCATTCGTGCAGCAGGTGAAAGAAACAGCGATCTCGTACTATCCGGGCCAGAGGAAACGCTGGAAACCCACATGATGGTTTTTGCGGCAGAGCAATCCAGGATTGAAAACAGGGTTGTCGGCATTGAAGAATTGACTGGATTTTGCGGACATTTCGAAAAGAATAGTTAACGTGAATAGAAAGGGTTAAGATGAGAAATTTCATTTTATTATTTGCTTTTGTTGCCTTGTTTTATTGTGCCCAGTCATCGAATCCATTGCTGCGGCGCTTTGAAACACCATTTAACGTACCGCCTTTTGATGAAATCGAAGAATCCCACTTTATGCCGGCCTATAAAACCGCTATTGCCGAACATCAGAAGGAAATAAAATCGATTGTCGCTAATCCGG
The DNA here is from genome assembly GCA_014728085.1 of Candidatus Zhuqueibacterota bacterium. Classification (GTDB taxonomy): domain Bacteria; phylum Zhuqueibacterota; class Zhuqueibacteria; order Residuimicrobiales; family Oceaniaggregativiventaceae; genus Oceaniaggregativivens_A. The sequence continues at coordinate 81,532 of WJMF01000231.1, forward strand.
AGACGCCTGATTTTGAAAATACTCTGGCGGCGCTGGACAGCAGTGGTTTGTTGCTGGACCGCGTTGATAATATTTTTAACAATCTCAATTCGGCTCACACCAACGATAAAATGCAGGACATTGCAAAAAAGAGTGCTCCCATGCTTTCCAAACACCGGGATGAGATTATATTGAATCAGCAGCTGTTCGAACGGATCAAGCATGTTTATCAGCAGCGCCATGAACTCGATTTGAATGAAGAAGAGAATATGCTGCTGCAAGAGACCTACAAAGAATTTGTCCGTAATGGTGCAAATCTAAACGATGCGCAAAAGGATTCGCTGAAAAAAATGAATGAAGAGTTGTCCCTTTTATCCATTCAGTTTGGCGAGAATGTTTTGGCCGCAACCAATGCATTTGAACGGGTTATCGAGGATGAAAGCAACCTCGCCGGCTTGCCCGCAGGTGTTGTTGAAGCGGCCGAGGAAGCAGCCGAGGAAAGAGGACATTCGGGGAAATGGGTATTTACCCTGCACAAACCCAGCCTTATTCCCTTTTTACAATACGCCAAAAACAGAGCGCTGCGGGAAGAGCTGTTCAAGGCTTATGTTAACCGCTGTGAAAAAGGTTCCGACTATGACAATACGGACATTGTTTCCCGAATGGCTTCCCTTCGGGTTCAGCGGGCTCGGTTGCTCGGTTATTCGACACATGCCGATTTTGTTCTGGAAGAAAATATGGCCAGGAATCCTGAAAATGTATATGATCTTTTGCAACAACTCTGGGACCAGGCTTTACCGGTAGCCAAAATGGAACGCCGGCAGTTTCAGAATATGATTGAGCAGGAGGGAAGCGATTTCTCATTGCAACCCTGGGATTGGTGGTACTATGCCGAAAAGGTTAAAAAAGCCCGGTACGATCTCGACGAGACCAATTTGCGCCCCTATTTTCAGCTGGAAAATGTCATCGATGGCGCATTTATGGTTGCCAACAAGCTGTGGGGTATCGTTCTGGAAGAGCGGAATGATTTGCCGGTCTATCATCCGGATGTCCGAACGTTTGAGGTCAAAGAGGCTGATGGCAGTCATATTGGTATTCTCTACGTTGACTACTTTCCGCGCCCCAGCAAACGCGGTGGTGCCTGGATGAGCGCCTATCGAGAACAATGGAAGAAGAATGGCCAAATGGTGTCGCCGGTGATTTGTAATGTTGGTAACTTTTCCAAACCGACAGCTGAGAATCCTTCCTTGTTGAGCGTCGACGAAGTGTTGACCCTTTTTCATGAATTTGGCCATGCGCTGCACGGTTTGCTTTCGGATTGTACGTTCCGGTCTCTTTCCGGTACGAGCGTTGCTCTGGACTTTGTGGAACTTCCCTCTCAAATAATGGAAAACTGGGCGACCGATCCGACGGTGATGAAGATGTATGCAAAACATTATCAAAGCGGTGTACCGATACCCGATGATCTCATCGAAAAAATTAAAAAATCCAATCATTTTAATCAGGGCTTTGTTACCGTAGAGCTGCTGGCCGCTTCTTTTCTCGATATGGACTGGCACACCATAAGCGACGTGCAACCCCTGGAGCCGCAGAGTTTTGAGGAAAAATCGATGCAAAAGATCGGTCTTATTCCTGAAATCGTTGTGCGCTATAAAAGCCCTTACTTTCGACATATTTTCTCCGGAGGTTATTCCGCCGGCTACTACAGCTATACATGGGCGGCCGTACTGGATGCAGATGCATTTGAGACATTCAAGCAAAACGGTATTTTTGACCAGGAAACCGCTCAGCGATTCCGCCGGCATATTCTTTCGGCAGGTGGTACTGTCGAGCCGATGACGCTTTACAAAAGATTCAAAGGCGCTGAACCCAGCATCAGAGCGCTGCTGGAACGAAAAGGTTTTACCAAGACGCTATAAAAAAAGAATATACAGGAAGACAAATGGAACGTAAATTCGCTCCTTATTCTCCCGATTTTGAACGCCTGCGCCAGACGCTTTATGGCCACAAATCGGATCGAATCCCGTTGTTTGAACTTGCTGTCGATGTCGACATTATGAGTAAATTTTTATCCCGACCCGTAACGACACTTGCCGATAAAATTGAATTCAGTCGTCTGGCGGGATATGATTACGTAAAATTGTCTCCCTCGATTCGAATGAATCCGGTTAAGGATGCCTCGGTTCCCTGGGGTACGGAAGGAAAAGGAGCGATTACCACCTTGCAGGAATATGAACAGTTTCATTTCGCCGAGGTCGAGGATCAACAGTTTGCTGATTTTGAAAGAGTTTCAAATATGCTCCCGGACGGCATGAAAGTTGTCGGCCAGTATGGAGATATTTTTACCTTTGCGTGGGAATTCATGGGATTTGAGACTTTTTCATTTGCCCTGATTGAAAACCCCGATCTCGTCAAAAAAGTGGTCGAACGCGTAGGTGAAATTGTTTTAGAGTTGTTCAGACGAATGTCTGAATTTGATAGTGTGGGAGCGCTTTTTTACAGCGATGATATTGCCTATCAGTCAGGATTGATGCTGTCACCAAAAACGCTCCGCGATTTGCTCTTCCCCTGGATGGCCAGGATTGGAGATTTGTGTAAAGCACGAAATATCCCCTATATTTACCATTCCGATGGTAAACTGTGGCAGGTCATGGATGATCTCGCCGCTCTCGGCATCGATGCGCTTCAACCGCTGGAGCCACAGGCCTGGGATATTGAAGCCGTGAAAGAAAAATATGGAGAACAATTTTGTCTTATCGGCAATGTCGATGTTGATTTGCTGGCGCGGGGTACCCTGGAGGAAATCCGTGAAACGGTGACCACTCTTATCAATAAGGTTGGACAGCAGGGCGGGTATTGCGTCGGCTCGGGAAATACCGTACCCAAATATGCCAAAGCAGAAAATTTTCGTGCCATGGTGGAAACCACCTGGCGATTGGGTGCATTTTAGCACCCGCATTATGTTAATTATAATTTTCGGATAAATTGAATCATGGCAATTTTTTCGAGTATAAAGAACCTCTTCAAACATTCAGCCGTCTATGGGGTGGGACACATTCTAACCCGTTCCATCAATTTTTTGCTGATGCCTCTTTTTACCAATCTCTTTCCCCGGGATGAGTATGGTGTGGTCGGCATCATGTTTGCCTATATCGCTATTCTAACCATTGTCTATACCTATGGCCTGGATGCCGCCTTTTTTCGCTTTTATATTCTTAAAGAAGAGTTGTCTGATCGAAGAGATATCTTTTCTACGTCTTTTATTACCATACTGCTGACATCGATTTGTTTTTCTGCGCTTTTATTTATTTCTTCGGATACCATTGTCACCTGGGTTTTTAGCGAAGAGGTACGGAGTCTCAGTATCGATCTGGCGCTATTGGTAAAGTTTGCCGCAGGCATTTTGATGTTCGATGCCCTTACCTTTTTGCCGTTCCTGATCCTGAGAGCGGAACAACGTTCCATTCCCTTTGTTGTGTTTAAATTTATCAATGTATTGATCAATGTCGGATGTAATGTCCTTTTTCTCATTGTTCTCGATTTCGGTATAGAGGGTGTCTTTCTGGCTAACCTGATCGCCTCTACACTCACTTTTTTCATCATGAGCCCCTTGTTGGCTCGCTATTTGCAATCGACCTTTTCCCTTTCGCTTTTGCGGGAGCTTTTTGCCTTTGGAATACCTTATTTGCCTTCTACACTGGCCGTGGTTATTATGGATACCATCGATCGGCCGTTTCTCGAAAGGCTGGCATCGGTTGAAGAAGCCGGTTTGTATAATGCCGGCGTCAAGCTGGGCATGTTTATGGCTCTGTTTGTCACTGCTTTTCGATTTGCCTGGCATCCCTTTTTTCTATCAACATTAAAACAAAAAGATGCCAAAGCTGTTTTTGCCAAAGTATTTACCTATGTCCTGCTTGCCTGTGCCGGCGTTTTTATCGTTTTATCCGTTTTTATTGAAGATATCGTGCGTTTTCCATTGCCAGGTTTTACCCTTGTGGGCAAAGAGTTCTGGGCCTGTACGACCGTTGTTCCGGTTTTGATGCTGGCCTATATCCTCTATGCAGCTTATCTCAATTTTCTCATCGGTGTCTATCTGCATAAAAAAACCAAATACCTGCCCTTTATAACCGTCAGCGGTATGGTGGGCAATCTGATCACCAATGCCCTCTTGATTCCGGTGATTGGTATGATGGGTGCCGCCTGGGCCCGGTTTGTTGCCTATTTTATCATGGCGGTGAGCTTGTATGTGGTCAATAAAAAGCTATATCCGGTCGACTATGAGTGGAAACGTATCATTAAACTCTGTTTGATTACGGCAATGGTCTTTTTTGTCGGAATGGCGGAGTTTATTCAGTCCGTGTTTATGTTCAAGCTCTTTGTGGTGCTTTCATTTCCGGTTTTGCTCTATATAATGCGATTTTTTGAGAGCAATGAAATAAATCGGCTAAAAATGCTTTGGGTTTCGAGAAAGAAATGAAACATAAAAAAGAATTATATCGATTTTACGACCAGGTGGGTAAAAAATACCCCGAGGAAGAGGTTGTTTATAAAACCCTGCGCGGCAAATTGAGAAAGAAATTTGTGTGCCGGCAACTGGAAACGTTTCGCGGCTCGCTTCTCGACATCGGGTGCAATACAGCGATGTATTTGAATGCGTATAATCGCGGTAACGCCTTTGGGGTTGATCTGAGCCCGAGTGTGCTTTTACGTGTTGTGCCGGGGAAGAATGTGCGCCTGGCCGTATCCGATGCTGAAGCGCTCTGTTTTCGGCCCTGTAGTTTTGATCATGTTCTCTGCAGTGAGGTGCTGGAACACTGCCTTGCCCCTCGGGATGTTTTTAGCGAGATTTTTTGTGTCCTCAAATCCGGCGGCTCCGCGCTTGTTACCACGCCCAATTACCGCCACAAACGACCCGTCTGGATCGGTCTCGGCACCTTAAAGTCATACGGAGTGGAAGATGTCTGTGAAAAGGGATATTATCATACCGCATTTCAACCCCGTGAGCTTGAGCAGCTGGCGGTCAATGCCGGATTTACCATTATGGATAGCGGTACGCTGGAAAAAGAGGTAAAGTATGCCGCCAAGCTTCCGGCCCTTTTTCTGATATTGGCAAAGTCCCTTAACCGTATTTTTCATTCCGATCGTTTTGAACGAGCCAGTCACAGATGTTTCGAGACTCTTTCCTTATGGATTTACCATATCGTGCATTACAGCGGTTTGGAACCTCTGCTGTTAAAACTTGTCTCCAGCGGTGTTCGCTCTTATATCCTCGTTAAAGCAGAAAAATAAATCTTTAGGTGCAAAGGCAGTGGACTGAATTTAATCATGGAAAATTTAGTATATTTTTTATATGATATTGATACAAGGTTTTCTTTCAGGACAGTCGTAAATGTAAACTGCAGAATTTTGATAAACTGTTTTAACCGGTACAGGGATCGCTCTTGTGATCCACCCTTTGATTTGACGGAAAAATGATTTGCTCTTATTAATATGCTGACAGGTCCAACTCTTTTATAAGGAGAATTGTTTTGAATATCTATTTTGCAGGATCTATTTCAGGAGGACGAGCCTTTTTACGTACTTATGTGGACATGGTTAATTATATAAAATCCACGAATCATCATGTGCTGACGGAACATATAATTGATCCCGGTGTTTTAGACAAAGAAGTCGCACACACGCCGAAACAGATCTATGAACGCGATATGGAGTGGTTAAAATCATGCCATTGCCTTGTTGCCGAAGTATCCAATCCTTCGCTTGGTGTTGGTTATGAAATTTGTTCTGCACTCGATCACCAAAAACCGGTGCTCTGTCTTTATAAAAAAGGAATTTTTCTCTCCAGAATGATCCTCGGCAACACCCGTCCCGGACTAACGGTGATTGCTTATGAGAATGATTTGGATTGGCAGAACGCCATACAGACTTTAATTGAAAACCGATAACCATGCAACGCTGGATACTACATATCGACATGGATGCCTTTTTTGCCGCCATTGAACAGCACGATCAGCCGCAATGGCGGGGAAAGCCGGTGGTTGTCGGGGCGGATCCATGTCAGGGCCGGGGGCGAGGTGTTGTTTCTACCTGCAGTTATGAGGCCAGAGTGTTCGGTATTCGATCCGCAATGCCGATTTCACAGGCTTATAAACTATGCCCACAAGCCATTTATGTCCGGCCCAGAGGAGAGAGATATGCCGGGGTGTCGTCGCAAATTATGAGCATCCTGAATGAATTCAGCCCTGATATTGAACCGTTGAGCATCGATGAAGCATTTCTTGATATCTCTTCCACCTATAAGCTTTACAAGACGCCCCAAAAGACCGGTATGCGACTGAAAGAACGGATTTTTTCGCAAACCGGCCTGACAGCCTCTGTTGGAATTGCGCCGAATAAATATGTCGCCAAGGTAGCCTCTGATTTAAAAAAACCGGATGGTCTGGTACTTGTCCCTCAGGAAGGTATAAAAGAATTTTTATCGCCGCTGGAGATTTCGAGATTATGGGGAGTGGGGCCAAAAACCGAAACAACGCTGCGTCAACAGGAGATAAACACTATAGGAGAATTGGCGGATTATCCGTTACCGGCATTAAAGAAATTGTTCGGCAATTCATATCTTCATTTTTGGAAACTCGCCAACGGTATTGATGAGCGTAAAGTGGAAACCCGGCATCAGGCAAAATCAATGAGCCACGAAACCACTTTTTTGAAGGACTGCCACGATGGAAAGACGCTTGAAAAAACGCTTCTAATGCTTTGCGACAAGCTCAGCAGGGATCTGCGAAAACACGATTATAGCGGACGCACGGTGACCCTGAAGATAAGGCTGGCCGATTTTTCCACTTTTACAAGATCCAGAACCCTGTCTCAGTTCACCCATGACACCAAAATGATATTTCAATGTGTTATGGATCTTTTCAATCAATTTGATCGCAAAGATATTGCCGTCAGGCTACTGGGGGTTTCATTGTCCAATCTGGAGAAAACCGGTTTTCAGCTCGACCTGTTTACGGAAAACCGGAATATAGATAAAGTTCTTGATCTGGTCCGCGACAAATTCGGCAAAGATGCCATTCAGCGGGCCAGTCTGTTGAATCGAAACAATACATCGGAACCGCATAAATAGTGATATTTTGATGCGGTTCATGGAATATACATATTGAGGAGTACACATTGAAATTTTTTCTGATCAGCATCGGCTTTTCGTTGGTTGTGGCAACCGGCCTTATGTTGTGGCTTCCCATTGCTTATCCCTGGGGGTATTATCTTCTGGCTCTGGTCATCGCTTCTTTTGTTTCATGGTTGCATCAGAACCAAAAAGAGCGGTTTCAGCCGCCGGAAACCAAATCTCTTTTCGATCAAACCTTTCTTCTCAACACCCTGCATAACATCACGGCGTTAATTGATATCGACAAGGAGGCTGCGAGCAGCACGGTGCAGCATCTGGCGGATTATGTACGGGCCATTATGGCACAGAGCAAATCAGAATCAACACTTTTGGCTCATGAAGTAAGATGCGTTTCTATTTATCTTGAAATCGAAAAGGCCCGGCTGGGGGATCGACTGGAGGTTAAGGTTGATGTTCCAAAAGAGTGTTATGAAGTCTGTGTGCCCCGTTTTTTTCTTCAGCCACTTGTCGAAACCGCAATCCGATATGGGGCGGAAAATCATGACAGCAAAACCAAAATCACCCTGGTTGCTGACCGGAAAGCAAAAAGTGTTCATGTGGACTTTAGCGATGTCAGCGACACTTTTGATGACGACGCCGGGAAAAAACTCGATAAAAGGAAACCGGTTGTTGCCAGGGTACGAAACAACCTGGAAAAATTTTATCAGAAAAAGGTGCCGGTAGAATTGTTCTCGGTTATCCCATCGGGCTGCCGTACCCTTATTCATCTGCCAACACCCTGATCGCTTCATGTCAGCTTGTTTATCAATAGAATGTAAAGGAATTTTTATGATCAGACATATGATGGTTACACTGATATTAACTCTTCTCGTTGCCGGTAGTCCCGCCGGGCAAACTCTGACCCTTGCTGTGTTTACCCACAAGGTGGATTCGGTTCTGGTTCACGACCTGATAGTAACTCTTGAAGAGGATCTGAACGAGCTCGTTGCCAAAGACCAGTCCCTTTCTCTGCATGTCGTGGCTGAATCGCTGGCGGTTAGTGATTCTATGCTGAAAAGATGTGATCTTCTTCTGGAAGAACGAAACGCAGACATGGGTATCTCCTTTGCCGGCAGAGATGAGGACGAAACCCACGATTTTGTATTGCTGCTGAAACCATCCCGGCTCGATTCCATCTCCTTATGGACACCGGTTCGCCCTTTCGTAAAAGAACTCTGTTTTATAAAAGCACAATGGTCCTGGATTCGCTCCTTCCTCAGGCTGAGCGTTGTTGAAAAACTGGGATACACCATCGACCAGGTCGATATCGATCTCGAAGAGGAAGCAAAAACAACCGTTGCCAAACTTTTTGCTATCGCTTTCAATGGCCATCAACTCCTTTTAAATGGTGAAGAGGTCCGCTTTGACCCCGGCCTTGATGAATTGTATCAGCAGGGTTTGGCTGGTGCAACGGATACGACTGCTCTGGAAGGTTATCTGAGGTATAATTACGCCCTTTTCTGCGCGATAACGGATTCATCCGACTTGGCCATCCGACAACTCGATATCGCTGATTCGCTGTTCGCCAGTTATCAGGATTCAATTTTTAGAGGGTTAACCAATGTTGCTTTTTACCATCTCTACCGCAAGTTGGATATGGATTCTCTGGCTCTGGCCAGTATTGATCGTGCCCGCCGTTTTGCACCGCAACTCCCCCTTGTCCGATCTCTCTATTCGGTCACAGCGGAAAGTGACCCTACAGCTGTCGATTCCATAGTGGATAATCCGTTTGATGCCGCTGAAGCGCTGTATGAACGCGCCAATGCAGTAAGCAAGGAAGGTCAACTGGATGAGGCTCTGTTGCTCTACAAGCAGTATCTGTCGGTAGCCGGAGAGCTGGCAAATGAAGTCGCCATCGCCCGGGCGCATTTTGGCCTGGGAACCGTGCAATACGCCATGGAGAATGCAGATGCCGCCATGCCCCATTTTCTATCCGCAGAAGAGTATTTTGAAATGCTGGGGGACACCTGTCTCCTTGCCAAGGTGGATATAAATCTGGGAGCGATTTATCACGAAAAAGAGGATTTTACCACGGCACAACTTCGTTACGAATCTGCGTTGTCACAGGCCAGGCGCTGTAAGGATCAGGAAAATGTAATGCGCGCACATTCCAACCTGGGAGACCTCTTTTCAGAGCAAGAGCAGTGGGCAAAGGCGCACAAACATTACAATCAGGCTCTCGATATCGCAACGTTTTACAACGATGAAAAAACCGTTGCCTTGCTCAATTATGCCAAGGGCCTGGCACATTTAAAAGAGGGACATCTTAAACTGGGATATGACGAGATCAAAATCGCCTTTGAACTGGGACGGGATACTCTGAACATTGATCCCGGGAAAGAGGAACGGTTCCTGCGGCGCCTTGAGGAATTGATAAGAAATCAGGAGATGCTGGCTCAATAGAGCAAAGGAGAATTATGACCGGTTTACACAAACGCATCAATTCTCGTTTGGATAAGGCCATTTGGGAATATCACATGTTAAACGATGGCGATTGCATCCTGTTTGCCGTATCGGGGGGAGCGGATTCTATGGCCCTGGTCACGCTTTTACATCAGCGCATTCACATATATGCCAAAGAATTGAGGCTTCATGCTCTTTATGTCGATCTCGGCTTTGATGGCAGCCAGGAAGAACGATGCAAACAGATGAACAATTATTTGCAATCCCTTAAAATTCAGGTGACCACTCTTAAAACCCGCATCGGGCCGGATGCTCACAGAGAATCGAACAAGATGAATCCCTGTTTCCTCTGTTCGCGCATAAGGAGAAAGCATATTTTCAAAATTGCGGAAGAGTTGAATTGTAATAAAATCGTATTTGGTCATCATAAAGATGATTTGATTCAGACCCTCATTCTCAATATGATTTTTGGGCGCGAAATCAGCACCATGACACCAAAGCTGGAGGTCTTTAAGGGAAAATTTACGCTGCTCAGACCGATGGCTTTGGTTGATGAACCCATGATTAAACATTTTATTGAACAGCAGAATATACCTGTGATCGAGCAGAATTGTCCGACAGACGGGAATTCCGAACGCGACTATATTAAATCGATTGTCTATCAGCTGGAAAGAAAATTCCGCGGTGCCCGGAATAATATATTTTACAGCATGAAAAACGTTAAAACCGATTATTTGCTCTAGAGTATGACGAGAATTAAAATCCCCAATTCCTATTATATCGACCTGCGAGGTTTGGAAGATTTTGGCTATCCACGTGACGCCGATGGCCTGCCTCTCGTCGGGTATGGAAAGAAAACCGGAAATCGATATAATCCGATTACAATATCACAGTACGGATTTTATTTGCTGAATCGTCCTCGATACCACGGGATCGCCATAAAGTGTGCGGATTGGCTGGTCGATAATTTAAAGCCCTGGCAGCAAAGTATGTATGCATGGATTTATGATTTTGACCTGTGGTTTTACGGGCCCCGTGCTCCCTGGATTTCCGCAATGGCCCAGGGGGAAGGTATTTCTCTGCTCTTGCGTGTTTTTCAGCTGACCGGTATAGAAAAATATAGAGAGACGGCAAAACTCGCCTTCACACCGTTCCGCTACCCGGTAGAGGAGAATGGCATCGTCGACAGAATCGCAGACCAGTCCGTTTTTTTTGAAGAGTACGTTACTCATCCGCCTTCTCACGTGCTCAATGGACACATTTTCGCCCTTTTGGGCGTTTATGATTACTGGCGTTTTTTTAATGACGATGACGCAGCGAGATTATGGCAACAAGGAACGAATACCATCAGGCAGCACTGGTCGCGATGGGATTGCGGTTACTGGACCTGGTACGATTTATACCCTGTCAGACGCCTGGCATCCCGAATGTATCACCGCCTGCATATTCGCCTGGTCAAGAAGTTATCCGAGCTGAATGAAGATACGGAATTGTCCGCTCTCGCTGAACGCTGGCATCATATGTTGAACCACCCGGTTTGCGTGGCGAAATGGCTTGTGTTCAAATCTATTGAGAAAATTAGAATTTTTTTGCTAAAATGAAGAAAAAAACACTACTCATCATTGCTTATTATTTTCCGCCTGTCGGCATGAGCGGCACGCAACGCGTGGCCAAATTTGCCAAATATCTTCCGGAAAACGGATGGCAGGCTGTGGTTCTTACCGTCAAACCTATTTTATATTTCAGTCTTGATAAATCGCTGTTACAGGATATCGGCGACACGCCGGTCATCAGAACCGAATCCCTTGATCCTCAGAGAATATTGTACCGGTTTGGAAAGCGAAAAAAGACAGCTGCTGCCGGCCGGTCTGCGGGCTTGCTGAATCTGAACAAAGTTTTATCCTTTTTTTGTCTGCCCGATCTGAAACGCCTGTGGCATCTTCATGCCATGCAAGTCGTTAGGAAATTGCACAAACAGTACCGTTTTGATGCTGTTTTTTCAACGTCACCACCGCATTCCGTACATTTATTGGCGAGGCACATCTCCGGAAAATATCAAATACCCTGGATTGCGGATTTCCGCGACAGCTGGTCGGGTGGTGTGGTGGTTCAGGAACCGACGTGGTTTCACCGCTATATGAATAAAAGGTTGCAGCGCAGCGTTGTTAAACGGGCGGATGCCGTTATCGGTGTAACAACCGGCATTATCGATCAACTTTTGTTGGATAATGAGAAAAAATTTTATTATATTCCAAATGGTTTTGACCCCGATGATTATCCGAAAGCGAACCGCAGAGCAAAGCGACAAGTTGTATTTTGTCACTGCGGCTCTGTTACCAAATTTAGTCATCCCGGACCTCTGCTCGAGGCAATCCAGCTCCTGCTCAAACGAAAACCCGATTTGAAAACAATCCTTTTGTTTCAGTTTGTCGGTTATGATGCGCTGGGAAATTTTCGCGATATGGTTCGGCAATTCGGACTGGATCAGGTGGTTCAGGTTATATCCTACAAGAGCCACCGGCAGGCGCTTCAATATGTGGTTGATGCAGATGCACTCGTTTTGATTGCCCGCGGTCGCAAGGAGGATCGGTTTATTCCGGGAAAAACATACGAGTATATCGGGGCACAAAAAAATATATTGGCCATTACCGATGTGGCTGAAATCAGACAGCTCTTATCGGCGATACCCGGAGCAACCCGGGTCGCCTATGGAGATGCGGAAAAAATAGCAGAAACCATAGAGTTTATCTTGACTAAATCCAAAGACTTGTATTTAGAAAACAACATCGATCTTTCGCTTTACAACCGGCGCCATCAAACCGCAGAACTGGCAGCCGTGCTCGACAGCGTGATCAGGTAAAACGGAAAGGTAATGGTCGCTTTTATGATGCAGAGCAGTTTGTGCAGATTTTTTTTACTCGGGTTGTTTTTTTCTCTTTCTAACTTGACCCCGGCTCAGGACTATATCTGGCCAACAGATGCCAGTCGTGGCCTTACATCCACCTTTGCGGAATCCCGTCCGGGTCGCTTTCATGCCGGAATCGATATCAAAACCTGGGGCCGGGAAGGTTATAAGGTGTTTGCCATACGCCCGGGACATATTTCACGTATTCGTGTTTCTCCCTATGGCTATGGCAAGGCGCTTTATCTGACCCTCGATACGGGAGAAATTGTCGTTTATGGCCATTTGAAAGCGTTTAACGATGAAATAGAACAGTATGTCTGGCAACAACAACAAAAAGAGGGCAAATATGCCGTGCAGCTGTGGCCTTCCGCAGACCGCTTTGTGGTTGAACAGGGCGACCTCATCGGTTATAGCGGCCAGACCGGAATTGGCTATCCGCACCTGCATTTTGAAGTTCGGGATCGCGGTAACAAGCCCTTTAATCCGTTGCTGCTGGGGTACAAGGTCAAGGACACCATCTCTCCGATTATCCGGCGTATTTCCGTCACCCCTTTGGACGCTTATTCGCATGTTGAAAATGACTGGCGACCGCTGGTTGAAGAGACCGTATATATCAGACCGGGAGAATATCAAATTGCCGATACGATCGATGTAAACGGGCGTTTTGCCTTTGGCGTATCCGCCTATGATCAGATGGATGGTATACACAACAAATTCAGTGCCTACAAGATTGCTTTTTTTATCGATGACAAGGAAATTTTTAGAAGCCGCTATGACACGTTTTCCTACAGCATCAATGGTATGGCAAAGCTGGACCGGGATTATCGCCTGGCCAGTTTGGGA